>NZ_JBEXQA010000010.1:155259-251395 GCF_040612395.1 Streptomyces sp. NPDC006430
GCCCCCTCGGCGGGGGCTGCCGCGACCGGTCAGACCTGGTACTGGCCGACCGTCAGGAAGTACCGGAGCTCCTCCGGGGTGCCGTTCAGCGCCTTCTCCGCCGCCACGCGCAGCGCGTCGCTGATGCCCGGGCGGGCCAGGATCCGTACGACGGACACGCGGTCGTCCTCGGCCTGGGCGAGACGCAGGCCCGTCTTCAGGAACGCGGTCCGGTCGGCGGCGGTGCCGCTGAGCGCCTTGTTGGCCTCCCGCTTCACGGCCTTGCCGCTGGCGGGGTCGGCGAGGAGCTTGACGATGGCGAAGGCGTTGTCCTCGTCCTGAGCGAGCGCGAGGCCGGTGGTCAGAAAGGCAACGCGGTCGGCAGGGGTGCCGTCCAGGGCCTTGTTGGCCTCCCGCTTCACGGCCTTCCCGGAGGCGGGGTCGGCCAGCAGCTTGGCGATGGCGACGGCGTTGTCCGCGTCCGAGCCCACGACCGCGGCCACGGTGACCGGCGCGGCGGCCGTGCCGGCGGCGAAGGACGGCGTGGAGAGCAGCAGGACCGGGGCCAGCGCGGTCGCGGTCAGGACGAGCGCAGCTCGGGTCGGATTCATGGTTCCCCCTTGGTCGAACGGATCGCTCACCGGGTCGCGGCGGCGAAAAAGATCGTTTCAGAGTAATCCGGTTGTCCGATCCCGAACGGGCGATTTTCGGCCACTGGCGATCACCCTCGATCACCGCCGTCATTGCGGCTATCGGAGGGCCGTCAGGGGCCGCCCGGCACGTTGACCACCCGTCCGATGGGGCCGCGGACGAGGGGCAGCCCGCCCCGCGGCCCGCCCGGGTTCCTTCACGCCAGGGGGTGCGCGGCGGGCCCGTCGGCGGCCACCTGCGCCTGCGCCTGGTGGCCGATCATCTCGGCGATCAGTTCCGGGGCCACCGCGCGTGAGTACAGCCAGCCCTGGCCCGTGTCGCAGCCGACGCGACGCAGCCGGGCTGCCTGTCCGGCGGTCTCCACGCACTCCGCGGTCACCGTCAGGCCCAGCCGGTGCGCGAGCTGCACCAGGGCCTCGACGATGGTCTCGTCGGCCGGGTTCGGGTGGGTGCCCTCCTCGTAGCGGAAGCCCCGTACGAAGGAGCCGTCCAGCTTCAGCACGGACACCGGCAGTCGGCTGAGGTAGGCCAGGTTGGAGTACCCGGTGCCGAAGTCGTCGATGGCGATCCGCACGCCCATGTCGCTCAGCGCCTGAAGGGCCTGCAACGGCCGCCCCGCCGAGCCCATCACGGCCGATTCGGTCAGCTCCAACTGGAGCAGCTGCGGTGCCAGTCCCGTCTCGGCCAGGATCTCCGCTACATCGCCCACGAGGTCCGAGTCCCACACCTGCCGCACGGCGACGTTGACGGACACGAAGACCGGCGCGTCGCTGGGCTGCTCGATCTGCCAGCGCCGGGCCTGCCGGCAGGCGGTCCGCAGCACCCAGCGGCCCAACTGGACGATGGATCCGTCCTCTTCCGCGATTCCGATGAACCGATTCGGCGTCAGCGTGCCGAACTGCGGGTGGTTCCAGCGGACCAGGGCCTCCACCCCGCGCACCGCCCCGCTCTCCAGGTCCACGAGCGGTTGGTACTCCAGCTGGAACTCGCCCCGCTCCACCGCCGGCCGCAGCGTCGAGCTGAGCGCCTGGCGCGTCATGCGGTGTGCGTTGCGCTCCGGGTCGAAGAGCGTCCAGCGGGCCTTGCCGTCCGCCTTCGCCCAGTACAGGGTCGTGTCCGCGGCCTGCATCAGTCCGGTCGCCGAGGTGCCGTCCGTCGGCCGCTCCACGACGCCGATCGACGCCGACACCGACAGTCGCTGTCCGGCCAGGTCGAACGGCTCCTGCACGGCCGCCAGTACGCTGCGCGCCAGGTCCACGAGCTGTTCGGTGCCGGTGGAGTCCTCGACCAGCAGGGCGAACTCGTCGCCGCCGAGCCGTGCGACCAGGTGCCCGCCGGTGCGCCCGTACCCGGACTGGTCGGCGCACTGGGTCAACCGGGCCGCGACGGCGGTCAGCAGGCGGTCGCCGACCCGGTGGCCGAGGGTGTCGTTGACCGCCTTGAACCCGTCCAGGTCCAGGTAGCACAGGCCGATCCGGCCGGTGCCGCCATGCTCGTAGGAGGAGGCCTCCAGGGCGGCGGAAAGCCGCTCGAAGAACAGCGCCCGGTTGGGCAGTCGGGTCACCGGGTCGTGCATCTGGAGGTGCCGCAGCCGGGCCTGGAGGTCGCGGCGGTCGCTGATGTCGGCGACGGACAGCAGTACGTTCCGGGTTCCGGGCACGGGGCCGAGGGTGACCTCGGTCCACAGGGAGTGCCCGTCGGGGTGTTTGAGGCGTCGGGTGCAGCGCAATCGGGCCTGACGGCCGCGCAGCACTTCCTGGTAGGCCTGCCAGGTACGGGCTTCGGCGCCCAGGTCGACCAGGTCGGCCGCGCACTGCTCGACGAGGGCGTGCGGCTCCGTACCGAGGAGCCCGGCCAGGGCGGTGTTGGCCGCGACGACGTAGCCGCCGCGGTCGACGACCGCCATGGCGAGGTGGGCCGCGTTGAAGGCGGCCCGGTAGTCGCGCAGTTCGGACTCGGTGCGGGGCGGCGTCGTCGGCACGGCCGGCACTGCTTGGTGACGTTCCGTAATGACCGATGGGTTGCGGTCGGCCGCCGAACCGGTTCCCTCTGAGGTTCCGCTCACCGTTGGCTCCCGCAGTGCTCGTGAGTGTCCGTGCAGGAAAGTGTGCCGATCATAGAGGCACCGTACGGCCCTATCCAGCGGCGTCGCCGTGTGGGGCACGGGACTTCGGTGTGCTGACGTCTAGGCGCCCCGACCCCGGGCGATCGTTTCTGCGCAGCTCTGAGCGCGGGAAGTCGCCTCCTGATCTTGGGTGATCGGTCGTGACGTTCTGTAGGCATGTGGGTGACCCCCCGGGTCACCGGCTTGCCGTGGCGCTCACTCGTGTGGGGCAGCGGAACAGGGCATAAGTAAGACAATCGCCTCAAGGTGGTACGAGATGGCACGAATCCACCACCGGAGGTCGATGTGCGGCGACAGCAGACACCCGGGGGAGTGGACCGCTCCCGCATGAGGAGTGCGGCGGCTGCGCTCACCTCCCTGGCAGCACTCGCCGCCATGTCGCTCGTCGCGGGTCCCGCGGTCGCCGACTCCGGGGCCGGGCCGTGCGCCCTGACCCGTACCTCGGCGCACCACTCCCTCGGTCTGGACACCTGGAACCGCGCCTACCCCAGACCGGCGCAGACCCTCGACGCGGTCATTGTCTTCCTGTCCTTCCCGGACCACCGGACCACCCTGACGACCAAGGAGCTGACCGGTGACTACTTCCCGGCTACCAGCGACTTCTTCGAGCGGGCCTCGTACGGGAGGTTCCGCCTGGTCCCGCATCCGCAGAAGCAGTGGATCCGGATGCCCAAGCCGTCCACGGCGTACGGGATACGGCGTGACTGGGCGGCCCGGGACCGGGCGGCCTACCTGCGGGACGCGGTCGCCGCAGCTGACCGGCAGGTGGACTTCGGCAAGTACGACGTCGTGTACTTCGTCGCCGACCCGGACGCGCCCGGAGTGGACTCGGACGCCACCAAGGTCGTCAACTTCGACCAGCCGATCAGGGCCGACGGGGCCGACCTGCGGCGGATCGTGACGGTCTTCGAGCGGCACCCGCCGGACCGGAACGTGCTGGCGCACGAGACCGGGCACATCTTCGACCTGCCCGACCTCTACCACCGGCCGACGGACGGCAAGGGCGACTGGGACACCTACGTCGGGGACTGGGACGTCATGGGCAGCCAGTTCGGGATGGCGCCCGACCTGTTCGCCTGGCACAAGTGGAAGCTGGGCTGGCTGGACGCGACCCAGGTCGACTGTGTGCAGTCGGGCTCCTCGATGCACACCCTGCAGCCGCTGGCGCAGGTCCCGGTGCCGGGCGCCACGGGCGGGACCCGGCTCGCAGTGATCCGTACGGGCCCCGGCAGCGCGATCGCCGTCGAGGCGCGCGGCTCTGCGGGCAACGACGGCGACACCTGCACGGAGGGGGTCCTGGTTTACCGGGTGCGCAACGAGGCGGCCTCGGGCGGCGGCCCGATCGAGGTGTTCGACGGGCACCCGGGCACGGAGGCGTGCTGGGACCGCTCGGTGTACCCGCCGCTGGCGGACGCGCCACTGGAAGTGGGGCAGGCGTTCACGGTGCCGGGGGAACGGATCAGGATCGAGGTGGCGGACCGGACCCCGTCGGGCGCGTACACGGTCAAGATCACGACCTAGCGCTCGCGCGCGGCCCTGCCGACGGCGGAGGCGCGCCGGGGGCGCGAGGGTGACACGACGAAGAAGGCCCCCACTCGCGTGGGGGCCTTCTTCCGTCTGTGCGCCGCCAGGGACTCGAACCCCGGACCCGCTGATTAAGAGTCAGCTGCTCTAACCAACTGAGCTAGCGGCGCTTGCTGACGAGGAAGACATTAGCAGGGAGATGGCTGGAAGGAAAAATCGATATCCGCAGCTCGGGCGGCGCGGACGTACGCCCACAGGAGGGCTTCCGGTCCGGGGAGCCAAGGGGTGCGGCTGGCGGGGGCCACGAGCCAGCGCGACGGCCCGGGCGTGGTGGCGAGCGGCGGGACGGTGACCGCGTCGCCGGGGCCGTGGCACAGGGGTGCGGCGAAGGAACCGCCCCACTCCTCCCAGGCCAGCAGCGCGGGGAGCCGGTGGGCGGTCCCCGTGGCGGCGAAGAGCAACATCCGCCCGCGGTGCACGGCGACGGGCCCGGAGCCGGGGCCCTCGGCCCGGAGCAGGTCGAGCATGCGGCGCCCGAGCACGAGTGGCACGTTGACGACGTCGAAGGCGGTCCCGCAGGGCAACACGGCGGGAGCGGCGGCCCGTGCTTCCCAGAGCGCGAGGGTGCGGTGCGGGTGTGCGGACGCTGAGGCGAGCCAGGCGGCGCCCTGCGGGGTGACGTGGGTGGCGGTGCGTGCGTCGTGGGTGGGGCAGGCGGATGCCGTCGTCAGCGTCGTCATGCGAATGGTCTACCGGCCGTAGCGATCCGGTTTCCGGGAGTTACGGAAAACCGGGACAGGTGGGGGGACGGTGGGATATGTTGCGCCCCGCATATGCCAGCCGGGTTGACCGCCGCGCCCGCCGGGGCCGGACCTGCACGCCTGCCCGCCCTTGTCCCCTGCCCGCCCGTGTCCCCTGCCCGCCCTTGTGCCCGCCCTCGTCCGACGGCCGGTGGTGCCCCGGGGCCGCGGAGGGGCTGGCTCCGCGCAGCTAAGATCTGTCCGGGCCGGCTTCGCGCTGGAGGGATTCGCCGAACTCGATCATCTTGCGCGCGTAGTCCTCGGTCCACTCGGCCTCCGCGGCGATCGCCGCCGGCGGCAGCCGGTCGAAGCGCCGCGGATCGGCCAGCTGCGCGGCGGCCAGTGCCTGGAACTCCACGGCCCGCTCCTGCGCCGCCCGGAAGGCGAGCGTCAGCTCAGTGGCGCGGGCCAGCAGCTCACGCGGGTCCTCGATCGACTCCAGGTCGAAGAAGTGCTCCGGGTCCGTGGCGGCCTCCGAGGGCTCGAAGAGCAGCGGCGCGGGCCGCAGCTTCCGCTCGGTCGTCCGCTCGGGCTCTGCCATGCGTGTCCTCCTGCTGCGCGTTCGGGATCCTTCCGGGCCACCCTCCATTGTCCAACGTCGCGCAAGAGCGCCGCCCACGGGCCGCAGCCGGCCGCTGCGCGGGCCGCGGAGGTTCGGCCCCGGCTCGCGCGGTCGCGTACGGCCGTGGAGCCGGGCCCGCTGCATCAGGGCCTCCAGACCACCCGGTGCTCCGCCAGGTGCGCCAGCACCGAATGGTTCGCCTCCCAGCCGTCGGGGAACTTCATCGTCACCCCCAACTGGACCGGCTCGGTCGACGGATGGTCGTCCAGCAGCTCCGCAATGCCCGCGCGGGCCACGACCACGCACGCGTGCCGGTGCCGCGAGGCCAACACGCACAGGCGGCCCGTCTCCAGGTGGAAGGCCGTGGCGTCCGGACGGCCCGACAGGGGGTGCAGCACCACCGTCAGGTCGTACTCCCGGCCCTGCAGCCGGTTCGCGGTGTCCACCGTCACTCCGGTGACACCCAGTTCCGCGAGCGCGGCGCGGACCGCCGCCGCCTGATCGCGGTGCGCGGTACCGACCGCGATCCGGTCGGCGGTCAGCGGGGCCGGCCCCTGCGACCGCTCGTCCGCCGTCACCGCCCCCCGGTCCAGCGCCCGGCGGACCACCAGGGCCACCGCCCGGACCGCCTCCGGATCGGTGCGCGGGGTGTGCCGGGCGGGCAGCTCCAGCAGCCCCCAACCGGACGCGGCGGCCTCGTCCAGCACCCGGTCCGGGCCCGAGCCGTCGCCCGCGATCCCGTACGACAGCCGCCGCTCGCCCGGGCCCGTACCGCTGCGGAACTGCGTGTACGGGTAGAACGCCCGCGAGACCAGCGGCGCGGCTGTCGCCGGGAGCCGCCAGGACACCGGCAGCCGGTGCTGCGGCAGTTGCGGGTTGTGCGCCAGCAGGGTGCTCACCGCGGAGGCCGAGGGGTCGTAGGACAGGCCGGCCCACTGCTCGGCCCCGACCACGCTGAACGGGTCCAACTGCCCCGGGTCGCCCACGAACAGGGCCCGCTCGAACAGTCCGGCGACGGCCAGCAGCGCATCGGAGCGCATCTGGTACGCCTCGTCGACGATGGCGTGCTCCCAGGGTTCCGTGTCCTTCACGTACGCCCACTTCGCCGCCGTCGAGAGGGTGATCGGCAGCTCGGCGAGATCCGCCGGCTTGGCCGAGAGGCTCACCGAGGGCAGCTCGCGCAGCGCCGGGTCGTAGGCGTCGCCTTCGCTGCTGTGCAGCCGGCCGACCTTCAGCTCCGGATCCTCGCCCGCCAGCCGCAGCACCAGGTCGTCGACCTGGGCGTTGGTCTGCGCGACCACCATCAGCCGGCGTCCGGCCGAGGCCAGCTCTCGGGCGGCCCGGACCACGAGCGTCGACTTGCCGGCCCCGGGTGGCGAGTCGACGACCACGCCGCGCTCGGTCCCGTGCAGGGTGTCGCGAAGGATGGCGGCGGTCGCCTCGGCGGCGGCCTCGCCCGGATTGAATGCGGGGCTCACAGGATGTCCTCGTCGGTCACGGCGTCGGGCAGCAGCGTGGTGTCGGTCGCGGATCCCGGCGGCCCGCCGTGTGTCCACGGGGTCCGGTCCGGCTCCGGCAGCTTCGGGCCGCCGCGCGCGTCGTGCTCGAACAGCGTCCAGCAGACCCGGTCGCCCTTCTCCGGCACCGAGCCCGCGTCCGGCTCCCGGCCGCGGCCCATCTTGTCCAGCAGCCGCAGCACCAGCCGCCCGTCCTCGTCGTACCGCACGAACTGTGCGGCCTGCGGACGTCCGTCGAGCGAACGGAACACCTTGCCCCCGCCGCCCTCCGCGAGCTGCGGGCGGTCCTCCGTCGCCACCGTGACCAGCGGGCGCGGACTCGGCCGCTTCGACTCCGTCCATTCCATCACCACCTCGGTGACCTCGCCCGCGAAGGCCTCGCCCGACAGTCGGCGGCCCGCCATCACCAGCGGGTCGTCCAGCGCCTCCTGGGCGTCGAGCCGCACCTGTTCGGTCTCCCGCGTCGCCAGCTTCCGGGCGGCCGTCACCGCGTCGTCATGGCGCGGCTGCGGGGGCTCGCCCGCCCTGATCCGGTCCCGGTGGCCGGTGTACGACCAGCGGTCGCGGGTCCAACGCTCCTCGGTCCGCTCCCCGGGCGGCAGCGCGCGCAGCAGCTCCAGCGACTGCCACACCGCCCGCCAGGTGGGCCGCATCTGCTCCGCGACGAGCTCCCGGACCGCCGCTTCGGCGCGCTCCAGGGCCGGCCGGTCGCCCGCGGTGCGCGCCGCGTCGTAGCGGGCCATCGCCGGGGCCAGCAGCTTGTTGTCGAAGGTCGGGTCGGTGGCCGGTCCGGCGGGCGGGACCAGCAGCTGCCCGTGGTGGTCGCGGCCCAGCTCGGCCCGCAGGGCCGCCTCCGGGCCCGATTCCCCCTCCGATGGCGCTATCCACGCCAGCAGGGCGCCCAGGTGCTGGTCCTCCAGGTTGCTCTGGCCGCTCGCCCAGTGCCGCCCCAGCAGTTCCGTCGCGGACAGCAGCATCGAGGCCCCCGGGACCCGGGCGCGCTCGCCGAGGTGCGTGAACCAGCGCCCCAGCAGCGGTACCCGCGTGGGCGCCGGATACGGATTCTCCGGGTCCTCCTCGGCCGTCCGCCGGAAGCGCATCGACCGCCCCAGCAGTCGTACATACTCGATGCCCGCCCGGCTCGGCACGATCACCTGCGGCGCGTCGAGGCACAGCTCGGCGGCGACCTTGCTCTTCGCGCCGGTTTCCGGGTCGGTCTCGGTCCGCTCCACGTACTCGACGTCGTCCGCGTACCCGTCCAGGTACGGCAGAACCACGTCCGCCAGCTCCGCCAGGAACTCCCAGCGCAGGTTCCGGTCGCGCGGCTGCGGCACCACCAGCAGCCGCGGCCGTTCGGGATGCGTGCCGACCAGCGCGCCCAGCGGGGCCCCGGCCTCGCCCGCCGTCGTCAGCGGTACGAAGACCAACGGGCGCTCGCTCAGGTGACGGTGCCGTACGGTCGCCAGCGGCCGGGCCCGGCCCGCGCGGACGGCCTCCAGCCGGGCCAGGGTGCTCAGGAGGGACATGCGCTCGCCTCCAGGGCCTCGGCGCGCAGCCGGGCCGCGTGGTGCAGCGCGGCCGAGGTCGGATCGTCGGGGTCCCCGCCGCCGGCCGCGGCGGCCAGGGCCTTCCCGATGGTGGTGAGCGCGCCCAGCTCTCCGCGTACGGAACGGCCGAGCGCGGTCACCTCGTCGGCGGTGCGGGCCCGCTCCCGGCAGTGGAAGGCCAGCTCGCAGGCGGCCAGGCATTCGGGGGCGTAGGCGGCGGAGATGGCCGAGACCGCTTCGGTCAACTCCTCGGCGGGCCGCGCCGGGTCGAAGCTGAGCCCCTCCGGCAGGGCCGCGGCCAGGTCCTCGACCCGGGTCAGCCGGCCCAGTTGGCGCCGGGTCACGGAGTGCTCGCGGCGGACGTCGACGGGGGCGGCGGCGGGCAGGTTGGAGAAGTCCTTGGGGCAGACGAGCAGGACCGTGTGCCCGACCACGGCGGAGGCCAGCTTCTCGGCAGTCGTCTCCAGGGCCAGGACGTACACGGCGGCCTGCCGGGCGGCGGCTCCCACCTTCGCCGGGTCGGCGGAGCCGTCGATCAGCGGGAACGACTTGATCTCCACGACGGTCCAGCGGCCGTCGGGGTGCACCACGACGGCGTCCGGCTCCAGATAGGCGGGGGTGCCCGCCACTTCCAGCGCCAGCATCGGGTGGTCCAGCAGGGTCCAGGCCCCGGCGGCGGTGGCCTCGCGCAGGGCGAGCGCGGTGCGCGCGGCGCGGCCCTCGGGTCCGGCGGCGGTCAGATCGGGAACGCGGGCGCCCGCGCCGGGCGGTTCGGCTCCGGTGCCCAGGTGCTGGTGGACCAGCCGCAGCAGGGCGGCTCCGCCGTCGTCCTTGACCCTGGCCTCGAAGGAGTTCCCGCGGACGATGGCGAACTGCGACTGGCCGAAGGCGGCGGGCGAGCCGAGGGCCGCGGCCAGGGCGGTCTTGTCCACGCCGGCGCCGTCGAGGAGGGCGCGTCGGCCGCAGCCGGGATTGGCGGCGAGCGCCGCCAGCGCGCGGGCGTCGAGCGGACGGGGCGGCACGGCGGGGCCGCGCAGGTCAGCGAGCCGCTGCCGCAGTGTCGTCTTCGGGGGCGGGCCGCTGGGCGGGTAGGAGCTCACGGGCGGAAGTGTCCCATCCGCCACTGACAATCGTGGTCGTACCGCGGAAACGGGATGTTCGGGCCGCCGCGCGGTGGGTGAGCGCGTACCCGATCCCCATCACGGCGACCCCGGCGACCGCGTCGAGGAAGTAGTGGTTGGCCGTGCCCATGACCACGAGTGCGGTGACGGCGGGATAGATGATGCCGAGGGCCCGCAGGAGCGGCCGGCGCCCGCACCGCCACAACAGGATTCCGCACCACAGGGCCCAACCGACGTGCAGGCTCGGCATGGCCGCGTACTGGTTGGTCAGGCCCCCGAGCCCGCGCGGGGCGCTGGCCTGCGCGCCCCACCAGCCGTACGAGCTGTACTGGGCCATCGTGTCGGTGAACCCGTACGAGGCGTCCAGCAGCCGCGGCGGGCATGTGGGCATCAAGGCGAAGCCGACGAGGCCGAGGAGGGTGGAGAGCACCAGCCAGCTGCGGGCGGTGCGGTAGGCGTGCGGTCGGCGGAGGTAGAGCCAGACCAGCACGGCCGGGGTGACGAGGTAGTGCAGGGAGGCGTAGACGAAGTCGGCGGGTATGCCGAGGAGTCCGTGGTGGGCGAACAGCCCGTTGAGCGGCCGTTCGAAGTCGATCCCCCACCGTTCCTCGGCCCGCAGGATCGTGAGTCCGTGGTCGACGGCGAGGTGTACGTCGCCCCGGGCGAGGAGTCTGCCACCGGTGTACGCGCCGTAGACGAGCCCCAGGAGCAGCAGTTCGGCCCACCACCGGGTGGGCTTCTGCCGATCAGTCATACGGTGTAGGACGCTTGTGCGACGGGGTGGGTTGCCTGGTGTTCACGTGATGGATGATGGATGGACGATGGAACCGCCTGAAACGGCATGAATCATTACGGACCGGGAGAATTTCCTATGGCCCCCCGCATCCTCCTGGCCCGCCACGGCCAGACGGCGTGGTCCCAGCTCGGCAAGCACACCGGGCGCACCGACGTGCCCATGCTGGAGGAGGGCAGGCGGGGCGCGAAGCTCCTCGGCGAACGACTGGCCGGCGCCCCCTGGAACGGCCTGCCCGGCGTGGAGGTCCGCACCAGCCCGCTCGTACGGGCGAGCGAGAGCTGCGACCTGGCGGGCTTCGGCGCCCGGGCGGAGCCGTGGGACGCGCTGATGGAATGGGACTACGGCGACTACGAGGGCATGACCCCCGCCGAGATCCAGGCGGTCCGCCCCGGCTGGCTGATCTGGCGCGACGGCGTCCCGGGCGGCGAGTCCGTCGCCGACGTCGCGGCCCGCGCGGACGAGGTGGTCGCCTGGGCCCGCTCGGCGGAGCGCGACGTCCTGGTCTTCGCCCACGGCCACGTCCTGCGTACCCTGGCCGCCCGCTGGCTCGGCTTCGAAGCCTCCTTCGGCGCGCGCATCCGGCTGGAGCCCACCTCCCTCTCGGTTCTGGGCTGGGCGTACGGGGCCCCCGCGCTGGAGCGGTGGAACGACACGGGCCACCTGGAGGCCTGAGCCCAGGCGGGCTACCGCGAAGCAGGGTGCGGGGGATGTCGGGCCGCCCGACGGCCCGACCGTGTCCGGCCCCGCCCGAATGGGACCGGTTTGCGGTGGGTCCGCCGGGGTCCGCCAGGGTCCGCCGGGGTCCGCCCGCGCAGAGCGTTCGGCTCGGGGGCCGTCGGTGCGGCGGCGGGGGGCGCGTACTGCCTCCCGACCCGGCGGGTCAGGTCGCCGCGTGCCGGGTGAGGAACGCGCCCACCCGGGGACTGCGCTGGTGGGGTACCAGGGCGCGCGCCGTCGCCGCGATCATGGACTGGACCCGGGTGGACTGGACCTCGGTGAGCAGGTCCAGGACCCGCCCGCCGGCCCAGGCGGCCTCGTCCGGGGCGCCCGCGCGGGCCAGGTCGTCGGCCAGCTCGGCGGTGTAGAGGGCCACGTTCCGGGCGAAGTGCGGATCCTGGAGGTCCGCCGCCCGACGGGCGTGCCGGGCGGCGCGGGCGTATTCCCCGAGGGTCGCCCAGCAGCGCGACTCCAGGGACTCCAACTCGGCCTCGCCGAAAAAGGACATCCACTCCGGGTCCGCGCCCGACTTGCCGCGGGCGAACTCCGTGTGCGCCCGGGCCAGCGCCTCCTCGCAGGACCTGCGGTCGGCCAGGCCCGCCCAGCCGCCCGCCTCTCGCAGGGCGAGCAGCGAGAGCAGCCGGGGGGAACCGAGGGAGCGGGCGGCGCGGCGGCCCGCCTGGGCCGCCCGTACCGACTCGCGCGGCCGGCCGCAGTCCCGGGCCAGGAAGGCCATGTTGCTGAAGGCGTGAGCCTCCAGGCCCGCGTCCCCCGAGACCCGGGCCGTCGCCAGGGCCTCCGCGTAGTGCGATCGGGCGTCGTCGAAGCGACCGGAGTCGTGCGCCAACCAGCCCACCGAGACGGCCAGTTCACCCGCCCCGGCGTGCAGCCGGTCCTCGGTGGACTGCCGGCTGGCTCCCGCGTCCAGCAACGCGTAGGCCGTGCGCAGGGGTTCGGTGGCCTTGCGGTACAGGGCATCGGCCCCGTGCCGGTCGTCCAGCAGCCGGATCTGGCGCACGGCCTCCTCCACCGCAGCCGCTTCGGACGCGCCGGCGCGGGAGGGCGGCCGGCGGCTGTCGCCGAGCAGGGTGAGACCGATCGTCGCGGCCGCCACGGTCGCGGAGCCGCCCGCCATGAACGCGCGACGCAGCACGTCGCTCTCCTTGTGGGTGAAGGGGGCGGTGCGCTGCGCCGAGCGGCCGCGGACCGCCTCGCGCGGGGAGAAGCCCAGGTCGGCCAGGGTCCGGCCGGGGAACATGTGCAGGAAGACCCGCTCGTAGGCGTAGTTGGGGCAGCGGATTTCGCCGGACTCGACCCGGCCGATGTAGCGGGCGTCGCAGGAAACCGATTCTCCGATCTCCTTCGCGGCCCGGCGCACCAGGGCGGCGAATTCGGCCGGGGAGTGCTGACCGCGAAGCCGCCGGAACGTCTGGTTGGGTGAGTGGGGGGACGCCGCCATGGACGTGGCCTCTCTGGCAAGGGACGCACCGCCGGTCCCGCGCCTCCGTCTCTTCGACGACGGGGAGCTGGGCCCGGCGCGCACGAACGTACCGCCAGGGGCGGTCCTCGCACACGGTGTTTGGCTACAAAAGGGATATCTCACCCGCGATCCGCCATGAACTGCCATCCTTTGCGGCGTCTTGCCGCCGCACCCGTTGACGTTTCTGCGCGTTGAACCCACGTGGGGTGCGAGGTGACTCCCACCCCGCTCGCACGCGGATCGAGGAGGGGTTCCCTTGGTGGAGGGCGGCATGGAGAGCACTGGAACGAGCACCGCGCCCGCGTCGCAGGGCGCGACCACCGTTCCGGTCGAGGCGCCAGCCCCGGTCGAGGCGCCCGACCTGGTGACCGTGCCCACGCGGCAGGGCCTGGAGGCCGTGGACATCATCCGCCGCGCCACCAGCCTGGCCGGCGGGGTCGGCCCGGTGCTGCACGACGGGTCCGGCGACACCCTCGGCTTCCTCGTTCCGCCCGGAACGGCGGACGCTTGGGACCTACCGGGCAGCGCCTGTACGCAGACCAATGGACGCGGCATGCGCTTCGGCGACGTGTCGCCCACCGCCGGCGACAGCGGCTGGCTGCTCCCTCCGGAGGCCGTCGGCCCGGTCACCGACCCGGAGGTGCTGCGCGCGGCGCTCGGAGAGGCGGCCCGGCTGATCGAGGCGGCGGACAACTGCCGCTGACCGGTCACAATGGGTTCGTGGCAAGCAAGGGCAAAGGCAGCAGGCAGCGCGGACGCGGCACCTCCGAGGCGGTCGTCGGGCAGGTGGACGGCGGCACGGCGGAGCTGGCCCCGGACCGCGAACGCGCGGGCGCCTGGACCCTGCTGATCGACGGGGCCCCGCAGTCCCACGTGGACCTGGACGATCCGGGGTACCTGGACTTCCCGTACCAGCGGCGGATCGGCCACCTGATCGACCTCGTCGCGCCCGCCCGGCAGCCCCTGAACGTGGTGCACCTGGGCGGCGGCGCGTTCACCCTCGCGCGCTACACGGCCGCCGCCCGCCCCCGCTCGACCCAGCAGGTCGTGGAGATCGACGCCGCTCTGGTGGCCTTCGTACGGGAACACCTGCCGCTGGACCCGCAGGCGCGGGTCCGGGTGCGGGCCGTGGACGCGCGGGCGGGCCTGGCCAAGGTCCCGGACGGCTGGGCGGATTTGGTGATCGCGGACGTGTTCAGCGGCGCGCGCACCCCGGCACACCTGACCAGCGCCGAGTTTCTTGACGACGTACGCCGCGCCCTGGCGCCCGGCGGGTGGTACGTGGCCAATCTCGCGGACGGTCCGCCACTGGCGCACCTGAAGGGACAGATCGCGACGGCCGCGTCCCGGTTCGCGCACCTGGCGCTGGCCGCTGACCCGGTGGTGTGGCGGGGGAAACGATTCGGCAATGCGGTGTTGGTCGCCGCGGACGGGGAGCTCCCGGTCGCCGAGTTCACCCGCCGCGTCGCGAGCGACCCGCATCCCGGCCGCGTCGAGCACGGCCGGGCCCTCGCCGACTTCGCGGGCGGCGCAGCCGCGGTCGCGGACGCCTCGGCGGTGGCCTCGCCGGAACCTCCGCCTTCGGTCTTCCACTGAGCGTCCACCCCCGGTCGCGGCGCGCCCTCGTTCGGATGACCTTGCGGGTTGAACCACCGGCGCACGGGTACCACTTCGTTTCGGACGTCCCGTTCGGGGCGTCCGGACACCAGCAGCGGAAAGACGAAGCGATGCCCACAGGTACGGTCAAGTGGTTCAACTCGGAGAAGGGGTACGGCTTCATCTCGCCGGAGGACGGAAGCGCTGACCTGTTCGTCCACTACAGCGAGATCCAGTCGAACGGCTTCAGGGCGCTCGACGAGAACCAGAGGGTCGAGTACGAGGTCGGCCAGGGCGCGAAGGGGCCGCAGGCGACGAGCGTGCGCTCCTTCTGACGGCGGACCACCCCTGAGGGGACAACCCTCGGCGGACTGCCCGTGGCGGACTGCCCGTGGGGGACTATCTGCGGGGGACTGCTCTCGGCGGGAGTCCCTCTCGGCGGGACTACCTGTCGGGACTATCTGCCGTGGGGCCATCTGCCGTGGGGCCATCGGCCGGCGGGCTACCCCTCGTACGTCTCGATCATCGGCGGATGGCCGTTCCACGTGCAGAACACGGAGACCTCGCGACCGTCGCGGGTGAAGGTCACCCGGATCCAGTACGGCTGCTTCCACACCTGCATGCGCCAGCCGGCCGACGGGGTAGCGGAGACCAATTCCGCCGACGAGGTTCCGAGGTCGAAGACCACCCGGCCGCCCGCGACCGTGTAGCCCTTCACCTTGCCCGGATCCCCGCCGTCCCCCTGCCCCTCGTGGGGGCTCGGGCTCGGCGGGGCCGACTTCTGCGCGGGCTGGGCAGCAGGGGGAGTGGTAGGGGGCGACGCCGAGGGGGTGGGAGACGGCGCTTCCGAGGCCCCTTCGGACGGTGACGCCGCGCGGTGCGTCGAGGAGGACAGCGGCTGCGTGGTCAACGGCACCGCCAGCGGCGGATCGTAGGCGGTCCCGGACATGACCGTGTGCACGCCCCACCACGACAGCGTCACCGCCGCCCCGGTCGCCAGCGTCCAGGCGAAAGCATGAACAAGTCCTCGGTGCATCAGGTGCCATACTGCACCACCCGCCCCAGAGTCCGCCCGACACCCCGCACGGTCCCCCGAATGGACTACGGTGCGGCCCATGGCAAGTGTGCTCGTGGTCGAGGACGACCAGTTCGTACGTTCCGCCCTGATCCGGCACCTGACCGAGGCCTCGCATACCGTGCGGAGCGTCGGTACGGCCCTGGAGGCGCTGCGCGAGGTCGCCCACCACCGGTTCGACGTGGTCATCCTCGACCTCGGACTGCCGGACCTGGACGGGTCGGAGGCGCTCAAGATGCTGCGCGGCATCACCGACGTCCCGGTGATCATCGCCACAGCGCGCGACGATGAGGCCGAGATCGTCCGGCTGCTCAACGACGGCGCCGACGACTACCTGATCAAGCCGTTCTCCGTGGAGCACCTTTCCGCCCGGATGGCAGCCGTCCTGCGCCGCGCCCGCGCCGCCGGGGCCGAGCCGCCCTCGCGCGTCCTGCGGGTGGGCGGGCTGGCCATCGACCCGCTGCGCCGGCAGGCGGAGCTGGACGGGGCGGTCCTGGACCTGACCCGCAGGGAGTTCGACCTGCTCGCCTTCCTCGCCGAACGGCCCGGGGTGGTCGTGGCCCGGCGCGAGCTGCTCGCCGAGGTCTGGCAGCAGTCGTACGGGGACGACCAGACCATCGACGTCCACCTGTCCTGGCTGCGCCGCAAATTGGGTGAAACCGCAGCTAACCCCCGCTATCTGCACACCCTGCGGGGGGTTGGCGTCAAGCTGGAGCCGCCCCGGTGAGCACGCGATGAGATGGGCGCTGGTCAAGGTGTGCCTCGCGGTCACGGCCATGGTGGTCGTGGCCTTCGCCGTGCCGCTCGGGCTGGTCGTCCAGGAGATGGCCAGTGACCGGGCCTTCTCCAACGCCGAGCGGCAGGCCGCCACCATCGGACCGACCCTGTCCATCACCACCGACCCCGTGCAACTGCGCAAGGCGGTGGAGTCCACGCAGATGGGCGCGGCCCGCAGGATGGCCGTCCACGTGCCCGCGATCGGCGACGCCGCGCCGGTCGAGATCGGCACCGGCCGGGCCGGTGCGCACGCCGTGGAGGAGACCCGGCGGATGGGCCGCGCGATGACCGCCTCGCTGGCGGGCGGCGGTTCGGCGCTGCTCCAGCCGACCGCCCTCGGGTCGGGGGACATCGCCGTCGTGGAGATCTTCGTACCGGAGAGCGAGGTCAGCAACGGCGTCGCGACCGCCTGGGTGGTCCTCGCGGGCGTCGGCCTGGCGCTGGTCGTGGGCTCGGTGGCCGTCGCCGACCGGCTCGGCGCCCGACTCGTGCGACCCGCCGAGCGGCTCGCGGACGCCGCACACCAACTGGGAGAAGGCCGGCTGGGGACGCGGGTGCCGGAGGAAGGTCCGAAGGAACTGCGCTCGGCAGCCGTCGCGTTCAACTCGATGGCGGACCAGGTGGTGGACCTCCTCGCCAACGAACGGGAGCTGGCCGCCGACCTCTCGCACCGGCTGCGGACGCCACTGACGGTGCTCCGGCTCAACACGGCCTCGCTCGGCGACGGGCCGGCCGCGGAACAGACCCGGGCCGCGGTCGAACAACTGGAACGGGAGGTCGACACGATCATCCGTACCGCCCGCGAACAGCGCGCCCCCGCTGCCACCGCGGGCGGGGCGGGCTGCGACGCCTCGGAGGTGATCCGCGACCGGATGGCCTTCTGGTCGGCGCTGGCGGAGGACGAGGGCCGCGAGGTGCGCCTCGCGGGCGTGGACCGTACGGTACGCATCCCGGTGGCCCGACCGGAGCTCGCCGCCGCCCTCGACGCCCTGCTCGGCAACGTGTTCCGGCACACCCCGGAGGGCACGCCGTTCGCGGTGGACGTCCACGACGCGGGGGACGCGGTCATCGTGCTCGTCTCGGACGCCGGCGCCGGGATCGCCGACCCGGACGCGGCCCTGCGCCGCGGCAACGACGGCGGACGGGATGGCTCGACGGGCCTCGGCCTCGACATCGTGCGCCGGGTCGCGGAATCGACGGGCGGCGACGTACGGATCGGCCGCTCCATGCTCGGCGGTACCGAGGTCAGGGTGTGGATCGCCCTTGACGGCCGGGCCCGCGGCGGCTCGGGCGCGGTACGGACGCGACGGCGCCGCAAGCGCCGAGGCAGCAGCTGACGCCCGGACCGGTGCCTCCCCGATGGTCGCGCGCAACGTGAGGAAATCCGCGACGGTGTCGGGAGCTTCGCCCCGGAACACGGGCGGGCGGCATACCGTACGGGGTGGTTGGTTGTCCTTCCCCCGAACGGAACGGAACTGGTCATGCGCTACGCAGTCCTCGGCACCGGGATCGTCGGCCGCACCGTGGCCGCCCGCCTCGTCTCAGTGGGCCACGAGGTGGTCATCGGCACCCGGGACCCCGAGGCCACCCGCGCCCGTGCCGAGTACGCCGAATGGCAGGTGGCCCACCCGCAGGTGGGCTTGGCCGCCTTCCCGGAGGCCGCGCGGCAGGGCGACGCGCTGGTCAACGCCACCGGCGGGCAGGTCAGCGTCGCCGCCCTGACGGAGGCGGACGCCGAGCACCTGGACGGCAAGGTCCTCATCGACATCGCCAACCCGCTCGACATGTCGCGGGGGTTCCCGCCCACCCTCGACCCGGTGAACGACGACAGCCTGGGCGAACTGCTCCAGCGGACGTTCCCGCGGCTGCGGGTGGTCAAGACGCTGAACACGATGAACTGCCAGATCATGGTGGACCCGGCCAGGGTGGCCGGTGACCACAACGTGTTCCTGTCGGGCGAGGACGCCGACGCCAAGAAGTCCGTGCGGGAGCTGTTGTACTCCTTCGGCTGGCCGGAGGCGAGCGTCCTGGACCTCGGCGGCATCGAGACCGCCCGCGGCACCGAGATGCTCCTGCCCATCTGGCTCCGCCTGATGGGCGCCCTCGGCCACGTGGACTTCAACTTCCACATCCAGGGCGCGACGCCGGGACGCTAGCGCGGCGGGCCGGACGCCCCGTCCTGGAGGACGGGGCGTCTGAGTGTCCGAGTGTCCAGGCGTCTGGGAGTCCGGGGTCCGGTGGCCGGGGTCCGGTGGTCGTGCTGGAGGGGGCGGTCGTCCCGGATGGACGGCGAGATGTTGCCGGCCCCCGGCGGCCGGCCGAGTGTGGGCCTGACGGAAGGAGCCACGCATGAGAGTCATGCTCAGGGCCCACATGGACACCCAGGCCGGCAACGAGGCCATCAAGAACGGCGGCCTGCCCCGGACCATGAAGGAGCTCATGGAGAAGGTCAAGCCGGAGGCCGCCTACTTCGGCCTCTCCGAGGGGGTCCGCTCCTGCTGGATCGTCTTCGACCTCCAGAACAGCGAGGACCTGCCGCCCTTGGTCGAGGACCTGTTCTCGCAGCTACACGCCGAGATCGAGGTCCAGCCGGTGATGAACGCCGACGATCTGGAGAAGGGCCTGGCCGCGTTGAAGTCCGCGCGCCCCTGAGCACCCCCGGCCCGGCGGCCGTCCACACCCCCCGCAGACGGCCGCCCCTCCACCAAGCAAACCCCGAAAACCACCCCCGGCCCCTGGCCCCGGGGGCCCGCTTCCCTGGCCCCCGGCCACCGGCCTCTGGCCACCGGCCCACGGTCCGGAGCCCCGGCGCCCGATGACCGCGCGCCTGACGGTCCCGTGTTGCGTGGCCCGGGATCGGGCCGCCGCCCGCCCCCTCGAACAGCCCGAACGAGGGGCGGTACCACCGGGTGCGAGCACTCTGCGGAAGCCGCCGGGGCGGATCGCGGCACGGGTAACTTCCGTCCGCACACCGCCCCGTCCGCTCCTCCGGCGCACCGTGGCCCGTAGGGCGTAGCGGTGGAACACCCGCTCGGGCAGACCCTGTTCGACGGCCGGACGTCAGCCCGGAGGCAGTCCGGACGCCGGCCGGCGGCAGCCCGGCGGCCAGCCCCCGGACGTCAGTCGCCGGCGTTCAGGCGCTGGGCCTGCGTGCGGCCGACCTCGGCGGCGCGGTGCAGGTAGTCGGCGATGACGGCGAGTTCGGAGTCGGAGTAGCTCTCCAGGACGGCGCCGAAGGCCCGGCCCGGGGTGTCCCAGGCCTCGCCGATCTGCTTGCGGGCCTCGGGGGCGAGGGAGACCAGGGAGCGACGGCGGTCGTGGGGGTCGGCGTGCCGCTCGACGATGCCGGCCTTGACGAGGCGGTCGACGAGGCGGGTGGCGGAGCCGGAGGTCAGTCCGGTGAGACGGGCGATGTCGCCGGTGCTGACGGGTTCGGGCTCCATGTCGAGGAGGGCCACGCACTGCATGTCGGTGGGGTGCAGGCCGACATGGTCCGCCATGGCCTGGGCGAAGAGCGAGTAGTCGGCATAGTGCCGCTGGCTCTCGGTGACGATGCGAGCGAGCAGCTCGGCGCGGCTCCACTCCTCGCGCGCATCACTCGAACGAGGGGAATCGGTTGACATCGGCCTCTCCATGCCTCAGTTTTATCTGTGTGGCACAGAGACTTCATCGTGCAGAATCTGTGTCACGTATTCATCCTAGCGTGAACCATGCTCCGAGAACACGAACAGGACCCGTCATGTCGATCCTCGTCACCGGTGCCCGCGGCGCCGTCGCCCGCGGTCTCGCCTCCCTCCTCGCGGCCCACGACATCCCGCACCGCCTCGCCTCCCGCGAGCCGGATACACCAGACATGCCCGATGCGGCGGACGCGCCGGACAGGCCTGACGCCCCAGACGACGCCCCAGACATCGTGCACTGCGACCTCACCGACCCCTCGACCTTCCCCGGTGCCCTGGCCGGTGTCCGGTCCGTCTTCCTCTACGCCGAGGCCGCCGCCATCGGCACCTTCGTCAAGGAGGCCGTCACCGCCGGAGTCGAGCACGTCGTGCTCCTGTCCTCCTCCTCGGTGCTCAGCCCCAACGCCGCCGACAGTCCACTGTCCGCCTCCCACCTCGCCGTCGAGGAGGCCCTGCTGGCCTCCCCGCTGCGCACCACCCTGCTGCGCCCCGGCTCCTTCGCGAGCAACGCACTGGGCTGGGCCTGGTCGTTGAAGTCCGGGCGTCCGGTCCACCTGCCCTACCCGGGCTCCTACAGCGATCCGATCCATGAAGCGGACATCGCCGAAGCGGCCTTCGCCGTCCTCACGAACCCCGCCCTCGCCGGCCGCACCTACCACCTGACCGGTCCGCACGCGCTGACGTTCGCGACCCAATTGGCGATACTCGGCCACGTACTCGGCACCCCCGTGCCCTTCGAGTCGGTCACCGCCGAGCAATGGAAGTCCGAGGTCGCCGGGTACATACCCGGCCCCTACGCCGACGCGCTACTCGACTACTGGGCGGCCACCGACGGTCTCCCGGTGGAGATCACCGACACCGTCGAGCACCTCACCGGCCACCCGGCCCGCTCCTTCGAAAGCTGGGCCGAAGGCCGCGTGGACGCCTTCCGCGCAGAAGGCGTCCACGCGTAGCCGGCGCCCGGGAGGGCGACCGGTCCGTCACGAGCACGGGCTACGGCCTCGCGGCTGCGCCGGAGCAATGGGGAGCAGTGGGGGAGCCGTGGGAGAACACCGAATCCTGGGACGGGTTCCGCGGCGATCTCGTCCGATGGACCGGCTCAGCCCGGATCGAGCACTCCACTCCGGGCCAGGCGGGCGTACCAGTGGGCGCTGGAGCGGGGCGTGCGCGTCTGGGTCGCGTAGTCCACGTGGACGATGCCGAAGCGCTTGCTGTAGCCGTAGGACCACTCGAAGTTGTCCATCAGGGACCAGAGGAAGTAGCCCCCGACCGGGGCCCCGTCCTCCATCGCGCGGTGCACCGCCGCAAGGTGGGCCTTCAGATAGGCGATGCGCGCAGGATCGTGCAGCTCCGGTGCGTACGCGGCGCCGTTCTCGGTCACCAGCAGGGGCAGGCCCGGGGCCTCGCGTGTGAAACGAAGCAGCAGGTCGTACAGGCCGGTCGGGTCGATCGACCAGTTCATGTCGGTCCGCTCGCCCGGCGGCTGGTGGAAGGCCACCGAGTCCGCTGCGGGCCAGGGGGAGTGTTTGCTGCTGCCGTGGCCGTCGGCTCGTGGACCGGCCGTCGGGCCGGAGACGGCCGAGACCACCGCCGGGGTGTAGTAGTTCACGCCGAGGAAGCCCAGCGGCCGGTGGATCAGCGCCTCGTCGCCGGGGCGTACGAAGGACCAGTCGGTGACGGTGCGGGTGTCCTCCAACAGGTCATCGGGATAAGCCCCGTGCAGCAGCGGCCCGGTGAAGATCCGGTTCGCCAGGGCGTCGATGCGCCGCTGCGCGTCCAGGTCGGCCGCAGAGCCGGTCAGCGGCCGGATCGCGCTGGGGTTGAGTGCGATGCCGACCCGCGCCGACGAGGGGAGTGCGGCCGAGGCCAGGCCGTGGGCCAGGTTGAGGTGGTGCGCGGCGCGCAGGGCGTCTGCCGGGGAGGTGCGGCCGGGGGCGTGGACCCCGGAGCCGTAGCCCAGGAAGGCGCTGCACCAGGGCTCGTTGAGCGTGGTCCACAGCTCCACCCGATCCCCCAGCACCCGCCCGACCTCGGCGGCGTACGAGGCGAAGGCGTAGGCCGTCTCCCGTTCGGGCCAGCCGCCCCCGCTGTGGAGCCGTCGTAGGATCCGCTCTCCAACTCCTGCGGCAGGTCCCAGTGGTACAGGGTCGGGCAGGGGCGGATCCCGTGCGCCAACAACTCGTCCACGAGCGCGTCGTAGAAGCCGATCCCGCCGGAGCGCACCCGCGGCCAGGACACCGAAAAACGGTACGCACCCAGTCCCAGCTCCGCCATCAGCCCTACGTCCTGACGCCACAGCCGGTGGTGGTCCACGGCCACGTCCCCCGTGTCACCGGCGTGCACCTTGCCCGGCGTACGGCAGAAGGTGTCCCAGATGGACGGGCCGCGCAGGTCGGCGCCGCCCTCGATCTGGTACGCCGCCGTGGCCGCACCCCACAGGAATCCCTCGGGGAAAAGCACTTCGGTCATCCCTTCACCGCTCCCTGCATGATGCCGCCCACGATCTGGCGGCCGAAGACGAGGAACACCAGCAGCAGCGGGAGCGTGCCCAGCAGCGCGCCCGCCATGATCACCGACTGGTCGGGGATGTAGCCCCGGCCCAGACCCGTCAGGGCCACCTGCACCGTCGGGTTGCCGTTCTGGGTCAGCGCGACGATCGGCCAGAAGAAGTCGTTCCAGGCCATCACGAAGGTCAACATCCCCAGCACCGCCATTGCGGGCCTGGCCGCCGGGAACACCACGTGCCACACGGTCCGCAGCGAACTCGCTCCGTCCGTCCGGGCCGCCTCCAGCAGCTCTGTCGGCAGCGCCTGCGCCAAGTACTGCCGCATGAAGAACACCCCGAAGGCCGAGACCAGGCCCGGCAGGATCACTGCCTGGAGCCGGTCCGTCCAGGACAGCTCGGCGATCAGCATGTACAGCGGGACCACGCTCAGCTGCGGCGGGATCAGCATCGTCCCGACCACGGCCGCCAGTAGCGGCCGGCGCCCGCGGAAGCGGAGCTTGGCGAAGGCGAAGCCCGCCAGGGTGGAGAACACCACCGTGCCGGCCGCGACCGTGCCCGCCACGACCGCGGTGTTCAGCAGGGCCGTCCCCATGTGGGCGTCGCTCCACGCGACCTGGAGGTTGTGCCCCAGATTCCCGCCGAACCAGAACGGCGGCGGGGTCTGGGCGAGCCGCGTGTTGTTCCGCGACGCCGCGATCGCCGTCCACACCAGCGGGAACAGCGAGCCCAGCGTGAAGATCCCGAGGACCGCGTACGTCACCTTGCCCGCGCGCATCGAAGTCATCTCCGGGCCTCCGCTCCGCGTAGCAGCCGGGCTGCGCCCGCGATCAGCAGCAGGATCAGGAACATCGCCCAGGCGATCGCCGAAGCCCGCCCGAGGTGCAGGTTCACCCACCCCTGCTCGTACAGGTACAGGCCCAGCGTCTGGAACTGGTGGTCCGAGCCGCCCGTGGCGCCCGCCCCGCCGTTGAACAGCAGCGGCTCGCCGAAGAGCTGGGTCGCCCCGATCGTCGAGACCACACAGGTGAAGAAGATCGTCGGCCGCAGGGAGGGCACCGTCACATGGCGGAACTGCTGCCACCGCGAGGCCCCGTCCAGCGCCGCAGACTCGTACAGCTCTCCGGGCACGGCCTGCATCGCGGCCAGGTAGATCAGGGCGTTGTAACCGGTCCAGCGCCAGACCACGATCGTGGAGACCGCCAACTGCGAGGCGAACGGACCGTTCTGCCAGTCCACCGCCCCGAACCCGAGCGACTGCAACGCCCAGTTGACCATCCCGTAGTCCCGGCCGAAGAGCAGCACGAAGACGAGCGTGGCCGCCGCCACGGAGGTCGCGTACGGGGTGAGCACCGCGACCCGGAAGAAGGCGGCGCCCCGCATCCTGAAGTGGAGCAGATGGGCCAGGCCGAGCGCGATCAGCAGCTGCGGAACGGTCGACAGCAGACCGATGGTGACGGTGTTGCGCAGCGCGTTCCAGAAGAACGCGTCGTCCCACAGCCGGGTGAAGTTCCGCAGCCCCACCCAGGTCATGGTGTCCGGATCGGTCAGCTCCACCTGGTGCAGCGCCGCCCAGCCCGTGTACAGCAGGGGGAACAGCCCGAAGGCGGCGAAGAAGAGGAAGAAGGGCGCCACGAAGGCGTACGGGCTCCAGCGCAGGTCCCACCGGTAACGGCGCGAGCGCCACGCCTGGCCCCGGCCGCCCCCCTCTTCCGCCCGCCTCGGCCGGACGGAAGAGGGGGACAGGGCAGCGGTGTCGTCGGTCACCGTGGCCTCACTGCTCCAAGGCATTGTCGATCGCCTTCACCGCGGCCTCCCAGCCCTCTTGCGGTGTGCGGCCCTTCTGGTCGACCTGGAGCATCCCGATGTCCGCCAGGTTCTGTGCGATCACCAGGTCCTTCGGACCGACCACCGTCACCGGGACCCCTTCGGCCGCCCGCGCGAAGATCTCCCCGATCGGCGCCCCGCCGAAGTACGCGTGCTGCGCCTGCGCCACCACCGGCAGCTTGTACGCGGCGCTCGCACTCGGGAAGCTCCCCCGCTTCTCGAACAGCCGGGCCTGCTGCGCCGGAGCCGTCAGCCAGGCCGCCAGCTTCGCCGCCTCCTCGGCGTGCTTGCCCGCCTTCGGTACGACCAGGAACGAGCCGCCCCAGTTGCTCGGCTTTGGAGCCTGCGCCACGTCCCACTTGTCCTTGCCGGCGGGGCCCGCCTTGTCCTGGATGTAGCCGAGCATCCAGGCCGGGCAGGAGACGGTGGCGAACGTGCCGTTGGCGAAGCCCTGGTCCCAGGTGGGGGTGAACTGCTGGAGCTTCGCGCTCAGTCCCTCGGTGGCGAACTGCGCGGCCAGGTCGAAGGCCCCGCGCACCGCCGGGTTGCTCTTGTAGACCACCTTGCCCTGGTCGTCGTAGAACCGCTGCGCGCTGCCGCTGGTGACCGCGGCCATCACACCGGACGCCGAGTCGACGAAGGCCTTCCCCTCGCCCGCCTTCGCCCGGTAGGCCTTGCCTACCTCCAGGTACTTGTTCCAGTCGCCCGCCCACAGCGCACCGACCGCCGCCCGGTCGGTCGGCAGCCCGGCCGCCGCGAAGAGGTCCTTGCGGTAGCAGATGCCCTGCGGGCCGATGTCGGTCCCGACCCGAGGCCGACCGTCGCTCCGTTCCTGGCCGTGCCCTGTGCCCACTTCCACGGCAGGTACGCCGCCTTGTCCACCCCCGGCGCCTTGCCCAGGTTGACCAGCTTGTCCGCCTGGGTCGCGGTGACCTCGGCGATGTTGTTGACCTCGACGGCCTGGATGTCGTCGAGCCCGCTGCCGGTGCCCAGGTGGGTGAGGAGCTGCGGGTAGTAGTTCTCGTTCCGCTCGATGGAGGTCTGCTCGATCCGGATGCCGGGATGCTGCGCCGTGTACTCCTCGTACAGGCCCGCCTCCTGGAGCCCGAAGGCTCCGAAGACGCCGATGGTGAGTGTGGTTTTCGCGGGGTCTCCCGCCGTTCCGCCCCGTTGTGCGCTTTCGGTCGGGTCCTGTGCGCATCCGGCGAGCAGCAGTGCTGCTGCGCCGATCGCGCCGATCGCCGTGGCAAGGGTTCTTCGGGCTCGCATCTGGATCCTCCCTGAAGGATGAAACGTGCCGTGCGTCGTGTGACACAGTGTGGGAGCGCTCCCACAGCCGTCAAGAGGTAGATTCGGAGCCGGGAGGAAGCCATGAGCGGGCACGGGCGATGGGGGTCCCCCCGGACGGAGTCCGGCGGGGGTGTCCCCGGCGGTAGTCGGGGGAGAGGGGGACGGCCGACCCTGGAGGAGGTCGCGGAGCGCGCCGGGGTCGGGCGCGGCACGGTCTCCCGGGTGATCAACGGGTCCTCCAAGGTCAGCGCGCACACCAGGGCCGCCGTCGAGGCCGCCGTGGCCGAACTCGGGTACGTGCCCAACCGCGCCGCCCGGGCCCTGGCCGCCAACCGGGCCGATGCCGTCGCCCTGGTCGTCCCCGAGCCCGAGGCCCGTTTCTTCGCCGAGCCGTACTTCTCCGACGTGGTCCGCGGGGTCGGCACCGAGCTCGCCGAGACGGACGTCCAACTCGTCCTCACCCTCGCCGGCAGTGACCGCGAGCGCCGCCGCCTCGCCCAGTTCCTGGCCTCGCACCGCGTGGACGGCGTGCTCCTCGTCTCCGTCCACGCCGGCGACCCCCTGCCCGAGTTGCTGGCCGAGCTCGGCATCCCCGCCGTGATCAGCGGCCGGCGCTCGGCCTTCGAAACGCTGCCCAGCGTGGACTCCGACAACCTGGCGGGCGCCGCCGAGGCGGTGCGCCACCTCCTCGGCCGGGGCCGGCGCGAGATAGCCACCATCACCGGTTCGCTGGACGTGTACGGGGCGCAGTGCCGGCTCGACGGCTACCGGCAGGCCTTGACGGCCGCCGGGATTCCCGTCGACGAGATGCTGATCTCGGACGGCGACTTCACCGAGGACGGCGGCCGGCGGGCCATGCGCGAGCTGCTGGAGCGTCGTCCCTCCCTCGATGCGGTCTTCGCTGCCTCCGACGTGATGGCGGCGGGTGCCTGCCGCGAGCTGCGTGCGGCGGGCCGCCGGATACCCGAGGACGTGGCGCTGGTCGGCTTCGACGACTCGGTACTGGCCCGGCACATGGATCCGCCGCTGACGAGCGTCCGCCAGCCGATCGAGGAGATGGGCCGGACCATGGCGCGGGTGCTGCTGGAGCGGATCGCGGGGGAGACGGGGGAGGTGGCCGTGGTGCTGCCGACCGAGCTGGTGGTGCGGGAGTCCTCGTGAGCCCCGTACCGCTCGCAGCCCGGTGCACCCCGTACGCCCACAGCCCCTGCGTCCCGGGCCTCGGCACGGACAACGCAGAGGGCCCCGGTCCGCTTTCGCGGACCGGGGCCCTCTCGCAGGGTGAGTGACGGGACTTGAACCCGCGGCCACCTGGACCACAACCAGGTGCTCTACCAGCTGAGCTACACCCACCATGTCCGGTCGGAAAACCGACCGGCCGAAGAAAAGGGTACAGGGTCCGGGAGGGTGCTCGCTCCCCCCTTTTCCCCGACCCGTCTCCGGGGGTTCCTGCCGGGTCCTATTCGGCGGGCACGGTGTGCTTGGCGGCGATGGACCGCGCGGTGTCCGAGTCGGGTCCGGGCGGCGGCACGAAGACCGCCTCCCGGTAGTAGCGCAGCTCGGCGATGGACTCCTTGATGTCCGCGAGCGCCCGGTGGTTGCCGTTCTTCGGCGGGCTGTTGAAGTACGCCCGCGGGTACCAGCGGCGAGCCAGCTCCTTGACCGAGGACACGTCCACGATCCGGTAGTGCAGGTGGCTCTCCAGCGCCGGCATGTCCCGCAGCAGGAAGCCGCGGTCGGTGCCGACCGAGTTTCCGCACAGCGGAGCCTTGCGGGGCTCCTTCACGTGTTTCCGTACGTAGGCCAGGACCTGAGCCTCGGCATCGGCGAGGGTGACCCCGTCGGCCAGCTCGTCCAGCAGTCCCGAGGCGGTGTGCATCTCGCGCACCACGTCGGGCATGGTCTCCAGGGCAGCGTCCGGCGGGCGGATCACGATGTCCACGCCCTCGCCGAGCACGTTGAGCTCCGAGTCGGTGACCAGCGCGGCCACCTCGATAAGTGCGTCGTCCGTCAACGAGAGCCCGGTCATCTCGCAGTCGATCCACACCATGCGATCGTTCATGTGGCCCAGCTTATGCGGATTACACGGAAGGTCCCCCGCTCGGTGACGACCGATGTGGGGGACCTTCCGTCAGGCAGTGCCCGGGGCGGGGCCTACGCGTGCTCGCGCAGGACCCGGTTCGGGGCGTACAGCTCCGTCACCGTCGGGCCGGCCGCGGCCAGGGCCGCCGCCGCCCGCTGGGGCTGCGGAGTGCGCTGGTGCGGAACCGGACCCGTGGAGATCTCGGCCGCCTGCGCCACGTCGGCCTGCGGTCGACGCGCCCGGTAGGCGGAGCGGTAGGCGGCCGGGGAGGACCCCAGCTGCCGCCGGAAGTGCCCGCGCAGCGCGACCGGCGAGCGGAACCCGCAGCGACCGGCGACCTCGTCGACCGAGTAGTCGGAGGTCTCCAGCAGCCGCTGTGCCTGGAGCACCCGTTGGGTGATCAGCCACTGCAGCGGGGCGCTTCCGGTCAGCGAGCGGAACCGTCGGTCGAACGTGCGCCGGCTCATGTACGCGCGGGCGGCGAGGGTCTCCACGTCGAACTGCTCGTGGAGGTGCTCCAGGGCCCAGGCGACGACCTCGGCCAGCGGGTCGGCGCCGATCTCCTCCGGCAGCGACCGGTCGAGATAGCGCTCCTGGCCGCCCGTGCGGCGCGGCGGGACGACGAGCCTGCGGGCCAGTGCCCCAGCCGCCTCGCTGCCGTGGTCCGTACGCACGATGTGCAGGCACAGGTCGATTCCGGCCGCGGTGCCCGCGGACGTGAGCACGTCGCCGTCGTCGACGAAGAGCTCGCGCGGATCGACATGGACGGACGGGTACCGCTTGGCCAGCGTCGGCGCGTACATCCAGTGCGTCGTCGCGGGGCGGCCGTCGAGCAGGCCGGCAGCGGCGAGCACGAAGGCTCCCGTGCACAGTCCGACGATCCGGGCCCCCTCCTCGTGCGCCAGACGCAGTGCGTCGAGGGCCTCCGGAGGCGGCGGTGAAGTGATGGAGCGCCAGGCGGGAACGACGACCGTGCCCGCCCGGGCGATCGCCTCCAACCCGTAAGGCGCGGTGAGCTCGAGTCCGCCGGTGGTCCGCAGCGGACCGTCCTCCCCGGCACAGACGAGCAGTCGATAGCGTGGAACTCCCGCGTCCTGCCGGTCGATGCCGAACACGGAAAGTGGAATGGAGCTCTCGAAGATCGGTCCGCCGCTGAAAAGCAGCACCGCGACGATCTCTCTGCGGCGACGCCCCGCGAGTTTCCTGCCGGCGTCCGCGATGACGGCGGTGGAATCCTGGCTCATGGCTAAGCCCCCCTTGGGTGTCGCGACTCCTTGGTCTGGTCGCACCTGCACGTTTCCCCTCGGCCTTGCACGTGGATCCCCCGCCGTAAAAACATGATCGAATCTACTGCGTCCCGTGGTGTCGGCGTGACAAGTTCAGCACGCAGCGCTATGTCGACTTGGCAACTTGGCGAAAAGCATTCGATCAGGAAGCGTTCCACTCCGCTACCGGAGTGGGAAGCTCGTTGTCCGGCCATGGCCAGTACCCGTATGGTCTCGGAGCCCCCCTGGCGCCGTCGTCGCTGGTGGTAGGGGGATTGAGGGGGCATTCCGACAAGACCGGCACCCTGCCGGGAAGTTGGCTGAAAACGTGCGGGTGTGGGTGTGCGAATCAGTCAGTCCTCAGGGGAGGCTCCACCGGAGCTCCAGCAGCCGCGGTGCGCGCCGCCCGCGGAGCCGTTCCGGCCGCGCGCACGCCGGCGGCGACGGCCCGGCGGCAGCCGGTGCGCCGCGACGACCGCGGCGGCGCGTTCGGCCCTCTCGGAGTAGCGCAGCATCGCCCGGCACACCGCGGTGACCGCGACCAGGCCGAGCGTGGCGACGGCGGCCCCGCCGAAGGAGGTTCCGTACACGACGAGCACGACGGGAACGAGCAGGCAGCTGAAGGCGGCCCACCGTACGACGTCACCCGCAGGGTCGTCATGGGGACGCCTCGCGGATTGCACGGACGGGTGAAGTGGGGCGGGGGTGAAACGGGGGGTCGCCTCGACGTACGAGACGGATTGCGTCGGCTGAGCGGGCTGGACGGGGTGTACCGGATGGCCGGGCACGGCGTGCTCCCTGCGGGCTCTTCCTGGACGGTCGGACGCCTGTCCAACGGTGCGCGGCGGGGCTCGGTCACTGCGCGCACGGGTGGCGCACGCGGTGGCTCGTCACTGGCTGTAGGGGGCAGCGGCCATTGCCAAGGAGCCCTCGCTCCGGCATGCTCCCTGGGACGCTCTCCAGCGAGGGCATGCCCTGTGCAGGACAGGAGTGTCGCCGTACCCTGGTGGGTATGGGCTCGGGAAGATGCTTCCCGGACAGAGCTCCGTCACCCTGAGTCGCTTTTTCGCCCCTTGTCGCCCCGTTGCCTTGTCCCTTCCCCCGAGGACCTCTTCGCCGAGACATCCATGGCCGGTCACGAATTCCCCGAACCCGCGGACCGCAAGCGCAAACCGCTCGCCGACCACACGTCGAGCGACCTGCGTGCGGCGGAGCAGACGCGCCACCCCTGCGACCCGGCCTTCCGGCACGGCGTCGTGGTGGGTTTCGACGGCTCGACGTCCAGTGAGCGCGCCCTCGCGTACGCGATCGGGATGGCCCGCCGGTCCGGATCCGGCCTGATCCTCGTGCACGTGGCCAATCGGCTGCCCACCACCGTGTGGGCGGGCTGCGAGCCGCCCGTCTTCGTGGACGTGCCGGACCACCGCACCGAGGTGCTGGGGCTGGAACTCGCCTGCGCGGACTATTTGGCCGAAGTGCCGTGGATCCTGGTAGAGCGGGGCGGGGACATCTGCCACGAGCTGGAGGAGGTCGGCCGGGAGTATTCGGCGGATGCCATCGTGGTCGGCTCCACGCACGGGATCGTGGGTCGGATCTTCGGATCGGTGGCCGGCCGCCTGGCCAAGCGCGCACAGCGACCGGTTGTTGTCATTCCGTAACCCACTGTATGTCGGTTGTGCGGTTGTGAACCCCCATGTAAAGGGTAGATAAGTGCTGCTGGGACGCAGCAAACAACTGCAGATCGAAGGGAGCCCGCCGTGGACAATGGTGTCTCTGCGGGAAGCACGGCCTCGACTTCGACCCTCGGGAACATAGCCCTGGGTCTCACCCTTCTCGCATTCGGTATCGGCCACACCGGCGTCGTCAACGGCGTGTCCGCGGCCAACTCCGTGTCGCTCGCGATGTACGTCGGCGGAGCAGCCCTCTTCCTCCTCGGCCTCCTGGAGTACCGGGGCGGCAACGGCTTCAACGGCACCGCGTTCGCGGGCCTGGGCGTCTTCTGGTTCACCTGGGCCAAGGGTGCGGGCGCGTCGGTCTCCGACCAGGCCGCCGGAACGTTTCTGGTCCTCTTCGCGATGCTCGCACTGACCCTCACCCTCGCGGCCGCGAGCGGTGTGTTCGGCCAGGGCGTGTACGCGCTGCTGACCCTCTCCCTGCTCCTGCTGGCCGTTGCCTCGTTCGCGGACAGCGGCGGGCTGGCCAAGGCCGGCGGTTGGGTCGCCGCCGTGTCCGGCCTGCTGGCCTGGTACGGGGCCACCGCGGCACTGGCGCACTGGCCGATGGCGCTCGGCAAGGCCGGGCGCGGCGCGGTCGCCGCGAGCTGAGCACGACACGACGTCGGCCTCCGTGCGCAGGGCGCACGGAGGCCGACGTCGTGGTGCGGTGTTGCCCGCTCGGGCGGTGCCGATGCGGTCGACGCCCGCTCCGTCGATGCCTACTCGACGGTGACGGACTTCGCCAGGTTGCGCGGCTTGTCGATGTCCCGGCCCAGGGCCAGGGCCGTGTGGTAGGCCAGCAGCTGGAGCGGGATGCCCATCAGGATCGGGTCCAGCTCGTCCTCGTTCTTGGGCACGAGGATGGTGTGGTCGGCCTTCTCCTGCTCGCGGTGGGCCACCGCCAGGATCCGGCCGCTGCGGGCCTTGATCTCCTCCAGCGCCGCGCGGTTCTTCTCCAGCAGGTCGTCGTCCGGGACGATGGCGACCGTCGGCATCGCCGGCTCGATGAGCGCGAGCGGGCCGTGCTTGAGCTCCGAGGCGGGGTAGGCCTCGGCGTGGATGTAGGAGATCTCCTTCAGCTTCAGGGAGGCCTCCAGGGCCACCGGGTAGCCGCGGACCCGGCCGATGAACATCATCGACTTGGCCTCGGCGTACTCGGCCGCGAGCTTCTTGATGTCCTCTTCGCCTTCGAGGATCTCCTGGATCTGGGCGGGCAGCTTGCGCAGGCCCTCGATGATCCGCTTGCCGTCGGTGACCGACAGGTCCCGGATGCGGCCCAGGTGCACGGCGAGCAGCGCGAAGGCCACGACCGTGTTGGTGAAGCACTTGGTGGACACCACGCAGACCTCGGGGCCGGCGTGCACGTAGACGCCGCCGTCGGCCTCGCGGGCGATCGCCGAGCCGACCACGTTGACCACGCCGAGGACGCGGGCGCCCTTGCGCTTGAGCTCCTGCACGGCGGCCAGCACGTCGTACGTCTCGCCGGACTGGGAGACCGCGATGTAGAGGGTGTCGGGGTCCACGACCGGGTTGCGGTAGCGGAACTCGGAAGCCGGCTCGGCGTCCGCGGGGATGCGGGCCATGCTCTCGATGAGGCCGGCGCCGATCAGACCCGCGTGGTACGAGGTGCCGCAGCCCAGGATCTTGACCCGGCGGATGCCCCGCGCCTCGCGCGGGTCCAGGTTCAGGCCGCCCAGGTGCACGGTGTTGAACCGGTCGTCGATCCGGCCGCGCAGCACGCGGTCGACCGCGTCGGGCTGCTCGGCGATCTCCTTGTGCATGTAGGTGTCGTGGCCACCCATGTCGTACGAGGCGGCCTCCCACTCCACGGTCTCCGGCGTCGCCGTGGTGGTGGCACCGCTGGTGGTGTAGGTGCGGAAGTCATCGGCCTTGAGAGTGGCCATCTCGCCGTCGTCGAGCGTGACGACCTGGCGGGTGTGGGCGACGAGCGCGGCGACGTCCGAGGCGACGAACATCTCCTTCTCGCCGATGCCGAGGACGACCGGGGAGCCGTTGCGGGCCACGACGATGCGGTCGGCGAAGTCGGCGTGCATGACGGCGATGCCGTAGGTGCCCTCGATCGCCTTGACGGCCTCGCGGACCTTCTCCTCCAGGGTCTCGGCCTGGGAGCGGGCGACGAGGTGGACGATGACCTCGGTGTCGGTCTCCGAGAGGAAGACGACACCCTCGGACTCCAGCTTGGCGCGGAGCTCGGCGGCGTTGTCGACGATGCCGTTGTGGACGACCGCGACCTTGTTGTCGGCGTCGAGGTGCGGGTGGGAGTTGAGGTCGCTCGGCGCGCCGTGGGTGGCCCAGCGGGTGTGGGCGATACCGGTGCTGCCGGCGAAGCGCTTGGGAACCCGGGCCTCCAGGTCGCGGACGCGACCCTTGGCCTTGACCACCTTCAGGGCCGTGGACTTCGGGCTGTTGACGACGATGCCCGCGGAGTCGTATCCGCGGTACTCCAGTCGCTGCAGGCCTTCCAGCAGCAGCGGTGCCACGTCACGCTTGCCGATGTAACCCACGATTCCGCACATAAAGTCTTGCCCCTCCTGAAGTTCGGTTGCTCTTGCCGCTCTGGTGCCTGCGCCGTGTTGCTCAGCCGTAGACGATGCGGCGCAACTGTCGGAGCGACAGCTCCGGCGGCGCCACGGCGCGGTGCGGCAGCTCGGCCGCGATCCGTTCGAAGATCTCCGCGTTCACCGCGCCACCGGACTGCAGTTCGCGGTGGCGGCGGCGCACGAATTCCTCGGTCGTCTCGTCGAAGTACGCGAGCACGTCGAGTACCACCCGGGCGGCCTCGCCGCGCTGGAGCGCGGTGCTGCGCACCAGGTGGTCGACGAGATCGTCATGAGACGGGCGGCGGTCGAGCACCCGTAGATACTGACGGTCCTCGGCCGGGAACGCAAAGATTCTGCCCGAAATCGGGCAGGATCCCTCTGGTCCAGACCAGAGGAATGCGCAAATCCGGTCTCTGAAACCACTAGAAACGCCGCAAAACGGCCTGCTTCGCCGCGGCGAACTCCTCGGCCGTGAGGATGCCCGCCTGGTGCAGATCGCCGAGCTCGCGCAGCCGGCGCAGCAGGGCGTCGTGGTCCTCGGGCGCCGCCGGCTCGGTGGCCGCGGCCGAGAGCTCCGGTACGGGCGCCGGGGCGAGGACCGGGGCGGACTCGGCCGGAGCCGTGGGGTGCGGCATCCGCACCGCCACGGCCGCCGCGGCCAGCGCCATCAGCGGGTCCTTCTTGAAGCCGAACAGTTCCACCGTGTACGGGTCGTACTTGGGCACCGGAGCCGTCGGCGCACCCGCCAGGGTGAACCGGATCCAGCCGTTGTCCAGACCCTTCGACGGGGACCACTCCACCGCCCGCAGGTCCGCGACCCGGAACTGGCGCGGCCCGCCGGAGCGTTTCGCCTCCTCCGTCGTCCAGTTCCAGTCCAGCCACACCCGGTCCCCGTCGAAGGCCACCGTCCCGTCACCCGCCCCCACCGTGATCGGCACGGCCGGCCCCGGCAGCAGGTACGCGTCCACCGGGCCGGGGTCCACCTGGTCCAGCAGGAGCGCATTGCGCACCTCGTCCACGAAGTACTCCGCCACCCCGGCCCGGTCCGACTCCACGCTCAACCGGTACGGGTCGGAAGCCTCCGGCAGCCGCCCGCCGGTCACCTGGAGCAACGGACAGGCGCCGTCACGCAGCTTCAGCCGCAGTCGCCCCGTCTTGCGCCCCGGCTCGTAGCTGATCCCCGCCAGGGCCCGCAGCGGTACGAGCACCTCGCCGAGGGTCTGGCGCAGCAGACCCACCCCCTTGTCGCGGCCCGGCACGATGCGCACCGCGTCCCCGTCGAACGTCCACGTACCGTCCTTCTGGATGATTTCCGCCATCCTGCGATTCTCGCACCGCCCCCTGCACGGCAGTTGACCCCTATACCTGGGCCATGAGAGTCCTGCGACGCACGCTCGGCACCCTCCTCGTCCTCGGCGCGGTCGTCTCCTGCGCCACCCCCCGCGGCGGCGACGCCAGACCCGGGGACGTACCGCCCCCCGCCACCGCCCCCACCCCCTACGCACGTCTCCTGCCCGCCCCGGCCTCCGCCCGCGCGGCCGGCCCCGGCTACCCGGTCGGTGCCGGCACGGTCATCCGTGCCGGCCGACCCGGTGACGAGGACGTCCGCCGCGTCGGAGAGCTCCTCGCGGAGCAGCTGCGCGGCCCCACCGGGCTGCCGCTGCCCGTGGTGGACGCCGCGGAGGGCGACGGCATCCTGCTACGGATCGACGACCACGCCGAGGGGGTCGGCGCCGAGGGCTACCGGCTGGACTCCGGTCCCCGCGGCGTCACCCTGACCGCCCGCACCCCGGCCGGCCTGTTCCACGCCGGGCAGACGCTGCGCCAGTTGCTGCCGGTGTCCGGGCCGGGGACGGTGCCCGGCGGCCAGATCACCGACGCGCCCCGGTTCGCGTACCGGGGGGCCATGCTCGACGTCGCCCGCCACTTCTTCACGGTGGACCAGGTGAAGCGGTACGTCGACCAGCTCGCCGAGTACAAGGTCAACACGCTGCACCTGCACCTGACCGACGACCAGGGCTGGCGGATCGCGATCGACTCCTGGCCGCGGCTGGCGCAGTACGGCGGCGGCAGCGAGGTCGGCGGCGGGCCGGGCGGCCACTGGACCAAGGACCAGTACCGGGACCTGGTGGCGTACGCCGGCGACCGGTACGTGGACGTGGTCCCGGAGATCGACATGCCCGGGCACGTGAACGCGGCCCAGGCCTCCTACGCGGAGCTGAACTGCGACGGGAAGGCGCGGGACCGCTACACGGGGATCAAGGTCGGCTTCAGTTCCCTCTGCGTCGGCAAGGAGCGGACGTACGAGTTCATCGACGAGGTGCTCGGGGAGCTGGCGGAGCTGACGCCGGGTCGCTACCTGCACATCGGCGGCGACGAGGCCCACTCGACGCCGGCGGCGGACTACGCGGCGTTCATGGACCGCGCCCAACAGGTGGTGGCCCGCCACGGCAAGACGGTGGTGGCCTGGCACCAGCTCGCGTCGGCCCGCCCGGCGCCGGGGGCGGTGCTCCAGTACTGGGGCCACGACAAGACCGCCGCGGCCGAGAAGGCGGCGGTGACCGCGGCGGCGAAGGCGGGCCACCCACTGATCCTGTCGCCGGCGGACCGGCTCTACCTGGACATGAAGTACGACCAGACGACCAAGCCGGGCCTGGCCTGGGCCGGCTACGTCCCGGTGCGCAGGGCGTACGACTGGAACCCGGGGGCGTACCTGGCCGGAGTCCAGGAATCCTCGGTCCTGGGTGTGGAGGCCCCGCTCTGGACGGAGACCATCGCCACCCGGCCCGACCTGGAGTTCATGGCCTTCCCGCGGGTCCTGGGCCTGGCGGAACTCGGCTGGAGCCAGGGCCCGCGGAACTGGACGGAGTACCGCGCCCGCCTGGCGGCCCAGGCCCCCCGCCTGGACGCCCAGGACATCACCTACTACCGCGCCCCGGACGTCCCCTGGGGGTAGCCGCCGCGCCCGCCACACCCGGAGGTGAATTCGGCGCCGGTCATCGCTCTTTGCCAGATGCCTCGGACCGGGAGGTCCTGATGAGCACCCACAGCTCGGACGATCCGGTCTTCCCGCTCCGACGGCCGAGCCTGTCGGTGGACGAACTGATCGCGGCCGAGAACGCCGAGCCGATCCGAGCCGATCGCTCGCTGATCTCAACGCGATGTCTGCGGACATCTTCGGCACCCCGTAGCTGGGGCCAGCCGCACCTGCGTGCACGGGGTCAGGCGAGCGCTGACTCCTTCAGGTCGAGGATGAAGGCCACCCAGGCGGACGCTGTGCACCGGAGCCCGGGTCGGCCGGCGTCCTTGCTGTCCCGCACAGCACGCCCGCCGTCCGCCGTCTCCGCCACTTCGACGCAGTCGCCCCGCTGGCCGGAGTAGGAGGACTTGCGGTACGCGCTGACGATCTCTGCGGTCATGGTCTCTCTCCCGTGATGTGCGCGTTCTTGAGCAACTGCCGGATGCGGTCTGCCGTCTCCTCGGGAGACAGCGCTGTGGAGCGTAGCCGGTCGAAGACGTGCACGTAGAGGGCAAGATCGTCCGGCGCTTCGATCACCGAAGTGTTCGCCAGGTTCTCCAAGGCGACGGCCTCTACAGTCGGTTCGTCACCGAAGGAGAAGCTGACGAACGGCCCGGCGACACCTGCCGCCCTGCTTGCCGAAGCAGGCAGCATCTGAACCGTCACGTTGTAGCGTTCCCCGGCCTCCAGCAGTCGACTTGTCCGCGAAGAGGGCGGACAGGGCTTCGCGGACACGCCTTCGGGCGGTGGGGACGGGCAGGGGGTCGAGGGACCGTATCGACCGCCTGCCCGTCCCCGGTTCACCGTCGTGCGAAGGGCGCGACGGGGTTCTTGAGGGTGCCGATCAGCTGGAGGGCCGCCGCCGGGTCGGCGAGGTCGACCATCTGCTTGTTGTTGCGCAGCTGGAGGCGGTTGAGGCAGGACAGCTGGAACTCGTCCGCGAAGAGGTCGTAGCGGGCGAAGCGGTCGGCGAGGGCCGGCATCGAGTCCTGGTAGGCGTGGCCGCAGTCCGCGACCGCCTGCCAGAAGGTGTCCTCCTCGCAGATGCCCTCCGTGGCGAGGATCGAGCCCAGGAAGCGGAAGAAGCAGTCGAAGACGTCCGTGAAGATCGACAGCAGTTTCATGTCCTCCGGGATGTCCGCCCGGACCCGCTCGACGGCCGGCGGCAGGACCGCGTCCGGGTCCATGACCACGATCTCCTCGGCGATGTCCTTGAAGATCGCCCGCTTCACCACGCCGTTCTCGATGACGAGGATCGTGTTCTCTCCGTGCGGCATGTACGCGAGGTCGTACTGGTAGAAGCAGTGCAGGAGGGGGACGAGGTAGGCCCGGAGGTAGTGGTGGAGCCACTCGGCCGGGGTCAGCCCCGATTCCTCGATCAGGGCGCCGACGAAGGACGTGCCCTCCGCGTCCACATGGAGGAGGGACGCCATCGTGGCCAGGCGCTCCTCACCCCGGATCGCATTCACCGGGGACTCGCGCCACAGGGCCGCCAGCATCTTGCGGTACGGCGAGTAGCGGTCGGTGGCGCGCTCGTACTGGCGGTGGTGGTAGCCGATGGCCGCCCGCTCGCGAATGATCGAGAAGTCCACCGACCGCAGGACCTCGTCGCCCTCGATCAGTCGGTGCAGCCAGTCGTTGATCGCCGGGGTGGCCTCCATGTAGGCGGCCGACAGGCCCCGCATGAAGCCCATGTTCAGGACCGAGATGGCCGTCTTGACGTAGTGCTTGGTGGGGGTGGTGGTGTTGAAGAACGTGCGGATCGACTGTTGCGCGAGGTACGCGTCCTCGCCCTCGCCCAGCAGGACCAGGCGACGGTTGGCTATCTCGGCGGCGAAGGTGACCGTCGTCTTGTTCCACCACTGCCAGGGGTGGACGGGCAGCAGGTGGTAGTCCGCCAGGTCCAGGCCCATGGACCGCATTTTCGCCGCGAAGAGTTCCAGCGTCGCGTCGCCCAGCTCCGCGCGCACGAACGCGTCGTGGTCCAGGCCGGCGCCCGCCGTGAAGGTGGAGACGTCCTTGCGGGCCGCGACCCACACCAGGTGGACCGGACTGGCGGTCTCCGGCGCGTACGAGAGGTACTCGTGCACGCCGAAACCGAGGCGGCCGTTGTTGGCCACGAAGCAGGGGTGGCCCTCGGTCATGCCCGTCTCGATGTCCTGGAACGAGGCCTTCGCCAGGACGGCGGCCGGGACCTGCGGCTTCGTGTACTTGAAGCCGGAGCCCGCCAGGGTCGAGGAGATCTCCTCCAGGTAGACCGGCAGGACCTCCGGGCTCAGACCCAGCGCCTCGCGCATCTCGATGTGGAAGTCGAGGGCGTCCAACGGGAGCTCGGCGCCGTCCCGGCGGCGGGTGATCGAGGCCTCGTCCACCGCCCAGTGGTCCAGGGCGTGCAGGGTGGCCGTGAAGCGGTACTCGACCGAGGCGTCGTCGCTCAGGACCGAGTACGTCGAGTCGCCGAGCGGCCTCGGCGCCAGGAGGCGTTCGTGCGAGAACTCGGCCAGAGCCTTGCGGACCAGAGCGCGGTTCGCACGGGCCCACAGGTCGGGGGAGAGGTGCGCGATCGCGTCGGCGAGGCTCATATCGAGGCTCCCGTCACGATGCCGGTGGCCGTCTCGAACTGCGCACGCGTGCAGAAACTCAGCAGGGCTTCCTTCTCCGGCTTCCGGACCGGGCCGTCGGCGACGAAGCCGACCGCCTCGTTCAGGGCGTGCACCGCCGTGTTCTCCACGTCCGGCTCCACCACGACCCGCTCGGTCGCCGGGTCGGCGAACAGCGCGGCCATCACCGTGGTGATCACGGCGCGGGTGAACCCGTGCAGCGGCCGGTCGCTCGGTGCGACGAGGAAGTGCATGCCCACGTCGCCCGGCAGGGCCTCATACAGGCCGACCAGTTCGAGCTCGCTCGGGTCGTACTTCTCCATCAGGAAGGCCGGGCGGCCCTCGTGGAGGCCGATGAAGGCGTCGTGGTGCTCCGCAGCGGCGATCTTCATGTACTCGCGCTCGACGTCCGGCAGCGAGGCGTCCTGCATCATCCAGAACGCGGCCTTGGGGTGGGTGACCCAGCCGTGGAGCAGCTCCGCGTCGGCGAAGGGGTCCAGCGGGCGGATGGCGAAGCTGCCGAGGACGGCGTCCGTGCGCGTGTACAGGGGATTCGTGGTGGTGCTCATGCGTGCATGCCTTCCGGGGCCGCGAACTGCTGGAACGCGATGGACTTCTCGACCTTGTAGTGCTCGCGGCCGAGGATCTCGCCCACGATGTACGCGTTGCGGTAGGCGGCCATGCCCAGGTCGGGCGAGGTGATGGAGTGGTTGTGGACCGTGCCGTTCTGCAGGAAGACCTCGCGGCCGGTCACGTCGATGCTGTAGTTGCGGGCCGCGTCGGGGCGACCGTGACCGTCGAAGTTGAGGCGGTCGCGGATGGGGGAGAGGAACTCCGGGAGGGTGTACCTGTAACCCGTCGCGAGGACCAGGCCCTCGGTGGTGAGGGTGAAGTCGCGTTCCTGCTCCTCCTGGCGCAGGCCCAGGGCGTACGTGCCCGTGGTGGTGTCGTACACCGCCGAGTTCAGCGCGGTGTTGGTCAGCAGGGTGGTCGGGACCGGGCCCGGCGAGGTGACCTTCTTCTGGTAGAGCAGGTCGAAGATGGCGTTGATCAGCTCGCCGTCGATGCCCTTGAAGAGGTTCTTCTGCTGGCTTTCGAGCCGGTAGCGGGTTTCCTCGGGGAGCGCGTGGAAGTAGTCCACGTACTCCGGGGAGGTCATCTCCAGCGTCAGCTTCGTGTATTCCAGCGGGAAGAACCGAGGGGACCTGGTCACCCAGTTGAGCTGGTAGCCGTACGCGTCGATCTCGGACAGGAGGTCGTAGTAGATCTCCGCGGCGCTCTGGCCGGAGCCGATGAGCGTGATCGACTTCTTCTGCTGGAGCTCCGCCTTGTTCTGCACGTAGGCCGAGTTGTGCGTGAAGTCGCCGCCCAGCCCGGCGCAGGCCGGCGGGACGAACGGCGGGGTGCCGGTGCCCAGGACCAGGCGGCGGGCGAGGTGGATCTCGCCGCGGTCGGTGTGGACCTCGTAGAGTCCGGTCCGCTCGTCGTACCCGACCTTGGTGACGGAGGTGGAGAACCGCACGTTGTCGAGGCGGTCGGCGGCCCAGCGGCAGTAGTCGTTGTACTCGGTCCGCAGCGGGTAGAAGTTCTCCCTGATGTAGAAGGAGAACAGCCGGTCCTTTTCCTTCAGGTAGTTCAGGAAGGAGAACGGCGAGGTCGGGTCGGCCAGCGTGACCAGGTCCGACATGAACGGCGTCTGCAGGTGCGCACCGTCCAGGAACATGCCGGCGTGCCACTCGAAGTGCGGCTTCGTCTCGATGAAGAGGCCGTCGAGCTCGCCGATCGGTGCGGTCAGGCAGGCGAGTCCCAGGTTGAAGGGACCGAGGCCGATACCGATGAAATCGTGGGGCCGACGGGGGGCACGGGGCTCACGAGACGACTGCAAGGGATTCTCCCAGGTACTGCTCGGCGTGGGACGCGAGGAGGTCGAGGACGGCCGCGATGTCGGCCGTCGTGGTCTGCGGGTTGAGGAGGGTGAACTTCAGGTACTGGGCACCGTCGACCTTGGTGCCGGCGACGACGGCCTCACCGGAGGCGAACAGTGCGTTGCGGGCGTGCAGGTTGGCCTCGTCGAGGAGGTCGGCGCGCACCTCGCCGGCATCCGGGGCGGGGACGTAGCGGAAGACGAGGGTGGAGATCTGCGGGCGGACGACGACCTCGAAGCGGGGGTCGGCGTCGATGAGGTCCCAGCCCGCCGCGGCCAGGTCGATGACCTCGTCGAAGAGCGAGCCGAGGCCGTCGGCCCCCATGGTGCGCAGGGTCATCCAGAGCTTGAGCGCGTCGAAGCGGCGGGTGGTCTGGATGGACTTGTCGACCTGGTTCGGAATCCGCTCCTGCGCCATGCGGCGCGGATTGAGGTAGTCCGCGTGGTACGTGGCGTGCTTCAGGGTGTCGCGGTCGCGGACCAGGACGGCGCTGGAACTGACGGGCTGGAAGAAGGACTTGTGGTAGTCGACAGTGACCGAGTCGGCCAGTTCGATGCCGTCGAGCAGGTGCCGGTGGGTCGGGGAGACCAGCAGTCCGCAGCCGTACGCGGCATCCACGTGCATCCACGCGCAGTGCTCGGCGGCCAGCCGGGCGATCTCGGGGAGCGGGTCGATGGACCCGAAGTCGGTGGTGCCGGCCGTGGCGACGACGGCCATCGGGAACAGGCCCTCCTGGGTGCAGCTCTCCAGTTCCAGGGCGAGCACGGCGGTGTCCATGCGGCGGTTGCGGTCGACCGGGACGGTGATGACGGCCTCGTAGCCGAGGCCGAGCATGGCGGCCGATTTCTGAACGCTGAAGTGGCTGGCCTCGGACGTGAAGATGCGCAGCTTGGGCAGGACCTCGGACTTGGGGAGCTCGTGCTCGCTGTTCTTGATCACCGTGCGGCAGGCCTCGTCGCGGGCCAGCAGGAGTGCGTGGAAGTTGGACTGGCTTCCGCCGGAGGTGAAGACGCCGTCCGCGCCCGGGCCGAGGCCGATGCGTCCGGCGGTCCAGTCGATCAGGCGGCGCTCGATGAGCGTGCCGCCGATGGACTGGTCCCAGGTGTCCAGGGAGGAGTTGACGGCCGAGAGGACGGCTTCGCCGAGTACGGCGGGGATGACGACCGGGCAGTTGAGGTGGCCCAGGTAGCGCGGGTGGTGGAAGTACACCGCGTCGCGCAGGTAGACCTCTTCCAGTTCGTCGAGGACGGCGGCGGGGTCTTCGAGCGGCCGGTCCAGGTCGATCGCGTCGATGACCGGGGCGAGTTCGTCGACGGAGATGCCCGTGTGGGGCCGTTGCGTGGTCGCGAGTTTGGCGGCGACGCGCTCGACGCCTTCGGTGAGGGAACGCCGGTAGAGGTCAGCGGTCGTCTCATTCAGTAGATGCGAGCGCATCAACGTTCCTCCGGCAGGGGGAGAGGGGGGTGGGGAGATGTTGCTTAGGTTAGCCTAACCTAACTGATGGGCCAAATGGCGATGGGCCCCGGCCGGAAGCCGGGGCCCATCGTTGAACGAGGCCTAGGGGAGCGGGAGTTGCTACAGCGCGGACGCGGGGTCCTCGCTGGCTGCCTTGCCCGCGTACGCCTCGGCGAGGAGTTCCTCCTCGCTCGCGCCGAGGCGCCAGTAACCGGTGAAGCGCACCGCGCGCCGATCGATGAATCGTTCCTGCACGACGTGCCGACGAACGGCCCGGATCGTGCCGGCCTCGCCCGCGAGCCAGACGTACGGGGCTTCGGCGCTCGGCAGTTCGGCCGCCCGGAGCACGTCCAACACCCGCTCGGTGCGTTCCTTGCCCGCGCCCCGAGCCCGCACGATCCAGGTGAGGTCCACGTCGGCGGGGGTGGACAGGGGCAGTCGGTCATCTGCGTGCGGGACCTCGAAGAAGGCCGTGACGCGCGTGCCGGAGGCGAGCCGTTCCAGGATCGCGGCGGCTGCGGGGAGCGCGGTCTCGTCCGCGTACATCAACAGGGCGTCGGTGGCGGCCGGCGGCCGGAAGCGCACCGACTTGTTCTCGGCGACGGCCGGGCCGATGGCCATGATCCGGCGGCCGGTCACGGCCCGCCCGGCCCAGTACGAAGCGGGCGAAGCGTCCCCGTGCAGAACGAAGTCGATGTCGATCTCGCAGCCGCCCCCGGACGTGCGGCGCTGTTCGCGCACGGTGTACGAGCGCATCACCGGCCGCTCCTCGTCCGGCACGGCCCGCCAGGCCGCGAACCAGGTGGCCTCGTCCGTGGACGGGAGTACGGTGTGCTCCCGGTGGGCGGGCGGCAGGAAGAGCGAGAGGCTCTGGTCGTAGCCGCCCGAACGGAAGCCCGCGAGGGACTCGCCGCCGAACGTGACCCGCAGGAAGGAGTGTCCGAGCCGGCGGGTGCGGAGCACTTCGAGTGCGAAGAACCGGAAGGGCGTGACGGCCGGGATGGCGTCGGCCGCGGTGCCGGACGGGGCTTCGGGTGCGGTGGCGGTCATGCGGAAGGTCTCCCTGGGAGTGGAAGCGGCGTCGGATCCGGGGTGCCGGGGGTCAGCTGACCTTCTTGGCGTTCTGGATGGACTTCGCGAGGTCCTCCAGGACCTGGGCGCACTTGTCGTACGAGTAGATCGGCTCGGTGACGCGCGGGGCGACCTGGCCGGCCTTGACGGCGGGCAGTTCGGCCCAGGTCGGCTTGGCCTTCAGCTCCTCCGGCTGCAGCGTGCCGGTGCGGTTGTCGAGGAGCACCAGGTCGGCCTTGTACTTGCCGGCGTTCTCCCAGCTGAGGCTCTCGAAGAAGCCGCCGGCGTCCAGCTTGTCCTTCTCCGGGGCGACGAACTCGACGCCGAGGGTCTCGAAGTACTTCAGGTCGGCCGAGGTCTTCGGCGTGGAGACGTAGAACAGGTCGGCGGAGCCGGAACCGACGAGCACCTTGATGCCCGGGTTGGCCTTGGTGGCCTCGCGGACCTTGGCGGCGGCGGCCTCGAACCGGGCCTTGGCGTCGGCGGTCTGCTGGGTGTTCAGGTCGGCGCCCAGAGCCTTGGCGAGGTCGGCGGTGCGCTCCAGCGCCTTGTCGAGCGAGGCGTCGCCGCCCACGCCGATCGCGGCGGCCGGGGCCAGCTTCAGGATCTTTTCCTTGGAGGCCTCCGGGACGAACCAGTAGCTGCCGTCCCAGGTGTTGGTGGCCAGCAGGTCGGGCTGGAGGGCCGCGTACTTCTCGACGTTGAACTCGTCGTAGACGTTGCCGAGGATCTCGACCTTGGAGATGTCCATGGAGCCGGCCATCCTGTCGGCCTTGCCGTCGGCGGTCTTGGTCGGGCCGAAGACGCCCTTGACCTGGATGCCGTAGTCGTAGAGCGCGGCAGCGGTGCCCGTGTAGGCCACGATGTTCTTCGGCTTGGCCTTGAGGCTGAGGTCCTTGCCGAGGTCGTCCTTGAAGCTCCAAGCACCCGAGGCCGCGGCGCCCTTGTCCTGGCCGCCCGCCCCGCCCTTCGCCGCGTCGGAGCCGCCGCAAGCGGTGAGGACCGCGACGAGGCCGAGGGCACCGCCGGCGGCGACGAGGCTGCGGCGGGAAAGGGAGGAGGTACGGGACTTGGGCATGTCGATGTCCGCTTTCGTGCGTGCCGGGCGGCCACGGGGCCGTTCAAAGGAAGGTTAGCCTAACCTTGGCTGAAAGCGGTAAGGGGGCCCTAACTTACTGGGCCCCCGGTACTGCGCCGCACCCCGCGGCCGACTGCGCCCTAGGCGGAGAAGCCCAGTTCGCGGGCGATGAGCATGCGCTGCACCTCGCTGGTGCCCTCGCCGATCTCCAGGATCTTGGAGTCCCGCCACATGCGGGCCACGGGGTACTCGTTCATGAACCCGTAGCCGCCGTGGATCTGGGTGGCCTCACGCGCGTTGTCGACGGCGACCGTGGAGGAGTACAGCTTCGCGATCGCCGCCTCCTTCTTGAACGGTTCCCCGGCCACGAGGCGGGAGGCCGCGTCGCGCCAGCCGATCCGCGCCATGTGGGCCCGCATCTCCATGTCCGCCAGCTTGAACTGGATGGCCTGGTTGTCACCGATGGGACGACCGAAGGCCTTGCGCTCCTTCGCGTACTTCACCGACTCGTCCACACAGCCCTGCGCGAGACCGGTGGCGAGCGCCGAGATCGCGATGCGGCCCTCGTCCAGGATGCGCAGGAACTGGGCGTAGCCGCGGCCCTCCTCGCCGACCAGGTTGGCCAGCGGCACCCGTACGTCGTCGAAGGCGAGCTCGCGGGTGTCCGAGGAGTTCCAGCCGACCTTGGAGTACGGGGCGGCCACCGTGAAGCCGGGAGTGCCGGACGGGACGATGATCGAGGAGATCTCCGGACGGCCGTCGGCCTTGCGCCCGGTGACGGCCGTGACGGTGACCAGACCGGTGATGTCCGTACCGGAGTTGGTGATGAAGCACTTGGAGCCGTTGATCACCCACTCGTCGCCGTCCTTGACGGCGGTGGTGCGGGTGCCGCCGGCGTCGGAGCCGCCGTCCGGCTCGGTCAGACCGAAGGCGCCCAGCACCTCGCCCGAGCACATCTTCGGCAGCCACTGCTGCTTCTGCTCCTCGGTGCCGAACAGGTAGATCGGCATGGCGCCGAGGGAGACCCCCGCCTCCAGCGTGATGGCGACCGAGGAGTCGACGCGGGCCAGCTCCTCCAGGGCGATGCCGAGGGCGAGGTAGTCGCCGCCCATGCCGCCGTACTCCTCGGGGAAGGGCAGGCCGAACAGGCCCATGCGGCCCATCTCGCGGACGATCTCGTACGGGAACTCGTGCCGCTCGTACAGGTCGCCGATCTTGGGCGCGACGACGTCGTGCGCGAACTCCTCGACGGTGCGGCGGAGTTCCTCGTGCTCGGGGGTGAGCCGGTGGTCGAGGGACATGATCTTCTTTACTCCTTGTGGGAGAGTGCGCGGACGGTACGGGAAGGGCTGGGGCGTCCCAGCTGTTCGGCCATCCACACGCTCGTGGCAGTGAGGGCGGCCAGGTCGACGCCGGTCTCGATGCCGAGTCCGTCGAGCATCCACACCAGGTCCTCGGTGGCGAGGTTGCCGGTGGCGCTCTTGGCGTACGGGCATCCGCCGAGGCCGCCCGCGGAGGCGTCGACGGTGGTCACCCCGTGCTGGAGCGCGGCGAGGGTGTTGGACAGGGCCTGGCCGTAGGTGTCGTGGAAGTGCACGCCGATGCGGTCGGTCGCGACGCCCTCCTCGTTGAGCTGGCTCAGGAGGCTCTGGACGTGTCCCGGGGTGGCGACGCCGATGGTGTCGCCGAGGCTGAGCTCGTCACAGCCGAGGTCGAGCAGGGCCTTGGCCACGCGGACCACCTGGTGCACCGGGACCGGACCCTCCCAGGGGTCGCCGAAGCACATGGAGAGGTAGCCGCGGACGTGCGCCCCGCCCTCCTTGGCGCGGGCCACCACCGGCTCGAACATGGCGAGGGACTCGGCGACGGTCCGGTTGAGGTTGCGGGAGGCGAAGGTCTCGGTCGCCGAGCCGAAGACCGCGATGCGGTCGGCGCCCAGGGCCAGGGCACGGTCGAGGCCCCGCTCGTTGGGCACGAGGACGGGGAGGTGGACCCCGGCCAGGTCCCGCAGCTGCGGGAACAGCTCCTCGGCGTCCGCCAGCTGGGGCACCCACTTGGGGTGCACGAAGCTGGTGGCCTCGACGGTGGTCAGCCCGGCGGCGGCCAGCCGACGGATGAACTCGGCCTTGACCGGGGTCGGTACGGCCGTCTTCTCGTTCTGCAGCCCGTCGCGGGCGCCGACCTCGTGGATGCGGACGCGGGCCGGCAGCTCGGGGGCCGGGACGGTCATGGGCAGTCCGTTCACTTCTCCTCCTCGGCGTCCTCGTCGGGGGTGACGACGGCCAGGACCTGGTCCATGGCGACGGTGGTGCCCGGGGAGACGTCCAGTTCGGTGACCGTGCCGGCGTGCGGGGCGGAGATGACGTGCTCCATCTTCATGGCCTCGACGACGAGCAGGCTCTGACCGGCGGCGACGTGGTCACCGACGGCGACCTTGACGACGGTGACGGTGCCGGGCATCGGAGCGGCGAGGGTGTCGGCCCCCGCGTGGCCCGCACCGGAGAGCGCCGCGGCGACGGGGTCGTGGTCCTGGACGTGCCAGCTGTCGCCGTCGCGGCCGAACCACGTCCCTTCGGGGGAACGGGCATGGCTGAAGGTGTGGGTCACCCCGTCCAGCTCGACGGTGACGCGGTCGCCGGTCCGGGCCACGATCCGGCCGCGGGTCGGTGCGCTGGGGCTCTGCCCGAGGCCCTGCGCCTCAACCGCCGGCGGGGCTTGATCGTCCCCGGTGCCGGTGCCGGTGCCGGTGCCGGTGCCGGTGCCGGTGCCGGTGCCGGTGCCGGTGAGCAGGAGCTCCGTCTCGGTGCCCGAGGGGCGGGTGCGGATGGCGATGGGGTCCTGGCCCGGGAGGCGGAAGTGGTGGACCGTCCAGGCGGGGGTGCCCCCGAGGCGCCACCCATCGGCCGCCCCGAACGGGTCGATCCAGGCGCCCGAGCCGTGGTGGGGGAGGGCCGTCCGGGCCAGCAGTGCAGCGGTGGCGTACACCTCCGCAGGCACCCCCTCCGGGAGGAGGGTCGGCAGGTCGCGCTCGACCAGCCCCGTGTCCAGGTCGCCGGAGACGACATCCGGATGTGCCAACAGCCTCCGCAGGAAGCCTGCGTTGGTCTGGACGCCCAGGATCACGGTGTCTGCCAACGCACCCCGCAGGACACGCAACGCCGCCGCGCGGTCAGGGCCGTACGCGATCACCTTCGACAGCATCGGGTCGTACGTCGACCCCGTGTCGACCCCCGCCACCAGGCCGGAGTCCGTACGTACGGAAGCCCCGGTCGGCTCCGAGAGGGCCAGCACCGTCCCGCCGGACGGCAGGAAGCCCCGCGCCGGGTCCTCGGCGCAGACGCGCGCCTCGATGGCGTGCCCGGTCAACACGACGTCCGCCTGGCCGAAGCCCAGCTCCGCGCCGGACGCGACCCGCAGCTGCTGCTCCACCAGGTCGAGCCCCGTGATCAGCTCCGTCACCGGGTGTTCCACCTGGAGGCGGGTGTTCATCTCCATGAAGTAGTACGAGGACGGGTCGCCGCCCGGAACGATGAACTCCACGGTGCCCGCACCGACGTACCCGCAGGACCGGGCCGCCTCCACCGCCGCCGCGCCCATCGAGGCCCGCAGCTCCGGCGTCAGCAGGACCGAGGGGGCTTCCTCGATGACCTTCTGGTGGCGCCGCTGGAGGGAGCACTCGCGCTCGCCCAGGTGCACCACGTTCCCGTGCGAGTCCGCCAGCACCTGGATCTCGATGTGCCGGGGCCGGTCCACCCACCGCTCCACGAGCAGGGTGTCGTCGCCGAACGACGACCGCGCCTCGCGCCGCGCCGCCGCGATCTCGTCCGCCAGCTGCCCGGCGTCCCGCACCAGCCGCATGCCCTTGCCACCGCCGCCCGCCGAGGGCTTCAGCAGCACCGGCATGCCGATCTCCTCGGCTGCCGCGACCAGCTCGGCGTCCGACAGGCCGCTGCCCGAGGAGCCGGGTACGACCGGCACCCCGGCCGCCTTCACCGTCTCCTTGGCGCGGATCTTGTCGCCCATCAGGGAGATCGCCGAGGCCGGCGGCCCGATGAAGGCCAGGCCGGCCTCCGCGCAGGCCGCTGCGAAGGCCGCGTTCTCCGCGAGGAAGCCGTAGCCCGGGTGGACGGCCTCGGCCCCCGTGCGGCGGGCGGCGTCGAGCAGCCGCTCCACCGACAGGTAGCTCTCGGCGGCTGCCGCCGGGCCGATCCGGACGGCCGTGTCGGCCTCCCGTACGTGCCGCGCGTCCGCGTCCGCATCGCTGAAGACGGCCACGGACCGCACCCCGAGCGCCCGCAGCGTGCGGATGACTCGGACCGCGATCTCGCCCCGGTTGGCTACAAGGACAGTGCTGAACATCAGTGAGGTCCTCACGTCACATACGGAAGATGCCGAAGCCCGGCTGAGTTTGATCCTGCTGGCCCAGCGGGGCGTTCGCGCACGCGGTCAGGGCCAGTCCCAGCACCTGCCGGGTCTCCATCGGGTCGATGACCCCGTCGTCCCACAGCCGCGCCGTGGCGTAGTAGGCGTTGCCCTGTTCCTCGTACTGCGCGCGGACCGGGGCCTTGAAGGCCTCCTCCTCGTCGAGCGGCCACTCCTGTCCGGCGCCCTCGATCTGGTCCCGCTTGACCGTCGCGAGGACGGACGCGGCCTGCTCGCCGCCCATCACCGAGATCTTGGCGTTGGGCCACATCCACAGGAACCGGGGCGAGTACGCCCGCCCGCACATCGAGTAGTTGCCCGCGCCGTAGGAGCCGCCGACGACCACGGTCAGCTTCGGGACCCGGGTGCAGGCCACGGCCGTGACCATCTTGGCGCCGTGCTTGGCGATGCCGCCGGCCTCGTAGTCGCGGCCGACCATGAACCCCGAGATGTTCTGGAGGAAGAGGAGCGGGATCCCGCGCTGGTCGCACAGCTCGATGAAGTGCGCGCCCTTCTGGGCGGATTCGGAGAACAGGATGCCGTTGTTGGCGATGATCCCGACCGGGTGGCCGTGGATCCGGGCGAAGCCGGTGACCAGCGTCTGGCCGAACTCGGCCTTGAACTCCTGGAAGCGGGAGCCGTCCACGATCCGGGCGATGATCTCGCGGGCGTCGTAGGGGGTGCGGGAGTCCACGGGGACCGCGCCGTACAGCCCGTACGGATCGACCTTCGGCTCCTCGGGAGCCTCCACCGACCAGGGCAGGGCCCCACGCTCGGGCAGGGTCGCCACGATGTTCCGTACGATCCGCAGCGCGTGCGCGTCGTCTTCCGCGAGGTGGTCGGTCACACCCGAGACCCGCGAGTGGACCTCGCCGCCGCCGAGCTCCTCGGCCGTGACGACCTCGCCGGTGGCAGCCTTCACCAGCGGCGGTCCGCCGAGGAAGATCGTGCCCTGGCCGCGGACGATGACGGCCTCGTCGCTCATCGCCGGGACGTACGCGCCGCCGGCCGTGCAGGAACCCAGGACTGCGGCGATCTGCGGGATGCCGGCGCCCGACATGCGGGCCTGGTTGTAGAAGATGCGGCCGAAGTGCTCGCGGTCGGGGAAGACCTCGTCCTGCATGGGGAGGAAGGCGCCGCCGGAATCGACCAGGTACAGGCAGGGGAGACGGTTCTCCAGAGCCACTTCCTGGGCGCGCAGGTGCTTCTTGACGGTCATCGGGTAGTACGTGCCGCCCTTGACGGTGGCGTCGTTCGCGACGATCACGCACTCGCGGCCACTGACCCGGCCGATGCCGGCGATGACGCCCGCAGCCGGGGCGGCGCCCCCGTACATGCCCTCGGCGGCCAGCGGGGCCAGCTCCAGGAAGGGGGACCCGGGGTCCAGGAGGGCGTCCACGCGGTCGCGGGGGAGTAGCTTCCCGCGCGCGACGTGGCGGGCGCGGGCCTTCTCACCGCCGCCGAGCCGGGCCGCGTCGAGCCGGGCCCGCAGGCCCTCGGTGAGCTCGCGGTGGGCGGCCTCGTTGGTCCGCCAGGCCTCGGACGCCGGGTCCGCGGCGCTCGTCAGCACTGGTGCCTGCTGCATCGGTCGAGCTCCCTTGCTCGGTGCACGCTGTTAATGAGCGTTAACGCATATGCCGCCTAGGTTAACGACCGCTAACGGCCCTGTCTAGAATGGATTCCCATGAGCACCAGAGCGGCCGCCCCGACCCGTCGCGAGCAGATCCTCAGTGAGGCCGCCCGCCTCTTCGCCGAGCGCGGGTTCCACGGCGTCGGCGTGGACGAGATAGGGGCCGCGGTGGGCATCAGCGGCCCCGGCCTGTACCGCCACTTCGCGGGCAAGGACGCCATGCTCGCCGAACTGCTGGTCGGGATCAGCGAGCGGCTCCTGACGGGCGGCCGTCACCGGGTGGCCGAGGCCGCGGGCGACCCGGACGCGGTACTGGCCTCCCTCATCGACGGACACATCGACTTCGCCCTCGACGACCGGGCGCTGATCACCCTGCACGACCGGGAGCTGGACCGGCTGCGGGAGGCCGACCGCAAGCTCGTACGCCAGCTCCAGCGCCAGTACGTCGAGCTGTGGGTGGAGGTCGTCCGGGAGCTGCACCCGGAGGTGGTCGAGGCGCAGGTGCGGGTGTCCGTCCACGCGGTCTTCGGGCTGCTGAACTCCACCCCGCACCTGGCGGCGCTCGGGCGGGAGGCGACGGAGGCACTGCTGCGGCGCCTGGCGCACGGGGCGTTCGGGGCACTGTCGGGGTGAGGCGACGCGTCCGAGGGTCGGGATGGAACCGACGACTCCGGCCGGGCAGCGGCAGAATGGGCCGCATGCCGAAGCCGATAGAGACGCCCGTACCCAGCCGCGCCGAACTCGTGGACCACCTGGTCCGCACGCGGATCGCGGGGCAGGTCGCGACCCCGCGCGAGAACAACCTCTCCCACTACCGCAAGCTCGCCAACGGCGACCGGCACTACTGGCTGGGTCTGGAACTGGGTGACCGCTGGGCCGACGAGCAGGACGTGCTCGCCGTGATGGCGGAGCGCTGCGGAGTCGTCGACGACGCCGCGTACCGCTACGGCCAGGACACCATCGACCCGGAGCTGACCGTGGCCGGCCTGGACCGGATGGCGGCGCGGCTGCGGAAGGCGGCGCTGGACCGGCAGAGCGTCCTGCTGGCCACGGGGCATCCGGGCGGCCTGCTGGACGTCCACCGGGCGACGGCGACCGCATTGCGGGCGGCGGGCTGCGAGATCGTGGTGATCCCCTCCGGCCTGATGGCGGACGAGGGCTCGGTGTGGCAGTTCGCGGACGTCGCGGTGCTGGAGCGGGGGGCGACCCTGTGGCACACCCATTCTCCGGAGCCGATGGCGGCGATCCTCGACGGCCTGGCGGCGGCGAACCGTCCGCAGCCCGATCTGGTCGTGGCGGACCACGGTTGGGCGGGCTGCGCGGCGCAGCGGGGTCTCGATGCCGTCGGGTACGCGGACTGCAACGACCCGGCCCTGTTCCTCGGCGAGGCCGAGGGCACCCTCCAGGTGGCGGTCCCCCTGGACGACCACGTCCGCGACCCGCGCTTCTACGACCCGATGGTGGCGTACCTGCTGGCGGCTGCAGACCTCCTGTGACCGCCCTCCGCCCCCGGTTCCCGCCGCTGCTGCGGGGGTTGAGGGGCGGAACCCGCGATCGCGGGCCGGGCGGGACGAGGACGCCAGGGCCCCAGCGGGTCCGGGTAAGTCCGCTTAACGGAGCCAGCCGCCCGTCATGGCCTGCACCGCCGAGCCGTCGGTGTCGGCGAGCTTCGCGGCGACGAACTCCCGGGCCCAGTCCGAGGTCTGGATGCGGAAGGGCATCCGCTCGGCCTCCAGCAGAGTGATCACCGGGGCCGCCGCCTCCGCCGCGGTCTGAGCGCTGCCGAAGGACTTCAGCGTGCGGTCGACGTAGGCCTTCAGCGCGGGGGCGTACGGGCCCGCCGCGGTGAGCAGCGCCGGGATGTCGATGTCCTGGCTGGTGATGAACTCGCTGGACACGGCGCCGGGTTCCACGACGGCCACCTGTACGCCGGTCGTGGCGGCGACCGGCGCGAGGGATTCCATGAAGCCCTCGACGGCGAACTTGGCCGCGCAGTACGCCTCGTTGAACGGCTGGCCGATCACGCCGCCGACGCTGGTGACCGTGATGACCCGACCGCCGGAGGCGCGCAGGTGGGGGAGGGCTGCCCGAGTGAGCTCGACGACGCCGAAGTAGTTGACCTCCATGGCGGCCCGTACCGGCTCCATGCCGTTCTGTTCGACGGTGCCCACGAACCCGGCGCCCGCGTTGTTGACGACCGCGTCGAGTCGCCCGTGCTCGGCGACGACCTCGGCCACGCAGTCGGCCACCGAGTCGGCGTCGGTCACGTCCAGCCGCTTGACCTGAACGCGGTCGGCGACGCCCGCCTCCCGCGCGGCCGTCAGCAGCGCCTCGGCGCGCCCGGTGTCCCGCATGGTCGCGACGGTGTGCCAGCCCGCCCGGGCGGCGGCCACCGCTGCGGCGAGGCCGATGCCCGAGGACGTACCGGTGATGAGGACGGTCTTGGTCATGGCGGTCTCCTGCGTAGAAGGTTTGTGCGTGTGCACACACATTATATGTGTGTGTGCGTGCACGCAACTCTGGCGCGCCCCGGTACCCTGCTCCCATGGCGCACAACGACCTCACCCTGGGCGATCTCACCCCCCGCGACCACGCCTTCTACGGCCTCGTCTGGGCCGGCTCCACCCTCAGCGCCCGGGTCGACCAGGCCCTCGCGCGCCGCCACGACCTGCCGCTTTCCTGGTTCGAGGTCATGCTGTGGCTGCACGGTCAGCGGGAGCCGGTCGCTGCGTCCGACCTGGGGGCCAAGACCCTGCTCAGCCGCAGCCAGGTCTCCCGGGTCGCCGACTCGCTCCAGGCCCGCGGCCTGGTCGAGCGGATACCGTCCCCGACGGACGCCCGCTCCGTCCGGATCGCCCTCACCGATGCCGGTCGGCGAGCCTTCGCCGACGCCGACGCCACCCGTCGCGAGGTCCTCGCCGAGGTCTTCGACGACCTGCTCGACGACACGGACATCGCCTCTCTGGAAGCCATCTGGGCCAAGCTCAAGTCCCGCCCGAAGGACCGGGGGTAGCGGCAGGGCCGACGCTTGCGGATGCCCGGGGCCCGAGGTGGTGGTCGGTCCGCTGCTCAGGCCGCGGGGTCGGCGACACCCGACGGGTGCGCCGGTCGGCCCCCGAGGGCCCTGCGCCGCAGGCGGGGTGCGAACGGCGCCGCGAGCGCGCACGCCGCGGCGGCGGCGACGGCCGCCACGACGGCCGGGTTCACCCAGTCGGGGATCAGCTGCCGCCCGCCCGGATCTCCGGGGTGGTCGGCGCAGTGGACGGAGAGCGGGAACGACGATTCCCAGACGACCGTCTTCTCCCGCTCGCCCCAATGGGCGGAGCCGCACACCTCGTCGGGGTCGAGGACGTAGACGCCGTAGGACAGGCCCCAGATGTAGAGCGAGCCGGCCACGCACAGCGCGAGGAGGGCGGCGAGCGCGAAGGTGCCGGCGCCGAGCAGATCCGGGGCGGAGCGCCGCCGCAACGTGACCACCAGGTGGACGGCGAGCCGGCCGAGGACCAGGACGCCCGCGAAGGGGGAGACCAGGGCGGAGACGAAAAGCAAAGCGATCATGCTTGCAGGCGACGCCCGGCCCGTCCCGTCAGTTCCGCACTGTGGTCGAGCGCACGCTGGCGCACGCCGTACCCCGGGGATCAGGCGCGCGGGACGCGCACCACGCCCTCCTGGATGACGGTGACGGCCAGCCGCCCGTCCTGCGTCCAGATCCGCGCCTGTCCGAGGCCGCGCCCGGCCGCCGCCGACGGGGACTCCTGGTCGTACAGCAGCCACTCGTCCGCGCGGAACGGCCGGTGGAACCACATCGCGTGGTCCAGCGAGGCGCCGACCACGTCGCCGACCGCCCATCCGCCCCGGCCGTGCGCGAGCAGCACCGAGTCGAGCAGGGTCATGTCCGAGACGTATGTGGCCAGGCACGTGTGCAGCAGCGCGTCGTCGCTCTCCAGCTTGCCGGCCGTACGGAACCACACCTGCGAGCGCGGCTCCACCGGCTCGCCGATGCTGCCCCAGGGCGGGACCGTCGCGTACCGCAGGTCCACCGCGGCGCGCGCGTCGATCAGCCGCTCCACGGTGTCGGGGTCACGGAAGATCTCCCGGTAGGCCGGCAGGGATTCGGCGGCCGTAGGCAGGGTCTCCGGGTCGGGTGCCGAGGGCATGGCGACCTGGTGGTCGAGGCCCTCCTCGTAGGTCTGGAAGGATGCGGAGAGGTGGAAGATCGGCTGGCCGTGCTGGACGGCGACGACCCGGCGGGTGGTGAAGGACCGCCCGTCGCGGATCCGGTCGACCGCGTAGACGATGGGCGCTCCCGGGTCGCCGGCCCGCAGGAAGTACGAGTGCAACGAGTGCGCGGTGCGGTCCTCGGGCACGGTACGGCCGGCCGCGACCAGCGCTTGGGCCGCGACCTGACCGCCGAAGACGCGCGGTACCAGCGCCGAACGGCTGGTACCGCGGAAGATGTTCTCCTCGATCTGCTCCAGGTCGAGCAGTTCGAGGAGCGTCGCCAGTGCCTCGTTCATGGAACTGAGACTAGATCTCTTACAGACCCATCGACTTGGCGATGATGGACTTCATGACCTCGCTGGTGCCGCCGTAGATGCGGTTCACGCGGTTGTCGGCGTACAGGCGCGCTATCGGGTACTCGTTCATGTAGCCGTAGCCGCCGTGCAGCTGGAGGCACCTGTCGATGACGCGGTGCGCGACCTCGGTGCAGAACAGCTTCGCGGACGCGGCCTCGGCCGCGGTCAGCTCACCGGCGTCGAGGGCCTCCAGGGCGCGGTCGGCGACGGCCTCGGCGGCGTCCACCTCGGCCTGGCAGGAGGCCAGCTCGAACTTGGTGTTCTGGAAGTGCGCGACCGGCTTGCCGAAGACGGTGCGCTCCTGCACGTACTGCTGGGCGAACCGGACGGCGGCCTTGGCCTGGGCGTACGCGCCGAACGCGATGCCCCAGCGCTCCGAGGGCAGGTTCGCGCCGAGGTAGTAGAAGCCCTTGTTCTCCTCGCCGAGCAGGTCCTCGACCGGAACCTTGACGTCGACGAACGCCAGCTCGGCGGTGTCGGAGGTGCGCAGGCCGAGCTTGTCGAGCTTGCGGCCGATCGAGTAGCCCTCGGACTTGGTGTCCACGGCGAAGAGGGAGATGCCGAAGCGGCGGTCGTCCTCACGCGGGGAGGAGGTGCGGGCGCAGACGATCACGCGGTCGGCGTGCACGCCACCGGTGATGAAGGTCTTGGAGCCGTTGAGGACGTAGTGCGTGCCGTCCTCGGAGAGCTTGGCGGTGGTCTTCATGCCCGCGACGTCGGAGCCGGTGCCCGGCTCGGTCATCGCCAGCGCCCACATCTCCTCGCCGGAGACGAACTTCGGCAGGTAGCGCTTCTTCTGCTCGTCGTCGGCCAGCATCTTGATGTAGGGGAGGGCGAGCAGCACGTGCACGCCGGAGCCGCCGAAGTTCACGCCGGCGCGCGAGGTCTCCTCGTAGAGGACGGCCTCGAACTTGTGGGTGTCCAGGCCCGCGCCGCCGAACTCCTCGGGGACGTTGATGCCGAAGACGCCCAGCTCGCCGAGCTTGTAGTAGAAGTCGCGCGGCGCCTGGCCGGCCGCGAACCACTCGTCGTAGACCGGGACGACCTCGGCCTCGATGAAGGCGCGGATGGTCTCGCGGAACGCCTCGTGGTCCTCGTTGAAAACGGTACGGCGCACGGCCGGCTCCTCTCGGTCGCGGCGGTCCGCCGCTTATGTCTAAGCGCTTGCTCATACTAAGTTACCGGCGAGTTGGCCACCGTGTCCAGAGAACGTAGTGCGAACCACAGTTCCATTCGCGTGTCCGGGTCGTCGAGGTCGTGCGCCAGGAGGACGGCGGCCCGCGAGATGCGCTGACGGACCGTGTTGCGGTGCACACCCAGGGCTGCGGCCGTACGGTCCCAGCTGCCGTGGTGGGCCAGCCATGTGCGCAGGGTCTGCCGCTGGCCCGGATTCAGCGGGGCGAGCAGGGCCTCGGCGTGGACGCGCGCCTCCTGCGGATCCAGGAGTGCGCTCAAGCCGCCGTGCGCGTGGCGCACCAACGGGATGCGGGCCGCCTCGGCCCGCTCCAGGGCGCGTCGCGCCTGGACCTGCGCCGTACGCAGTTCTGCGGGCGCGGCCGGGGCGCTCACCCCGAGGCGCCACCCGGGCTGCGGACCGGGTTCCCGGTCGGCGAGCAGGCGTACGGCGGACCCGTGGGCATCCAGGAGTACGGTGCCCAGCTCGGCCGCCAGGGCCTGCGGATCCCCGGTTCCGTGGGCGTGGACGACGTGCCAGGGTCCGGCGGGCAGCGCCTCGGCGGGATCGGCGTCGAGGAGCAGCCTGGTCAGCGCTTGCGCCTCCCGGGTACCGGCCGGGCGCCGCGAGGTGAGCAGGTTCAGCAGGACGGCGGCCACGGAGACGATGGTGTGGTCGCCGGGGGCTCGGTCCGCGGTGGCGACCACGAGGGCCCGGCCGCCACTGAGGGCATGGGCGGTGAGCTGGAACCCGTCGGCGGTCGCGGTCGCCGTGGCGGCGGCTCCGGGGGCCACCCGCAGGGCGAGCGCGCTGAGCGCGCCGAACACCTCCCCGGAGGGCGCGACCCCGGCGGACGGCAGGGCCCCGACCCCGCTGGGCCGGTCAACGCCGGCACTCCCGCGGCCTTCGGCGGGTGTGGGCAGGAGTGCGGCCCAGCCGCCCAGGCTCGCCGCCAGGCGGCGCAGTACGGCCTGGACCGGGTCGGGCCGGGCGGCTGCCGCGGCCAGCGACTGCTGGGCCTCGGTGACCCGGCGCAGTTCCCGGGTCCGGGCCTCCGCCATCTGGCGCCCCACCGCCCGGGCGACCGCGGTGAACGGCGTTCGCGGCGGCACCTCCAGCAGCGGCAGCCTGTGCCGCGCGCAGGCCGTGATGAGCGCCTGCGGAACGGTCTCGTGGACCGGGGTCACGCCGAAGCCGAGAGCGGCGACCCCGGCGCGGGCCAGCCCGCCGACGTAGGCCTCCGCATCCGTCAGGGAGGCGCCGGCGGTGAGGAGGAGTTCGCCGCCAAGGAGATAGGGGGAGGGGTCCGCCATCTCGGAGGCGTGTACGCCGTGGACCTCCGCCCGTGCCGGGCCCGCGAGCAGGCGCAGGCCCAGAGCCTGCTCGGTCAGGAGCGACTGGAGGGTCACGGGCGGGGTGAGTGGCGCGTCGCCCGAAGCGCCGCCCGGGCGGGAGGCGGGGCCGGCGCCCGGTTCGGAGTCCGGTTCGGGCTTCGGTTCGGGCTTCGGTTCGGGCTTCGGTTCGGGGCGGGGGGCATGCGTTTCTGGGGGGATCGGCATGGATGCTCCGTACAGGTCAGGGTCTGCCAATGGATAAAACGTACACTTCGCACCGCGCCGTCCCCGGCTTACGCTCGAAGGACCGCACACCCCTCCCCCCGGAAGGCACCCCATGAGCACGCAGCCGCGCGGCCCCGTCGACTCCTCCCGCATCCCGCGCTACGCGGGCCCGGCGACCTTCGCCCGGCTGCCGCGCCTGGACGAGGTGGGCTCGGCGGACGTCGCCGTCGTCGGCGTGCCGTTCGACTCGGGTGTCTCCTACCGCCCCGGTGCCCGCTTCGGCGGCAACGCCATCCGTGAGGCCTCCCGCCTGCTGCGCCCGTACAACCCGGCGCAGGACGCCTCCCCCTTCGCCCTCGCCCAGGTGGCGGACGCCGGCGACATCGCCGCGAACCCCTTCAACATCAACGAGGCCGTCGAGACGGTCGAGGCGGCCGCGGACGAGCTCCTCGGAGCGGGCTCCCGCTTGATGACCCTGGGCGGCGACCACACCATCGCGCTGCCCCTGCTGCGCTCGGTCGCGAAGAAGCACGGCCCGGTGGCCCTGCTGCACTTCGACGCGCACCTGGACACCTGGGACACGTACTTCGGCGCCGAGTACACCCACGGCACGCCGTTCCGCCGCGCCGTGGAGGAGGGCATCCTCGACACCGAGGCGCTCTCCCACGTCGGTACGCGCGGCCCGCTGTACGGCAAGCAGGACCTCGACGACGACGCCAAGATGGGCTTCGGCATCGTGACCTCGGCCGACGTCTACCGGCGCGGCGCCGACGAGGTCGCGGACCAGCTGCGCCAGCGCATCGGCGACCGCCCGCTGTACATCTCCATCGACATCGACGTGCTGGACCCGGCGCACGCCCCGGGCACCGGCACCCCGGAGGCCGGCGGCATGACCTCCCGCGAGCTGCTGGAGATCATTCGGGGCCTGTCCTCCTGCAACCTGGTCTCGGCGGACGTCGTCGAGGTCGCCCCGGCGTACGATCACGCCGAGATCACCTCGGTCGCGGCCTCGCACACCGCCTACGAGCTCACCACGATCATGAGCCGTCAGATCGCGGCGGCGAAGGCGAAGGGCAACTAAGAGCGTGACGCACGACCACGACCTGGTACTCCGTCCCACCGAAGCCCAGACGGCGGCCGCCCTTGCGCCGCCGCCGGGGCGGACGGGCGGGGACCTGGTCGTGGAGACGCTGCGCGCGCTGGGCGCCACCACCGTGTTCGGGCTGCCCGGGCAGCACGCGCTGGCGCTCTTCGGCGCGGTCGGCCGCTCGGACCTCCGCCTCGTCACCCTCCGTACGGAGAACAACGCGGGCTTCGCAGCCGACGCGTACGGCCGGATCACGGGCGAGGCCGTACCGCTGCTGCTGTCGACGGGCCCGGGGGCACTGATGGCCCTGCCGGCGCTGGCGGAGGCGGCGGCGGCGTCCGCGCCGGTCATCGCCCTCTCGTCCCAGGTGCCCGTGGCGGGCCTGGGCGGCGGCCGGCGGGGATACCTGCACGAGCTGCGCGACCAGTCCGCCTCCTTCCGGGACGTGGTGAAGTCGGTCCACGTGGCCCGCACCCCCTCCCAGATCCCCTCGGTGGTCGCCGCGGCCTGGGAGTCGGCGCTGACGGCCCCGCACGGCCCGGTCTGGGTCGAGATCCCCGAGGACGTCCTCAGCTCGGAGACCCTGATTCCCCAGGTCACCGGCATGGACGCGACCCCGCACGAGCTCGCACCGCGCCCGGAGCTGACGGCGCTGGCAGCGCACTGGCTGTCGCAGGCCTCCCGCCCCGTGATCATCGCGGGCGGCGGTGTGATCCGCGCGGACGCGGCGGGCAAGCTCAAGCAGCTGGCGGAACGCCTCCACGCCCCGGTGGTCACCACCTTCGGCGGCAAGGGCGCCTTCCCCTGGACGCACCCGCTGTCCCTCCAGTCCTGGCTGGAGGACCGCCACATGACCGACTTCCTGGAGGACGCGGACGTCCTCCTCGTCGTCGGTTCGGGCCTCGGCGAACTGTCCTCGAACTACCACACCTTCTTCCCCACCGGCCGGGTCATCCAGATCGACGCGGACCTCGGCAAGCTGGAGTCCAACCACGCGGGCCTGGGCATCCACGCCGACGCCCGCCTGGGGCTCCAGGCCCTGCTGGAGACCGTGGCCGAACGCGAGGACCCGTACGCCCCGGACCGCGTCCGCATGGTCCTGTCGGCCATCGCGGACCGCCTGGCCGGTCAGGACCTCGCCCTGGAACAGGAACTCCTGAGCTCCATCCGCGCCGCCCTGCCGCCCCGCTCCCCGTCCTTCTGGGACATGACGATCCTGTCCTACTGGGCCTGGTCGGCGTTCGACGCGAAGCACCCCAACACGATGCACTCGGCCCAGGGCGCGGGCGGCCTCGGCTACGCCTTCCCGGCGGCCCTCGGTGCGGCCGTGGCGGAGCCGGGCACCCCGGTCCTCGCGGTCTCGGGCGACGGCGGCGCGATGTACTCGCTCGCGGACCTGGCCACGGCGAAGCAGCACGACCTGGACGTGACCTGGCTGATCGTCGACGACGGCGGCTACGGCATCCTGCGCGAGTACGGCTGCGCGACGGGAACGGACCTGCCGGGCCCCGACTTCGTGGCCCTGGCGCAGTCCTTCGGCGTCCCGGCGTCGAGGACCACCCCGGAAACCCTCCGCGGGGACCTGGCCACGGCCCTCAGCGCCCCGGGCCCCTCGGTCCTGGTCCTTCCGACCACCCTCAAGATGTTCGCCCCCACCCACGTCTGATTCGCCCCGCCCAAGTCCTAGGACCAAGGGGCACGCCCACGCCTCGCTAAGGTGGTGGTGATCAGGTCCGGGGCGGTGTCCGAGGGGGAGCAGTGTCGTTCGAGCAGGAGTGGGCAGGGCACAAGCCGGTCACGGCCGAGCCCCCGTCGCCACAGATGCGACTGAACCAGCTCCCCGCCGACCAGGGCGGCGGGCCGGGACTCCTGGCCACGGCCCCTCCGGCGAAGAAGAAGGCGGCCAACACCATCGAGAACGTCCTGCAGCCCGGTACGACGAAGGCCGCGGACGCGGCCGACGAACCGACGCAGGGCGCCGTCAAGGCCTTCAGCGGTTGGGATACGGCGGTGGGTCTGTCGAAGGCCCACACGCAGTGGGACGACCAGGTGAAGCGCCTGATGGGGCGACTGAACTCGGAGAAGACGGCCCTGCGCGGGGCGTCGAACCTGTTCACCGGGAACGACCAGCTGACGGGGCAGAGCTTCCAGCCGGTGCAGTCCAAGGTCACGGGACTCTAGGGGAGGGGGAACAGTGCCGAGCTATCACGAGATCATGCAGACGGACCTCTCCGCGCTCACCACGGCCGCCGAGGGCTGGAAGTCCATGGCGACGCAGTTCAAGACCCTGGAAGAGGTGTACAGGGACGAGGTCCAGAGCGTGTCCTCCGGCAACGGCTGGATGGGCTCCAGCGCCCAGACCGCTGCCACCAACTCCTCCATGACGCGCCAGGAGTTCGCGGCGGCCCAGACCGAGGCGCTGGCCATGGAGTCGCTGCTCCGCGACGCGCACACCCGTTTCACGGACCTCAAGGGCAGGGTGGCATCGGCCGTCTCGGACGCGGTGAACGCCGGTATGAAGGTCTCGGACGCGGGCACCGCGAGCTACGACTACAGCAAGGCCGACCCGGCCTCCGCGAACGCGATCCGCCACGACCCCGACCTCCCGGAGATCGAGCGGTCCTGGACGCAGAAGATCGCGGACACGGTCAAGGCGGTCACCGAATTCGACGCGGACGTCAAGACCGCGCTGCTGAGCGCGTCCGGGGCCGACGGAACCGCGATGTTCGGGTTCAACTCCAAGGCCGTCAACGACGTGGAGGCCGTGGAGGCGCTGGCGCTCACGCAGAAGATCCGTTCGGGCGACGCCTCGCCGGAGGAGCTGAAGCACTACAACGACATCCTCAAGCAGAACTCCGGGGACAAGCACTTCAGCGAGGCGTACCTGCACTCGATGGGCGCGAAGGACACCCTGCTGCTGGCGGACCAGATGAACCTGGCGTCCAACGACCGCGGTGCATCGGCGGCGGACAAGAAGCTCTACGAGTCGATCAACGTCGGCCTCGCGGGGACGATCGCCTCGGGCACCAAGGACCCGGAGAGCTACGCCTACAAACCCTTCGTCAACGGGCTCAAGGAGCAGGGCCCCGAGCTGGTCGCCAAGGGCCTGCGACCGACGTACGGCTACCAGGCGCTGGTCACCCTCATGTCGAACGGCGACGGTTACGGGAAGCAGTTCCTCAACGACATCGGCGACGGCATGATCGAGGCCGAGAAGTCGAAGCCGCACATGTACGACCACGCCTACGACTCCCAGCGCCCGAACCTGGTCTCCGACCCGCTGGACGGCCTGCTGGGCATCATGGCCAAGGACCCGGACTCGGCGACGTACTTCCTCGACCCCGAAGCGCCCGGCAACAAGAACGAGCACCTGAAGTACATGCTCACCGACCGCGACATGCCGGACCCCTGGATCTCGACCGCCGTCGGCCCCCCGATGGAGATGCACGGGGACAAGACGGCGGGCTTGGGCGCCGCCCTCCAGGCGGCGGCCACGGGCCACACGGAGGGCGAGAAGCTCGGCCCGCCCGGTCCGCACACCGAGGGCCAGGCGCGGGTCATGCACAACGCGATCCGTTTCCTCGACGACGAGATGAAGGGCGACGAGTTCAAGGATGACCTGGAGGGCCTGCGCGAGCCGATGGCGAGGGCACTAGTGGACTACGTGGAGGACACCCACGTGATCCTCGGCGGACAGAACTCCGACCTGGGCGGCATCAAGGGCAGCGACGCCATTCACGGTTCGGGAGACAAGGCCCAAATCGCGGTCGGCCAGGGCAGTCTGATCCGAGTCATGCGCGGGATCGCGGACGACGGCCCGTCCTACGGCTTGTTGGTCAAGGCGGAGCAGGTGTACTCGGCGGAGCAGCTCGTGACGGCTGAACGGTACGAGGCCGACCCGCACCGGGCCGGCGTTGACTGGGACAACCGTGCGCATGACATCGGGGCGGCAACGGGTGCCCTCAACGGCATCGGGGCCGACGTCTACAAGGACAAGCAAGACGACAAGGACAAGTGGGCGGAAGGCACGGCCGAGTACACGGCTGCCGGCGTGAACGGCCTCATCGGCGAGATCCCGGTTGTGAGCACCATCGGAGGCTCGCTGATCGACGCAGGCAAGTACAACTGGGTCGAGGGCGTCAAGGACGCGGCTGAGGAGCAGAGCAAGCAAGCTTCCAGCAACAACTACGCGGCAGGTATGGACGGGACCAACGAGCTGTTGGATGCGTGGAGAGATGAACGGAAAATGGGCAAAAACCCTGCGTTCGAGCACGCCAAAGACGGGGCCGGCGACGCGTACTCGGCAGGTCGGGAGGCTGCCCGTGCGCACCTTCGGCCGTGACGTGCTCAAGGCTTTCGCGCGGTCGACGACTGCCCTGTTCTCCGTGGTGATGCTGGCGTCGTGCACCTCGGGCGAGCCCGAGGCGAAGAGCGAGCAGCCGTGTGGGATCAGCCCTTCCTCGGAGGAGGGCGTCCTCCTGCAGGGGATTCTCCGTGCGAAAGAGTTCGAGACGCTGATCTACAACAGCACGGGCGAAGTGGCGACGGCGCTGCGACGCGCACTGCCGGAGGCGAGCCCGGAAAGCCGGATGTCTCCGAAGTCGACGTGCGCCCTGTGGGCGGCCGGCCAGAATGGCGGTGACCGCGTGACATTCAGCTTCGGGTGGGTCTCGCGTGCCTCGAAGGATGTGGAACAGCACCTGCCCAACGGCGTTCCGTTCGAGGCGGGCGGCGCCTTCGGCCAGGCCAACGACACCGATACGGCGTTGTTCGTGGGTTGCGAGATGCCCGGCAAGCTTGGCGGGCCGTCGAAGTCGGCGTGGCTCCACGCGAAGGCTTCCCACAACGTCAGTCCCCCTCGGACGGATATCGACCGGGCGACTAAGGACCGGCAGACCGCACTCACCTACCTCATGGCCCGCCGCGTCACCGAAGCCCTCGGCTGCGAGAACAAGCCGCTGGAGAAGCCCCCCGTGGTGAAGCCGGTGCCCAGTCCGTGAGGTGAGCGGCGGCCCTGACCCGCGTCCGGCCTCGGGCGCGGTCAGGCTGCCTCTTGCTGCTGGGCGGTGAACGCGACCGTGCACGTATCCCCGACGAGCTGGAGGTTCAGCTCGGACTCCATGGCCTGAGCCAGCCGCGCCAGCAGCGGCACGGCCGACATGGTGCCGCCGAGTTCCAGTCGGGACACTTCCGGCTGCGTCATTCCGGCCCGGCGCGCCAGCTCGCTCTGCGAGATCCCGAGCTCGTTCCGCCGGTCGTAGACGGCCTGCCCGATCACGAAGGCGATCCGGACTTCTTCCCGAAGGCTCAGCATGTGGGCGCCTCCGGCATCCAGCCGATCTCGGCCCAGACGGCCTTTCCGATCCCGTGCCGGCGGGGGCAGTAGCCCCAGCGCTTGGCCAGTGCCGCGACGATGACGAGCCCGCGCCCCCGCTCGTCCCAGTCCGCCACGATCTGTGGCGTGAGCTTGACGGCGGGGCCCGCGTCGGCCACCTCCACACGCAGCACCCCGTCGTACCGAGCGAGCCGGACCCCGATGTCCCGCCCCCGCGGTGCGCGGGCGTGCCGTACGGCGTTGGTGACCAGCTCGGAGAGCAACAGCTCGGCCGCTTCGGCGGGGCCCGAGTCGACGCCCCACTCGGCGAGCTGTCCGCGCAGGAGGGCGCGTGCCCGCCCCGGAGCGCGGGGGCCGTGCGGCACGAGCCAGCCGACCTCGTCAGCAGAGGGCAATGCCATGAAGACCTCACCTATCTAGATACCTACCTGCCCCCCGAGGGTGAAAGCCCGCCCCGAGCGCCGTCAAGAGATATCTAGATATGTTCGCCCGATGGTGTGGGAGGGGCATGCGGCGCTTGCCTCACCTTGAGCCCCTAGGCTGTCCGGTCCGAAGTTGGTCGGGAGGACCGTATGTCGAAGGACGCCGCGGGACGGCAGCCCAAGTACCTGCGCATCGCCGCTGCGCTGAAGGACGCCATTGCGTCCGGCGAGTACGGGCCTGGCGACCGACTGCCTGGCGAGAGCGACCTCATGAACACGTACGGCGTCGCCCGGATGACAGCCCGCCAGGCATTCGGCGTCCTTCAGGCTGAGGGGTTGACCGAGGCCCGCAAGGGGGCCGGGGTCTTCGTGCGGGAGTTCAGGGTCGGTATCCGGAGGCGCGGAATCCAACGGCTGGCCGTCGAGGTGTGGAGTGCGGGAGGGTCCATCTGGGCCGCGGACGGCAAGGGTCGCGACCCCGGGGTCGAATTGATCGGCGTCTCCGAGGAGGCCGCGCCTCAGGCCGTCGCCGGTGTGCTCGGTCTGGCGGACGGGGCGCCCGTATGCGTACGACGTCGCAGGTTCCTGCTCGACGGGAAGCCGGTGATGCTCGCGACCTCGTACCTCGACGCTGCCCTCGTGGCCGGCACGCCCGTCACCGAGCCCGACACCGGCCCCGGCGGCATCTACGCCCGCCTCGCCGAGCTCGGCGTCGGTCCCGCACGGTTCCGCGAGGAGGTCCGTTCGCGGATGCCGGGCGCTGACGAGGCCGCGCAGCTCGGTCTGGCCGCCGGGACGCCGGTCGTGCTGGTGTGCCGTACCGCCTTCGCCGCCGACGGCCGGGTGGTCGAGGTCAACGAGATGGTCCTGGACGCCTCCGCCTACGTCCTGGAGTACGCGTTCGACGCGCCCACGTAGGCCGTCGCGATGTCCAGCGGTCGGTGATCCCCTGATCGGGTGCGGCCCCCGTGCCCTGCGCGGACTCCAGTGCGATTGTTGCCGCGGGATGAAATCCGCCGGTCGGGACGTTGGGGCTTCCGGTAGGACAGGCGAACGGGGAGGCACCACGTGGCGGCGGCAGAGACGGCGGCTGGGGAGAAACAGGGCTGGGCCAGGCGGCTGACTGCCTACACCTGGCGGTACAGGGTCAACGTGCTGCTCGCGCTCGGGTCCTCGCTGGGCGGCATGGCCGTCATGGCGCTCGTACCGCTGGTCACCAAGGTCATCATCGATGACGTCATCGGGGACCACAGCAAGCCCATGGGGGTCTGGGCCGGGCTGCTCATAGGTGCCGCGGTCCTGGTGTACGTGCTGACCTACATACGCAGGTACTACGGCGGGCGGCTGGCGCTGGACGTCCAACACGACCTGCGTACCGACATGTACGACACGATCGCCCGCCTCGACGGGCGCCGACAGGACGAACTGTCCACCGGCCAGGTCGTCGGGCGGGCCACCAGCGACCTCCAGCTGATCCAGGGCCTGCTGTTCATGCTCCCCATGACCATCGGGAACTTCCTGCTCTTCGGGATATCCCTCGCGATCATGCTGTGGCTCTCGCCCCTGCTGACCCTCGTCGCGCTGCTCATGGCCCCCGCCCTCTGGTTCATCGCCAAGCGCAGCCGAAAGAAGCTCTTCCCCGCCACCTGGTGGGCCCAGGGCCAGGCCGCCGCCGTCGCCACCGTCGTTGACGGGGCCGTCACCGGTGTCCGTGTCGTCAAGGGCTTCGGGCAGGAGGAGCAGGAGACCGGCAAACTGCGGGCCGCGGGCCGCCGGCTGTTCGCCGGGCGGATGCGGACGATCCGGCTCAACTCCCGCTACACCCCCGCCCTGCAGGCCGTACCCGCCCTCGGGCAGGTGGCCATACTGGCGCTCGGCGGCTGGATGGCCACCCGGGGACAGGTCACCCTGGGCACGTTCGTGGCCTTCTCCACCTACCTCGCCCAGCTCGTCGGCCCCGTCCGCATGCTCGCCATGGTGCTCACCGTCGGGCAGCAGGCGCGCGCCGGCGTGGAGCGGGTCTTCGAACTCATCGACACCGAGCCCGTCATCGAGGAGGGCACGCGCGAACTGCCCGCCGATGCGCCCGCCACCGTCGACTTCGAGGACGTCGTCTTCGGGTACGACCGCGAGCGGCCCGTCCTGGACGGGTTCTCGCTCTCCATCGCCGAAGGCGAGACCGTTGCCGTCGTCGGTTCCTCCGGCTCCGGCAAGTCCACCGTCTCCCTGCTGCTGCCCCGCTTCTACGACGCCGACCGCGGCACCGTCCGCGTCGGCGGGCAGGACGTGCGCGAGCTGACGTACGACTCGCTGCGCGCCGCCATCGGGCTCGTACCGGAGGATTCCTTCCTCTTCTCCGACACCATCCGCGCCAACATCGCCTACGGCCAGCCCGACGCCACCGACGAGCAGATCGAGGCCGCCGCCCGCGCCGCCCAGGCCGAAGGGTTCATCCAGGCCCTGCCCGCCGGGTACGACACCAAGGTCGGCGAGCAGGGGCTCACCCTCTCCGGCGGCCAGCGCCAGCGCATCGCGCTCGCCCGCGCCATCCTCACCGATCCCCGGCTGCTGCTTCTCGACGACGCCACCTCCGCCGTGGACGCCCGGGTCGAGCACGAGATCCACGAGGCACTGCGCGCCGTCATGGCCGGCCGCACCACGCTCCTCATCGCCCACCGCCGTTCCACGCTCGGTCTGGCCGACCGGATCGCCGTACTCGACCAAGGGCGGCTCTCCGACATCGGCACGCACGAGGAGCTGGAGCGCAGGTCCCCCCTGTACCGGCGCCTCCTCACCGACCCGGACGCGCTCGGTGCCGGCTCGCCGCGCACCCCCGACGCGCCCGCGATGGTCGAGTTCGAGCGGGACCTCGAACGGGACATCGAGATCGAGGCCGAGATCGACTCCGAGCCGGTCAACGCCAAGCGCCGGGTCGCGGACGGGGTGACCCCCGAACTGTGGCGGCGCCAGGAGGAGAGCGACGGAGCCCCGGCCCCCGCCGCCGGGACCGGAGCACCCGGAGCCGGGCACTCCATGGCCGGGGCCGTCGCCGGCATGCCGGCCACGCCGGAACTGCTCGCGCAGGTGGCCGCGCTGCCGCCCGCCGACGACGAACCCGCCGTGGACGAGAACCGCGCCGCGGCTGCCGAGGACAGCTACAACCTGCGCCGGCTGCTGAGTGGCTTCTGGGCGCCGCTGGCCATCAGCCTCGGCCTGGTCGCCGTCGACGCGGGCGCCGGGCTGCTGCTGCCCATCCTGATCCGACACGGCATCGACAAGGGCGTCGAGCAGGCCGCGCTCGGCGCCGTCTGGGTGGCCGCGGGCCTCGCCCTCGCCGTGGTCCTCGCCCAGTGGGCCGCACAGTTCGCCGAGACCCGGATGACCGGACGCACCGGCGAGCGGGTGCTCTACGCACTACGCGTCAAGATCTTCGCCCAGCTCCAGCGCCTCGGCCTCGACTACTACGAGCGCGAGCTGACCGGCAAGATCATGACCCGGATGACCACGGACGTGGACGCCCTGTCCACCTTCCTGCAGACGGGGCTCGTCACCGCAGTCGTCTCCGTCTTCACCTTCTTCGGGATCCTGATCGCCCTGCTGGTCCTCGACGTCGAGCTCGCGCTCATCGTCTTCGCCACCCTCCCCGTGCTGGTCCTCGGCACGATCGTGTTCCGCCGCAAGTCGGTCGCCGCGTACGAACTGGCCCGCGACCGGGTCAGCGTGGTCAACGCCGACCTCCAGGAGTCCGTCTCCGGGCTGCGCATCGTCCAGGCCTTCCGCCGTCAGCGCTCGGGCGCCGCCCGGTTCGCCGAGCGCAGCGACGCGTACCGCGAGGCCCGGGTGCGCGGCCAATGGCTGATATCCGTCTACTTCCCCTTCGTGCAGCTGCTCTCCTCGGGAGCGGCGGCAGCCGTGCTGATCGTGGGTGCGGGCCGCGTGGAGGCCAGCACCCTCACCACGGGTGCGCTGGTCGCGTACCTCCTCTACATCGACCTGTTCTTCGCCCCGGTGCAGCAGCTCTCCCAGGTATTCGACGGCTACCAGCAGGCCACCGTCTCCCTCGGCCGGATCCAGGGGCTGCTGCGCGAGCCCACCACCACCCCGCGGCCCGCCGACCCGAGCCCGGTACCGGAACTGCGCGGCGAGATCGCGTTCGAGGACGTGCGGTTCTCCTACGGAACCGCCGAGGAGCGCGGCGAGAAGGGGGACGCACTGGCCGGCATCAGCCTGCGGATACCCGCCGGCCAGACCGTCGCCTTCGTCGGCGAGACCGGCGCCGGCAAGTCCACGCTGGTCAAGCTCGTGGCCCGGTTCTACGACCCGACCGCCGGCCGGGTCACCGCCGACGGCGCCGATCTGCGGGAGCTCGACCTGACGGCGTACCGTCACCGGCTCGGCGTCGTCCCGCAGGAGCCGTACCTCTTCCCGGGTACCGTCCGCGACGCGATCGCGTACGGGCGGCCCGAGGCGAGCGATGCCGAGGTGGAGGCGGCTGCCCGCGCAGTCGGAGCCCACGACATGATCGCCACGCTCGACGGCGGCTACCTGCACACCGTCGCCGAACGTGGCCGCAACCTTTCGGCCGGCCAGCGCCAGCTGATCGCGCTGGCCCGCGCCGAACTCGTCGACCCCGACGTGCTGCTGCTCGACGAGGCCACCGCCGCGCTCGACCTGGCCACCGAGGCGCAGGTCAACCAGGCCACCGACCGGCTCGCGGGCAAGCGCACCACGCTCGTGGTGGCGCACCGCCTGACCACGGCCGCGCGAGCCGACCGGGTCGTCGTCATGGACCGCGGCCGGGTCGTGGAGGACGGCACCCACGCCGAACTCGTCGCCCGCGGCGGCCGGTACGCCGAGTTGTGGCGGACCTTCGTCGGCGAGGACGAGCGGGCAGCCGCCTGAACCGTGACGCATGAGGCGCAACGCCTGACGCATGAGGCGCAACCCGTGCCGTCGACCTGCTCGTGGCCCCCTGGATCTTGCTGTGTGCAACCTTCCGGGGGGTCAATGCGTCGTACGTGCGTACGTGTTACGTACGGCCGATCGGGGGGACAGGGTGGAGCACGGACGGAAGGGGCGCGGTCGGGGGGCCGTGCCGGCAGGGGTGTTCGCCGCGGGACTGGTGCTCTGTGCCGGCGGTCTGTTCGCGGCGCCGCCCGCGCAGGCGGCAACCGGCGGTTGTGCGGGTGCTCTGGTCAAGACGCTGTCCCTGCCGGCGGGCGAGGTACGCGTCTACAAGAGCCGAACCCAGGCCTGCGCCGTGACGGTGGCCGACAGCCCGGGCCGGCGCCGGTCGATGGCGGTGAGCATCCAGCCGCGCGGCGGGGTGCCGATTCGTGACGCAGGGCAATTCACCCGATATGCCGGACCTGTCACGGTCGGCGCCATCAGTCGTTGCGTGTATGTAAGGGGGAGCATCGAGTCCGGATCTGTCGATTCCGGCTGGATTCTGTGCTGAACGAGCGTCCCAACTAGGTCTGGTCAGCCGCATGTTGACCCCGCTAGGTTCACGGGCGACCGAAGTGAACTCAGGGGAGGGCGAATGCGCAAGACGCTCGGCTGGCTGCTGTCGCTCGTGGTGCTGATCGGCACCATGGGGGCAGCCGGCTTCACGGCTCAGGCGGCCACCGCCGCAGGGCCGAACGCCGTGACGGACATCAAGGACGAGATCCTCGCCGTTCCGGGGATGAGTCTGATCGAGGAGAAGCCGTACCCCGGCTACCGCTTCTTCGTACTGAACTACGAGCAGCCGGTCGACCACCGGAACCCGTCGAAGGGCACCTTCAAGCAGCGCATCACCCTGCTGCACAAGGACGTCTCCCGGCCCACGGTCTTCTTCACTTCCGGGTACAACGTCAACACGAATCCGCGTCGCAGCGAGCCGACGACCATCGTGGACGGCAACCAGGTGTCGTTGGAGTACCGATTCTTCACGCCTTCCCGGCCCGACCCGGCCAACTGGGCGAACCTGAACATCTGGCAGGCCGCCAGCGACCAGCACCGCCTCTTCACCGCGCTGAAGAAGATCTACAAGAAGAACTGGCTCGCCACGGGCGGCAGCAAGGGCGGCATGACCGCGACGTACTACGAGCGGTTCTACCCCCGGGACATGGACGGTGTCGTCGCGTACGTCGCGCCCAACGACGTCGTCAACAAGGAGGACTCGGCGTACGACCGGTTCTTCAACAAGGTCGGCACCAAGGAGTGCCGCGACAAGCTGAACGCGGTGCAGCGCGAGGCCCTCGTGCGCCGGGAGCCGTTGGAGGCCAAGTACGCCGCCGCCGCTGCCGAGAACGGCTGGACCTTCAACACCGTCGGTAGCCTGGACAAGGCCTTCGAGGCCGTCGTGCTCGACTACGTGTGGGCCTTCTGGCAGTACAGCCTGCTCGCCGACTGCACCTCCATCCCGACCGCCGCGAGCGCGAGCGACCAGGAGATCTGGGACTCGGTCGACGCCATCTCCGGCTTCTCGGCCTATGCCGACCAGGGCGTCGAGGCGTACACCCCGTACTACTACCAGGCGGGTACCCAGCTCGGTTCGCCCGACATCAAGCAGCCGCACCTCGGTGGCCTGAGCCGTTACGGCTACCAGCCGCCGCGCAACTTCGTGCCCCGCGAGATCCCGATGACCTTCCAGCCGGGGGTCATGGCGGACGTGGACAACTGGGTCAAGAACAACGCCAACCAGATGCTGTTCGTGTACGGGCAGAACGACCCGTGGGGTGCTGAACCGTTCCACCTCGGGTACACCGTCCGCGACAGCTACGTGATGATCGCGCCGGGCGCCAACCACGGGGCGAACGTCTCCAAGCTCCAGGAGGGCGAAAAGGCGCTGGCCACGCAGAAGATCCTGCAGTGGGCCGGGGTCGCGCCGGCCGCTGCGCTCGCCGACGCAGGCCGGGCGAAGCCGCTGGCGAAGCCGGACGCGCAGCTCGACCAGAAGGACCGGGAGCGCGAGCCGCAGCTGCGGCCGTAACCCCCCGCCCCCGAACCGCTCCCGCTGAGCACGGGCCGGATACGCCGCGTCGTACGTCCGTACCTCCGTACGCCCGTACTTCTAGTCGTACGCCAGCCCGTGGCCCAGCGGGTAGCGGCCGGGCACGGGCACCGGTAGGCGGCCCACCGGCCGTACCGACCCCGTGACCACCCGGGCCGCCGCCCGCATCTCCACGTCCGTCCAGGTGTACGTCGCCAACTCTGCCGCACACGTCGGCAGCCGGGCCGCGTCGTACGGGTTGCGGATCGCCACCACGACCACCGGCACCCCGGTGGCCAGCAGCTCCGCGACCAGCGTGCGCTGCGGACTGTCTCCCTCCGGGACGTTGTACGTGCACACCAGCACCGCCGCGTTGCCGGCAGCCGCGGCCACCGCCCGCGCGGGCGGCACGGCCGTCGCCCGACAGCCCAGGGCGGTCAGCTCCCGGGCCAGTACCGTCGTGGGAGGCCCGGTCGTACCGCTGGGGGAGGCCGGGTCGGCCCCGGTCACCAGCACCCGGGGCGCGGCCGTCGGATCCAGCGGCAACAGCTTCAGGGGGTTGGCCAGCAGGGTCGTCGTGCCCGCCGCGATCTCGTCGGCGGCGGCCAGGTGCGCCGGGACCCCCACCACTGCACCCACCGGCCCGGCCGCCGTGTGTGCGGCGTCGAACAGGCCGCGGCGGGCCTTCAGTTCCAGAATCCGCAGTACCGATTCATCGATCCGCTTCTGTGACAGCTCGCCCGTCTCGACCGCCGCGAGCACGCTGCGGTGCGCGAGCCCGAGGTCCGGCGGGTTCAGCAGCTGGTCGCAGCCCGCCTTCAGCGCCAGCACCGGGACTTGGTCGTCCCCGTACTTCTGGCGGACCCCGGCCATGTCGAGGGCGTCGGTGACCACCACCCCCCGGAAGCCCAGCCGTTCACGCAGGATGCCCGTCACGATCGGTCTGGACAGGGTCGCCGGGTCCCCCGAGGGATCGAGCGCGGGGAAGACGATGTGCGCCGTCATGACGGCGTCCACACCCGCCTCCACCGCCGCCCGGAACGGCGGCTCGTCCAACTCCTCCCACTGGGCCCGGCTGTGCCGCATCACCGGCAGTCCGACGTGACTGTCGGTCTCGGTGTCCCCGTGGCCGGGGAAGTGCTTGGCGGTGGCGGCCACTCCGGCGCCCTGGTAGCCGCGGACCTGGGCGGCGGCCAGATCCGCCACCGCCTGCGGGTCGGCGCCGAAGGACCGTACGCCGATCACCGGATTGGCCGGGTTGACGTTCACGTCGGCCACCGGCGCGTAGTTGTGCCGGATGCCCATGGCGGCCAGCTCGGCGCCCGCGATGCGCGCGGCGCGGCGGGCCTCCGCGGTGGCTCCGGTGCCGGCACTGCTGCGACGGCCGGGGGCGCCAGGAGCTCCGGGGGCTCCGGAGTCCCCGTCGCCCGCGCCGTACCGGGCGCCCAGGGCCATCGCCCCCGGCAGCAGCGTCGCGGGCTTGCCGATGCGCGCCACGGCCCCGTGCTCCTGGTCGGTGGAGAGCATCAGCGGGATGCCGGTACCGGTACCGGCAGCCGCCTGCTGGAGGGCGGCCGACAGTTCGGCGATCTGCTGCGGGCTGCGGGTGTTGTGCGCCCAGGCGAAGTAGATGATTCCGCCGAGGTGGTAGCGGGAGACCAGTTCCGCGGCGGTGCGCACGCCGAACATCGTCAGGTTCTTCTCGGCGTCCTCCGGATCGGGCTCGGTCGCCGAATGCCCGTAGGCCCGGGACACGAAGAGCTGCCCGACCTTCTCGGCCAGGCTCATCCCGGCCATCAGCCGGCGCAGCTCCGCCCGGTCGGGCGCCCGACCAGGCGTCCCGCCGGGTGCGCGGTCGCCGGGTTGCGGATCGTCGGCCACGCCGCCCCGGGCACCGCCCACGGCGTACGAGGCGACCCCGGCGGCCGTGACGGCGGCCATGGCGGCCGCGGTGAGCAGGGACCTGCGGGAGGCGTGGTATGACACGCGCCGGACCCTACTGCCGGGCCGTACCCCCGCCGCCGCGGACACTCGGGAGGTCCCCCGGAAGGGGTGCCGCTTCGGCCCAGTGCTCCTGGAGGGCGCGCACGGTCTCGGTGATCGCCGGCCGGCGGGCCGCACCGGTCCGCCACAGGGCGTACAACCGGCGTACGGGTCCCGGTTCCAGCGGTACGGCCACCGCACCCGGCGGCAGCGCGCCGGTGCCCAACCGGGGTACGACGGCCACCCCGAGTCCGGCCGCGACCAGCGCGACGATGGTGTGGTTCTCCTCGGCCACGTGCGCGATGTCGGGCTCGAACCCGGCCGTGCGCAGCGTCCGCACCAGCCAGTCGTGGCAGACCCGCCCGGGTGGCTGGCAGACCCAGCGCTGTCCGCCGAGGTCGGACCTGCGGACGACCGCCCGCGCGGTGAACGGATGCTCCTGCGGCACCACCAGGTCGCAGCGGTCGTCCCCGATGACGGCCTGTTCGATGCCCTCCGGGGCCGGCAGCGGGGCGATGTCCCAGTCGTGGGCCACCGCGAGATCGGTGACCCCCCGGGCCACCAGGTCGACCGACAGATGGGGGTCCACCTCGGTCAGGCGCACCTCCAGCGCGGGATGCCGGCGGGCGAGGTCGGCCAGCACCCCCGGCAGCAGTCCGCGCGCCGCCGAGGCGAATGCGGCCACCGTCAGGAGCCCGCTCGGTTGCCCGCGACGTTCCTCCAAGGTGGTCTCGGCGCGCTCCACGATCGCCAGCAGCTCCTGGGCGGTCGAGGCCAGGTGCCGGGCCTCCTCGGTGAGCGCGACCCCGCGCCCGCGCCGCTCCAGCAGCGTGGTCCGGGTCTCCCGTTCCAGCTTGGCGATCTGCTGGGACACGGCGGAGGGGGTGTAGCCGAGGGCCGCCGCCGCGCCCGCGACCGAGCCGTGGACGGAGACGGCGTGCAGGGCGCGCAGCCGGGAGAGGTCGAGCATGCGGCCCATCGTAGGCACCGCGACGCCGCCGCGCCCCGAGGCATTCGTAAGCAACGCTTCATCCTTATCGGAAGACATCTGCGCTGGTGCTACATGGTCGTGGCATCGATGCTCGGAGCATGCGTCCCGTACACATCGCACTCGCCGTGCTCGTCGCCGCCGTCTGGGGCTTCAACTTCGTCGTCATCGAGATCGGCCTCGGCCACTTCCCGCCGCTGCTCCTGTCCGCCCTGCGCTTCCTCCTCGCCGCCCTGCCCGCGGTGTTCTTCGTCGGCCGGCCCAAGGCCGCCTGGAAATGGATCGTCGCGGTCGGAGTGGCACTCGGCGTCGCCAAGTTCGGCCTGCTCTTCACCGGAATGGCCGCCGGGATGCCGGCCGGACTGTCCTCCCTCGTGCTCCAGATCCAGTCCGTCTTCACCGCCGTCCTCGCCGCCGTCGTCCTGCGCGAGCGGCCCGGACGGGTCCGCGTGGTCGGCATGGCCGTGGCGCTCGTCGGCATCGCCGTCGCCGCCGTGGACGGGGGCACCTCGGGGCCGGTGCTCGGGTTCACCCTGGTCGTCGCGGCCGCCGCCTGCTGGGGCGTGTCCAACGTGCTGACCCGCAAGGCCTCCCCACCCGACGCGCTGAACTTCATGGTCTGGGTGTGCACCGTCCCGGTGCTGCCGCTGTTCGCGCTCTCGCTGCTGCTGGAGGGGCCCGAGCGGGACCTGGCGGCACTGCGCGGCCTGGACTGGTCCGGGGTCGCCGTCATCGGATACGTCGCGTGGGTGTCCACGGTGTTCGGCTTCGGGGCCTGGAACCACCTGCTGGGGCGCTACCCGGCCTCATCGGTCGCGCCCTTCTCGCTGCTGGTCCCGGTGTTCGGGATGTCCTCGGCCGCGCTGGTCCTGGGCGAGGGGATCTCGGGGCTGCGCTGGGCGGCGGCGCTGCTGCTGGTCGGCGGGGTCGCCCTCACGTCGCTGGCCCCCGCCCGCGCGGGGACCCGTACGGGGTCGGGAGCCGGCGCGGGGCTCCGTACGGAGACGGGCGGCGCAGCGGCCGTCAGTGCGGGGAGTTCTCCTGGAGCGGCAGCCGCCAGTCCTGCCCCGTGAGCGTGACCCCGTACGAGCGGTGCGGGCGCTCGGCGACCAAGGTGAACCCGGCGCGCTGGTAGAGGACGCGGGCCGAGGTGAGCACGTCGTTGGTCCACAGGACCAGTTCGCGGTAGCCGACCGAGCGGGCGAAGGCGACGACCGTGTCGACCAGCAGGGCGCCGATGCCGTGCCCGCGGCCCTCCGGCTCCACCAGGAGCAGCCGCAGTCGTGCGGTGCCGGACGAACCGTCATCGCGCACGCACATCACCGAACCGACCGGACTGCCGTCCAATTCGGCGATCCAGACCCGTTCCAGATGTGGGTCGTGGTCCTCTGCGAAGTCCGCGACGATCCGGGCCACCAGGCCCTCGAAGTCCGTGTTCCAGCCGTATTCGGCTGCATAGAGCGCGCCGTGCCGCTGCACGATCCAGCCCAGTTCGCCGGGCTCGGGGTGCCGCAGCCGTACCCGTACGGTGCCGATGTCGTCAGGGGGCTCCATGCCGCCCGAGGATAGCGCGGGGCGGCGGCGCGGGAGCCCGCCCGCGGTGCCTCCCCCGCGGGGGGCTGCTTCCTCCCGCCGCCGAGGGTGGCCACGCCCCGTGGCGGCGGCCTTCGCTGAGCACGTCGTCCTGGAAGGACGATTCACTCACGCCCGAAACGCTCCTTATGTGGCAGTTCAAGGGCACTTCGGGCGTCTACTGGAAGGCACCCAGGTAATGGAAACGTAAAGTTCCGATTCCGTATGCAACCTCGGGCCCCGAGGGTGGGTCGTACCTTGCGTCGGCACTTCCGGGGAGGGATCTGGGGGGATCGGGAAGTCCGACACGGGAGGGGTAACCGTGAGGGGGTCCGGCCGCGAGGCCGGATCCCCTTCTGGGTTGCCGCCCCGGTCACGCCCCGTTCCGGCTCCCTACTCTCCCTCCCTCCCAGTCGTGCCTGCCGTTCCCGGTTTCTTCTGAGTTGTCCACAGGGCTGACGGGCTGTCGGCGCCGGGCGGTAGCTTCGTGCCATGGCAACCAACGGGGCAGTGCAACTGGCGGTGGTCGAGGGGGTGCTCGAACGCATCACCTACGCCAACGAGGAGAGCGGGTACACGGTCGCCCGGGTCGACACCGGCCGTGGCAGCGGGGACCTGCTCACGGTCGTCGGCTCCCTGCTCGGGGCGCAGCCCGGCGAATCGCTGCGCATGGAGGGCCGTTGGGGCTCGCACCCCCAGTACGGCAAGCAGTTCACGGTGGAGAACTACCGCACCGTGCTCCCCGCGACCATCCAGGGCATACGTCGCTACCTCGGCTCCGGCCTGATCAAGGGCATCGGCCCGAAGATCGCCGAGCGGATCGTCGACCACTTCGGCACCGACACCCTCGACGTCATCGAGGGCGAGCCGAAGCGGTTGATCGAGGTGCCCGGGCTCGGCCCCAAGCGGACCAAGCTGATCGGTGCCGCCTGGGAGGAGCAGAAGGCGATCAAGGAGGTCATGGTCTTCCTCCAGGGCGTCGGGGTCTCCACCTCCATCGCGGTCCGGATCTACAAGAAGTACGCGGACGCCTCGATCTCGGTGGTCAAGAACCAGCCCTACCGACTCGCGGCCGACGTGTGGGGCATCGGCTTCCTCACGGCCGACCGGATCGCCCAGGCCGTCGGGATTCCGCACGACAGCCCCGAGCGGGTCAAGGCCGGGCTCCAGTACGCCCTGTCCCAGTCCACCGACCAGGGGCACTGCTTCCTGCCCGAGGAGCGGCTGATCGCCGACGGGGTCAAACTGCTCCAGGTCGACACCGGATTGGTCATCGAATGCCTGGCCGAGCTCGCCGCCGACCCGGAGGGCGTCGTACGGGAACCCGTGCCCGATCCGCAGGGAGGGCCGCCGTTGACCGCCGTCTACCTGGTGCCGTTCCACCGGGCCGAGTTGTCGCTGGTGGGCCAGGTGCGCCGGCTCCTGAACGCCGAGGAGGACCGGATGCCGGGATTCCAGGACGTGGACTGGGGCAAGGCGCTGGGCTGGCTGGCCGGGCGCACCGGGGCCGAGCTGGCCCCCGAGCAGCGGGACGCCGTCAAGCTGGCGCTGACCCGCCGGGTGGCCGTCCTCACCGGCGGGCCGGGCTGCGGGAAGTCCTTCACCGTGCGCTCGATCGTGGAGCTGGCCCGGGCCAAGAAGGCGAAGGTCGTGCTCGCCGCGCCCACCGGCCGGGCGGCGAAGCGCCTTTCGGAACTCACCGGGGCCGAGGCCTCCACCGTGCACCGACTGCTGGAGCTCAAGCCGGGCGGGGACGCGGCCTACGACCGGGACCGGCCGCTGGACGCGGACCTGGTGGTCGTCGACGAGGCCTCGATGCTGGATCTCCTGCTGGCGAACAAACTGGTCAAGGCGGTGGCCCCGGGGGCACACCTGCTGCTGGTCGGGGACGTGGACCAGCTGCCCTCGGTCGGTGCCGGCGAGGTGCTGCGGGACCTGCTGGCCGAGGGCGGTCCGGTGCCCGCGGTCCGGCTGACCCGGATCTTCCGGCAGGCCCAGCAGTCGGGCGTGGTCACCAACGCCCACCGGATCAACACCGGCCTGCCACCGATCACCGACGGGCTGCCGGACTTCTTCCTGTTCCCCGAGGAGGACACCGAGGAAGCCGGTCGGCTCGCCGTGGACGTGGCCGCCCGGCGGATTCCCGCCCGGTTCGGACTCGACCCGCGCCGCGACATCCAGGTGCTCGCGCCCATGCACCGTGGCCCGGCGGGCGCCGGGAACCTCAACGGCCTGCTCCAGCAGGCGATCACGCCGGCCCGGCCGAACCTCGCCGAGAAGCGGTTCGGCGGCCGGGTCTTCCGGGTCGGCGACAAGGTCACCCAGATCCGGAACAACTACGAGAAGGGCGCCAACGGCGTCTTCAACGGCACGGTCGGCGTGGTGACAGCCCTCGATCCGGACGAACAGCGCCTGACGGTGCGCACGGAGGAGGACGAGGAGGTCGGCTACGAGTTCAGCGAGCTCGACGAGCTGGCCCACGCGTACGCGGTCACCATCCACCGTTCCCAGGGGAGCGAATACCCGGCGGTCGTGATCCCGGTCACCACCGGGGCTTGGATGATGCTCCAGCGCAACCTGCTCTACACGGCCGTGACCAGGGCGAAGAAGCTCGTCGTCCTGGTCGGGTCCCGCAAGGCACTCGGCCAGGCGGTGCGCACGGTTTCCGCAGGTAGGAGGTACACCGCGGTCGCTCCCCGGCTGTCCGGCCGCATACCGGTGGGCAACATCACCTAAATGATCGATCATTTGGGGTTCCCGCCACCCGGCGGACGGGGCAGGATGAGCAGGTTGAAGGCACTCAGTGCCGTCAAACGGACCAAAGGCCGACCCCGAGTGCACTTTCCTGCGCCAAATGGGGGAAGGTAGAGGCAGTCAGGGCACCTCGAAGAAGAGGCACTACGTCGGTGAGGGATGACGTGAGCGACAACTCTGTAGTACTCCGGTACGCGGACGGTGAATACACCTACCCGGTGGTCGAAAGCACCGTCGGTGACCAGGGCTTCGACATCTCGAAGTTGAGGGCCCAGACCGGGCTCGTCACCTTGGACAGCGGCTACGGCAACACCGCTGCGTACAAGTCCGCGATTACCTACCTCGACGGTGAGCAGGGCATCCTGCGCTACCGCGGTTACCCGATCGAGCAGCTGGCCGAGCGTTCGACCTTCATCGAGGTCGCCTACCTGCTGATCAACGGGGAGCTGCCGACCGTCGACCAGCTCGCGTCGTTCCGCAACGAAATCACCCAGCACACGCTGTTGCACGAGGACGTGAAGCGGTTCTACGACGGCTTCCCGCGCGACGCGCACCCGATGGCGATGCTGTCCTCCGTGGTCAGCGCGCTGTCGACGTTCTACCAGGACAGCCACAACCCGTTCGACGAGAAGCAGCGCCACCTCTCGACGATCCGGCTGCTGGCCAAGCTGCCGACGATCGCGGCGTACGCGTACAAGAAGTCGGTCGGCCACCCGGTCGTCTACCCGCGCAACGACCTCGGGTACGTCGAGAACTTCCTGCGCATGACCTTCTCCGTGCCGGCCCAGGAGTACGACCTGGACCCGGTCGTGGTCTCGGCGCTCGACAAGCTGCTGATCCTGCACGCGGACCACGAGCAGAACTGCTCCACCTCCACCGTGCGCCTGGTCGGCTCCTCTCAGGCGAACATGTTCGCCTCGATCTCCGCGGGCATCTCGGCCCTGTGGGGCCCGCTGCACGGTGGCGCCAACCAGTCCGTCCTGGAGATGCTCGAAGGCATCAAGAACGACGGCGGCGACGTCGGCGCCTTCATCCGCAAGGTGAAGAACAAGGAGGACGGTGTCCGCCTCATGGGCTTCGGGCACCGCGTCTACAAGAGCTTCGACCCCCGGGCGAAGATCATCAAGGCTGCGGCGCACGACGTCCTCTCGTCGCTCGGCAAGAGCGACGAGCTGCTCGACATCGCGCTCAAGCTGGAAGAGCACGCGCTGGCCGACGAGTACTTCGTCGCCCGCAACCTCTACCCGAACGTGGACTTCTACACCGGCCTGATCTACCGGGCCATGGGCTTCCCGACCGAGATGTTCACCGTGCTCTTCGCGCTCGGCCGCCTTCCCGGCTGGATCGCCCAGTGGCACGAGATGATCAAGGAGCCGGGTTCCCGCATCGGCCGTCCGCGCCAGATCTACACCGGCGAGGTCCTGCGCGACTTCGTCCCGGTCGAGGCCCGCTGACCCGAGGCTCCACCGAGGCCCTGAGCCAAGCGAAAAGCGCCCCGCCGTCGATCCCCCCACGGGTCGACGATCGGGGCGCTTTCCATTTCCCCGGAACGGATTCCCCCCACGGGACCCGAGCCGGGGCGTCGGCGGGGAGTGCACGGGTGGTGCACTCCGGTTGGGTGTCTGCCGGGACCCGCACAGGTCGGGAGGGCCGCTCAAAGCACCCCGTTGGGCACGCGTCCCGGCCGGCTGATGCCTCGGACGTCCCCCAAGACCCCCGCGAACGTCCCCCAAGACGTTCCTGGCACCGCCCCATTAGACCCACTGCGGCGCCGGATGGTTACGTTGCCTTCACTGTGATCTGCGTCTCCTGTGAAGGAAGTGTGCGCAGAGTGGGGAGGAGGGTCCCTAGCGGAAGGATCGCAACCGGAGACTGTTGCTCACCACGAAAACGGAGGAGAACGCCATCGCGGCCCCCGCAATCATCGGGTTGAGCAGGCCGGCAGCCGCGAGCGGCAGGGCCGCCACGTTGTAGCCGAACGCCCAGAACAGGTTGCCCTTGATGGTGGCCAGGGTCCGGCGGGAGAGCCGGATCGCGTCCGCCGCGACCCGTAGGTCCCCCCGTACGAGGGTCAGGTCGCCCGCCTCGATCGCGGCGTCGGTGCCGGTCCCCATGGCCAGGCCCAGGTCCGCCTGGGCCAGTGCAGCCGCGTCGTTGACCCCGTCGCCGACCATGGCGACGGTACGGCCCTCGGCCTGGAGCCGGCGCACCACGTCCACCTTGTCCTGCGGCAGCACCTCGGCGATCACCTCGTCGATGCCCACCTCGGCGGCCACCGTCTCGGCCACGGCCCTGTTGTCGCCGGTCAGCAGGACCGGGGTCAGTCCCAGCGCCCGCAGCCGGGACACCGCCTCGGCGCTGGTCTCCTTGACCGCGTCCGCCACGGTCAGGACCCCGCGCGCCGCCCCGTCCCAGGCCACCAGGACGGCTGTGCTTCCCGCGGCCTCGGCGGCCCTCTTGGCCTCGGCCAGGGCGGCGGGCAGGGCGATGGACCAGTCGGCCAGCAGCTGCTCGCGGCCCACCAGGACCGCGTGTCCGTCCACGACGCCCTGCACGCCGAGCCCGGCGAGGTTCTCGAAGGACTCCGGAACCGGCAGGGAGCCCGCCTTCTCGGCAGCCCCGGCGGCGATGGCCCGGGCGATCGGGTGCTCGGAGGAGTGCTCCAGGGAGCCCGCGAGGCGCAGCAGCTCGTACTCGTCCGTCCCGGCTGCGGTGTGCACGCCGGACAGGGTCATCCGGCCGGTGGTGACGGTGCCGGTCTTGTCCAGGACGACCGTGTCGACGCGCCGGGTGGACTCCAGTACCTCGGGCCCCTTGATCAGGATGCCCAGCTGTGCGCCCCGTCCGGTGCCGACCATCAGTGCGGTCGGGGTGGCCAGGCCCAGGGCGCAGGGGCAGGCAATGATCAGGACGGCCACTGCGGCGGTGAAGGCGGCGGTGGGGTTGTCGGTGATCAGCAGCCAGGTGACCCAGGTGGCGAGCGCCAGCGCGAGGACGACCGGCACGAACACCCCGGAGATCCGGTCGGCGAGGCGCTGGACCTCGGCCTTGCCGTTCTGCGCTTCCTCGACCAGCTTGGCCATCCGGGCGAGCTGGGTGTCGGCGCCGACCCGGGTGGCCTCGACGACGAGGCGGCCGGAGGCGTTGACGGTGGCGCCGGTGACGGAGTCGCCCACGCCGACCTCGACCGGGACCGACTCGCCGGTCAGCATGGAGGCGTCCACGGCGGAACCGCCCTCGACGACCGTGCCGTCGGTGGCGATCTTCTCGCCGGGTCGGACGACGAACCGGTCACCGACCGCGAGCTGCGTCACCGGGATGCGTACTTCCCGTCCCTCGCGCAGCACGGCGACGTCCTTGGCGCCCAGCTCCAGCAGCGCCTTGAGGGCCGCGCCCGCCTTCCGCTTGGAGCGGGCCTCCAGGTACCGGCCGAGCAGGATGAAGCTCACGACGCCGGCGGCGACCTCCAGGTAGATCGCGGAGGAGCCGTCCGTGCGGGAGACGGTGAAATCGAAGCCGTGCCGCATGCCGGGCATTCCGGCGTGGCCGAAGAACAGGGCCCACAGTGACCACGTGAAGGCGGCGAGCGTGCCGACCGAGACGAGGGTGTCCATGGTGGCGGCGCCGTGCCGGGCGTTCGTCCAGGCGGCCTTGTGGAAGGGGAGGGCGCCCCAGACGACCACGGGGGCGGCGAGGGTCAGTGAGAGCCACTGCCAGTTGTCGAACTGGAGGGCCGGGACCATCGAGAGCAGGACGACGGGGAGGGCGAGCGCGGCGGAGACCAGCAGCCGTTGGCGCAGCGCGGACAGCTCGGGGTCGAGTACCGCGGCCCCGGCCGGTGCGGCTCCCGATTCCGGGGCCGGCTCCGGAATCGGCGGTGGGGGCTCCTCGGCGGTGTATCCGGTCTTGACCACGGTCGCGATCAGGTCGGCGACCTCGACGCCGTCGCCGTACGAGACGCGGGCCTTCTCGGTGGCGTAGTTCACCGTGGCGGTGACCCCGTCCATCCGGTTCAGCTTCTTCTCGATGCGGGCCGCGCAGGAGGCGCAGGTCATCCCGCCGATGGTCAGCTCGACCTCGGTGGTGTCGGCCTTCGTGGCCACCGCTATGGGTCCGTCGTGCACGGTGCTGCTGCTCATTCCGGCTCCAGGGGGAGGGCCGGGTCGTACGGAACCAGTATGAGCTGGCCGGCACGACCCGGCGGGTGCTGCGGAGTGCTGCGGGGTACTGGGAAGTGCTGCTGCGCGATCCTGCGGAAGGGGAGGCGCTCGGGGCTCAGGCCTGGGCCCGGCCGGCGAACTCGTACCCGGCCTCGTCCACGGCGGCGCGGACGTCCTCCTCGGCGAGCGGGGCGGCGGAGACCACGGTCACCTCGCCGGTCGCGGCGACGGCCTTGACCGAGCTGACGCCCGGCAGGGCGGAGATCTCGGTGGTCACCGCGCCCTCGCAGTGGCCGCAGGTCATGCCGGTCACCCGGTAGACGGTGGTGGTCTGGGTGTCCGTCTCGGCGGTCATGTCGTTCTCCTCGTTCAAGGCGTATCCGGTCGCCGGGGGCGGCGGTGTCACTCCACCGTCCTCCCGACACTCAACAGACTATACCCCTAGGGGGTATCAATGCGAGAGTTTGCCGCCACTTCCGGCCCGTTCCGTACGCGCCGCGCGCCGATCCCGGTCAGTGGGGGTGGGGCGCGGTGACCATCGGTGCCAGGTAGCGCAGCAGTACGGTCTTCAGTTCGGCGACGTACGCGGCGCGCTCGGCGCCCTCGCTCGCCAGGATCAGGTCGAGCGAGGCCTTGAAGATGCCGAGGATCATGTGGGAGACGTGGGTGAGCTCCTCGGTGCTGCCGTCCGGGCAGAAGGTGCGCAGGATGCCCTCGACCCGGGTCAGCAGCCCGATGTGCAGTTCCTCGTGCTCCTGGGTGATGCCGGGGATACCGGAGCCGTGCATGAGGGCCCAGAAGGCAGGGTTCTCGCAGTTGAAGGCGATGACCGGGTCCAGGACTGCGTCGAGCAGCTCGGGCAGGGGCTTGTTCAGGTTCTCGGGGAGGAAGGCCTGCCCGTGCATCTCGTGGGCGCGCTGGAGCAGCTGGCCGCCGAGCTCGATGGCGATGGCCTCCTTGTTCGGGAAGAACTGGTAGAGCGTGCCCGGTGAGACCTCGGCCTCGCGGGCGATGGCGTTGGTGCTGGCCGCGGCGTAGCCCGTGCGGCAGAACACGCTGGCGGCGGCTGTCAGGAGCTGGGCGATCCGACGCTCCCCACGGGCCTGGCGGCGCGGGCTGGCGGCCTTCTTTGCGGGCTTGGCGGCGTGCGGGGCGGCAGGCGTGGCAGGCGTGGCAGGCGTGGCAGGCGTGGCGGCGACCCTTCCGCGGCCCGTTTCGATGGCCTTTTTGGCGTTATCGGCCTGGGGCCTCTCCGGCATGTCCCGTCCCTTGCTTCTCGTGGGCGATTGACAAACGCGAGAGGGCGCTCGCATTCTTGGGAAACGCGAGCGACTGCTCGTGTTTGCCAGTTTAAGTTGCCTGGCAATCACGGTGAAGGGGACACCGAGTCATGTCCGAAGTCAAAAAACCGCCGTCGCCAGGGGAGAGCGGGCGGTGGACCCGGTTCGTCACGGCCCGGCCGCGGCTCTCGCTGCTGCTCGCCCTCGTGGTCACGGCACTGGCCGTCCTCGCGGGCGGTGGCGTCGCCGACCGGATGGGCAGCGGGGGATGGGAGGATCCGGACGCCCGGTCCACGTACGCCGCCAAGGTCCTGGAGCGCGAGTTCCCCGGCTCCCAGCCCAATCTGTTGCTCCTGGTGGACAGCGGCGCCGGGGCGGCGTCGGCCAGGGTGGACGATCCCGCCGTCGCCGCCGAAGCCGAGCGGCTGACCGCGCAACTCGCCACCGAAGAGGGCGTGGCCGGGGTCAGCTCGTACTGGCGCACGCACCTGCCCGCCCTGCGCTCCGAGGACGGCCGGCAGGCTTTGATCGCCGCCCGCGTGCTGGGCGACGAGAAGACCCGCGCCACGGTCCTGGAGCGGATCGCCCCGCGCTACAAGGGTGAGCACGGGCCGGTGCGGGTCTCCCTCGGCGGGCCGGTCGCGGTCCAGCGCGAGGTGACCACCACCATCCAGGAGGACCTGCTGCGCGCCGAGGTGATCGCCCTGCCGGTGACGCTCGTTCTGCTGATCATCGTCTTCGGTAGCGCCGTGGCCGCGCTGCTGCCCCTGGGCGTGGGCATCATCGCCATCCTCGGCACCAATGCCGTGCTGCGCGGTCTCACCGAGTTCACCGACGTCTCCGTGTTCGCACAGAACCTGACCACCGCGCTCGGTCTCGGACTCGCCATCGACTACGCCCTGTTCATCGTGCGGAGGTTCCGCGAGGAGCTGGCGGCCGGACGGGATCCGGTGGCGGCCGTGGGGGCCACCCTGCGCACCGCCGGGCGTACGGTGCTCTTCTCGGCGCTGACCGTGGCCGTCTCCCTCTCGGCGATGCTGTTCTTCCCGATGTACTTCCTGCGGTCCTTCGCCTATGCAGGCGTCGCGGTGGTCCTGCTCGCTGCGGCTGCCGCCCTGATCCTGCTGCCGGCGGCGCTGGTGCTGCTCGGTGAGCGGGTCAACTCCCTCGACCTGCGGCGCATATGGCGCCGGGACCGGTCCGGGTCCGGCGCCGGAGCGCAGGGCGCAGCCGTCGGGGCGGGGCGGGGCTGGGCGCGGGCGACCGCGCTGGTGATGCGCCGAGCCCCGGTGTTCGCCGTGGCCACCACGGCGGGGCTGCTGCTCCTCGGGCTGCCCTTCCTCGGGGTGAAGTTCGGCACCGTGGACGACCGGCAGCTGCCGGAGTCCGCCCCGTCCCACCTGGTCCAGCAGCAGATCCGCGACGGCTTCCCGGGCAGCCCCGGCGCCGGGTTGATCGTGCTGGCGGAAGGGGCGGCCGACCCTGCCGACCTCGCCGCCTACCGGGACAGGTTGGCAGCCCTGCCCGGGGTGCGGGTGGAGGGGCCGGTCGGCGCCGGGGCAGGGACGGGGTACGCCTACTTCTCGGTGGCCACCGAGGGCGAGGCCGTCGGACAGCAGGCCCAGGAACTCGTCGGCGAAGTACGCAGGGTGGACGCCCCCTTCGACACTGCGGTGACCGGACAAGCAGCGGTTCTCGTCGACGCCCAGAAGGCGATAGCCGAGAGACTGCCGGCCGCTCTGGCCCTGGTGGTACTGGCCACGCTGCTGCTGGTCTTCCTGCTCACCGGGAGCGTACTGATCCCCGTCCAGGCAGTGCTGCTCAATGGGCTGAGTCTGACGGCGATGTTCGGGGCGGTGGTGTGGGTCTTCCAGGAGGGCAACCTCTCCGGACTGCTCTCGTTCACCTCCACCGGCGACATCGAAACCACGCTGCCCGTGCTGATGTTCTGCATCGCCTTCGGGCTCTCCATGGACTACGGGGTGTTCCTCATATCCCGTATCAAGGAGGAGTACGAGCGGACCGGGGACCACGAGGGGGCGGTGCGCACCGGACTGGCCCGCACGGGCGGGCTGATCACCGCGGCAGCTGTGATCCTCGCGGTGGTGATGGTGGCCATCGGCAGTTCCCGGGTGACCAACACCAAGATGCTGGGTCTCGGGATCGCGCTGGCCGTGCTCATGGACGCGCTGGTCGTACGGAGCCTCCTGGTGCCGGCGGTCATGAAGCTCACGGGGAAGGCCACCTGGTGGGCGCCGGGTCCGTTGCGGCGACTGCACGAGCGGTTCGGAGTGAGCGAGGGGGAGTCCGTGATCGTTCCCGAGGCGCCAGGGCAGGCACCCGAGCAGGTGCCGCAACCGGATCGGATACCGGCGGGCAGCCGCTAGCGGGGGGTCCCGGTCGGGGGCGGCCGGGAGTTGTTACGGGCGCGGTGGCCGCTCCCGTGGAAGGGCCAGTCGGGTCCGTCCACCGGAGCGGCGCGGCGACCGTCAGTCCTCGCGGCGGCCCCGGTTGCCGGGGCGGCGGGTCACCCAGGTGCGGATGGTGTCGGCGTACCAGTAGGGCTTGCCGCCCTCCACGTGGTCGGGGGAGGGAAGCAGCCCGTGCTTGCGGTACGAGCGCACCGTGTCCGGCTGAACCCGGATATGGGCGGCGATCTCCTTGTACGACCACAGCTGTCGGTCGCTCATCGACCACACCTCCTTGTCCACGGCGCGGGGCCGGCCGGGAGGCCGTCGGGGGAGCCGGAGCGTGGACACAGACGATCACTCAGGTTGTGTCCGGAGAACGACGGAGGGCGAGGACGGGGCAGGGGCTGTCGACTGGCTGTGACAGAAAACCCGCATAACGAGGATATGTGTGACACAAGGGCGACCCTTGTGACAGAAGCGGCACGCCGGAGGCACGCCGGGGGTGCCCCCGGACGAGGGAGTCCGGGGGACGGTCGAGGGGGTCGAGGGGAGTGGGTGGGGGCCGGAAGGTCGCTCAGCTGTACAGGGCGGGCCGTTCCACCAGCTCCACTGTGGTCCGCACGCCGCTGCGCGCGGCCGCGATCCCCGCTTCCGAGACGGCTGCCGCCGCATAGCCGTCCCAGGCGTCGGGCCCGGCCACCCGGCCCCGCGCGGCTGCGGCCACCCAGCGCCGCAGCTGGCGGTCGTAGGCGTCGGCGAAACGCACGGTGAAGTCCTGGGGGATCTCGCCGTAACGGCGGCCCGCGGACCGGACGACCATCGCCTGCCCGTCGCCGATCTGGGCGCTGCCCGCTTCACCGACCGCCTCGCACCGGACCTCGTAGCCGAACCCGCAGTTGACGAAGATCTCCACGTCGATGATCGCCCCGCCCGAGGTCTCCAGCAGCACCAATCGGGGGTCGCGCAGCCCCTCGGGAGCCGCCGAGCTGGGCGTCGGGGAGAGCACGGACACCGCCGTGACCTCCTGCCCCAGCAGCCAGCGTGCCGCATCCACCTCGTGGACCACGGAATCGCTGATCAGCATGTCGCTGGTGAAGAAGGAGGGCGAGGAAGCATTGCGGTGCCGGCAGTGCAGGAACAGGGGGCGGCCGATCCCGCCTGCGTCCAACAGCTCTTTGAGCCGCTCGTATTCGGCGTCGAACCGGCGCATGAACCCCACCTGCACCAGACGCCGGCCCAGCCGTTGCTCCGCCTCCATCACCCGCAGTGCCCCCGCCGGGTCCGGTGTCAGCGGCTTCTCGCACAGCACGGGCAACTCCCGCCACAGAGCGTGCAGGATCGCCTCCTCGTGGGCGGGCCCGGGCGAGGCGATCAGTACGGCTTCCACCCCGGGTGCGGCTATCGCGGCGGCCGGGTCGGTGTGCGCGCTCGCGCCGTCCAGGCCCGCCGCGACCGCCTTGACCCGGTCCCCGTCCGGGTCGGCCACGGCCACCACCCGAGCCCCACCCACCGTGCGCCCGATCCGGCGGACGTGGTCGGCGCCCATCTTCCCCGTCCCGATGACGGCAATGCCCAGCGTGCTCATGACGTGTTCCCTCCGGGGAGTCAGCGGGCGCCGCAGGAGCGCAGGTAGGCGCGGGTGCGGCGGGCGATCGGCAGGGGCCGGTCGGGCGGGCACGGGTACATGTCCTGCTCGACGATGGCGAAGAGGTCCACGTCGAGGCGCTGGGCAGCCGCCAGCACGGGTTCCAGCGCGGGGACCCCCGCCGGAGGTTCACACATCACTCCCCGGGCCACGGCGGGCCCGAAGGGCAACCGCTCCGCGACGACCTCGGCGAGGATCCGCGGGTCGACCTGCTTGAGGTGGAGGTATCCGATCCGCTCGGCGAAGGTCTCGATGGCCTGGACGCTGTCGCCGCCGCAGTACGCGTAGTGCCCGGTGTCCAGGCAGAGGGACACCAGCGCCGGGTCGGTGGAGTCCAGGAAGCGGGCCACGTTCTGCGGGGTGTCGATGTGCGTGTCCGCATGCGGGTGGACGACGATCCGCAGCCCGTAGCGGTCCTGGATCTCCCGGCCCAGGCGCTCGGTCTGCATGGTCAGTTCGCGCCATTGGGCCGGGGTGAGGGTGCGGTCCTCCACCACCTCGCCCGTCTTGTCGTCCCGCCAGAAGGAGGGGATCACCACGAGGTGTTCCGCGCCCATGGCCGCGGTGAGCGCAGCGATCCGCGACACGTGCTCCCAGGTCTCCTCCCAGACGGCGGGCCCGTGATGAAGTCCGGTGAAGACGGTGCCCGCCGAGACGCGCAGGCCCCGCTTGGCGGTCTCCTCGGTGAGGCGGCCGGGGTCGGTGGGCAGGTAGCCGTAGGGGCCGAGTTCGATCCACTCGTACCCGGAGTCGGCGACCTCGTCGAGGAAGCGGTCCCAAGGCGTCTGCCGGGGGTCGTCGGGAAACCAGACACCCCAGGAGTCCGGAGCCGAACCGATGCGGATACGGGTCAACGCGGGCGGGGAGGACGTCATGACGGCCACCTTAGGGTGCGAGACGAGTGGGAGGACCTTCTGTGACCACCGCGGACGATGTCGCGTTCGACCTGATCACGATGGGGCGGATCGGGGTGGATCTCTACCCGCTGAAAACGGGCGTACCGCTGGCGGAGGCGGACACCTTCGGAAAGTTCCTGGGCGGCTCGCCCACCAACGTCGCCGTCGCGGCGGCGCGGCTGGGACGGCGGGTCGCGGTGATCACCCGGACCGGCGCGGACCCCTTCGGGGCCTATCTGCGGTCGGAGCTGCGGGGGTTCGGGGTGGACGACCGGTGGGTGGGGGAGGTGGCGCGGTACCCGACCCCGCTGACGTTCTGCGAGGTCTTCCCGCCGGACGACTTCCCCCTGTACTTCTACCGACTGCCGAAGGCCCCCGACCTGGAGATCGAACCGGATGAAGTGGACCTGGAGGCGGTGCGCGCCGCACGGGTGTTCTGGATGACGGGGACGGGGCTGAGCGCACAGCCGAGCCGGTCCGCCACCCTGGCCGCACTGGAGGCGCGGGCGAAGTCCGGGACGACGGTCTTCGACCTGGACTGGCGGCCGACGCTGTGGGACGGGGAGCCGGGGGACGCGTACGCGCGGGCGCTGGGCCTCGCCACGGTGGCGGTCGGCAATGCGCAGGAGTGCGCGATCGCGACGGGCGAGTCCGAGCCGCGCGCGGCGGCGCGGGCGCTGCTGGCGGCCGGCGTGGAGCTTGCCGTGGTCAAGCAGGGGCCGGACGGGGTACTGGCGATGCGGCGGGACGGGACGACGGCGGAGGTTGCGCCGGTGCCGGTGGAGGTGGTGAACGGGCTGGGGGCGGGGGACGCGTTCGGCGGGGCCCTGTGCCACGGGTTGCTGGCGGGCTGGGACCTGGCGCAGGTGATCCGCTACGCGAACGCGGCGGGGGCGATCGTGGCGTCGCGGTTGGCGTGCTCGGCGGCGATGCCGTACGCCGAGGAAGTGGAGGAGGTGCTCGCCGGTGCCGGTGCTCTGTGAGCGGGAGATGGAATTCACCCGGCTGCGGGTCCTCGTGCTGGAGCCGGGGGAGACGTACGCGCACGAGTGCGGGGACGCGGAGTGGATCGTGCTCCCGCTGGCCGGTGCCTGCGAGGTCCGCTGCGCGGAGCCGTCCCCGCCCCGCCCTTCCGCCGCTTCCCCGAGTGGCAGGCGCAGCCCCGACGACGGTTCGCGGACGTTCGAACTGCACGGTCGAACAGGGGTGTTCGGGGCCGCCACCGACTTCGCGTACCTTCCCCGCGACGCACGTGCCCGGATCGCTTCCGCCTCCGGCGGGCGGTTCGCCCTCGCCGGAGCGCGCTGCGACAACGTCCTGCCGGCCCGGTACGGCCCGGCGGCGCAGGTACCCGTCGAACTGCGCGGCGCGGGCCACTGCTCCCGCCAGGTCAACAACTTCGCCGCCGCCGACGTCTTCGCCTGCGACCGCCTCATCGCCGTCGAGGTGCTCACCCCCGGCGGGAACTGGTCCTCGTACCCGCCTCACAAGCACGACGAGCACCACCCTGGTGAGGAATCCCGCCTGGAGGAGATCTACTACTTCGAGATCGCCCCGCACGGGGCCACGCCCGGCCTCGGCTATCAGCGTGTCACCCCGTCCCCCGGCGGGAAGACCGACATCCTCACCGAGGTGAGGACTGGCGACGCGGTCCTCATCCCGGACGGCTGGCACGGACCGTCCATCGCCGCCCCCGGGCACGACATGTACTACCTCAACGTGATGGCCGGTCCACCTGACCAGCCCCGGCAGTGGCTGATCCGGGACCACCCCGACCACGGCTGGATCCGGGACACCTGGTCCGACCAGGACGTCGACCCCCGGCTGCCCTTCTACCTCTGATCTTGGCCAGTTCTCCGCCCTTCGGGGCGGGGTGAAGGCCATCCTTGGCCGGGGGCGCGGAGCGCCTGAACCGCTCCATCAGCGCGGAGGCATGGGGCCGGACGGTCACCATGCACCGGACGGTCACCGTGCAGTCGTCAGGCGCGCCAAACGCGTCAAGCCCGCCACCGCAGGGTAAGCAGGAACCTCCCGGCCTTCAGCCAGGAGAGCACTTCAACGAGCGGAGGACGAGACCGGATGAGACTCACCGTCGCGCAAGCCCTCGTGCGCTTCCTCGCCCACCAGTACACCGAGCGCGACGGCCACCGCCACCGGTTGATCGCCGCCACCTGGGGGATCTTCGGGCACGGGAACGTCGCCGGTATCGGGCAGGCCCTCCTGGAGACGGGCCCACGCCAGATGCCCTTCCTCCAGGGACGCAACGAGCAGGCCATGGTGCACGCCGCCGTGGGGTACGCACGCCAGAGCGGACGGCTCTCCGCCCACGCCGTCACCACCTCCATCGGGCCCGGCGCCACCAACCTCGTCACCGGGGCAGCCCTCGCCACCATCAACCGGATCCCCGTCCTCCTGCTGCCCGGCGACGCCTTCGCCACCCGGCCCGCCGATCCCGTACTGCAACAACTGGAGGTTCCGTACGCGGGCGACGTCTCCGTCAACGACGCGCTGCGGCCCGTCTCCCGCTACTTCGACCGCATCACCCGCCCCGAGGCACTGATCCCGGCCCTCCTCCAGGCCATGCGGGTGCTCACCGACCCCGTCCAGACCGGCGCGGTGACCCTGGCGCTGCCGCAGGACGTCCAGGCCGAGGCGTACGCATGGCCGCCCGAGTTCTTCGCCGAGCGCGTGTGGGGCGTACGCCGGCCCCGGCCCGACGAGGTAGAACTCGCGCAGGCAGCAGAGGCCCTACGGGGCTCCGCGCGCCCCCTCGTCGTCGCCGGCGGCGGAATCCGGCACAGTGGGGCCCAGGCCGCCCTGGCGGAGTTCGCCGAGGCCACCGGGATCCCGGTGGCCTCCACGCAGGCGGGCAAGGGGGCCCTCCCGTTCGACCATCCCGCCGACGTGGGCGGCATCGGGCACACCGGGACCGCCACCGCCGACGAACTGGCCCGCGGCGCCGACCTGGTGATCGCCGCCGGGACCCGGCTGACGGACTTCACCACCGCCTCGGCGACCCTCTTCCAGAACCCCGCCGTCCGGTTCGTCGGGCTCAACCTCGATCCGTACGACGCCCACAAGCTCGCCGCCCGCCCACTGGTCTGCGATGCGCGGGCGGGTCTGGAAGCCCTCCTGGCCGCGGCTGCCGGGTACCGCGTGGACCCCGCGTACGTGACGGCGTACACGGAGCGCAAGCGCAGCTGGGAGCGGCTGGTCGACCGGGCGTACGCGGTGCCCGACGAGGACGCGGCGCCCACCCAGGCGCAGGTGCTCGGCCTGCTCGACGGCCTGGTCGACGTCGAAGACGTCCTGATCAACGCCGCCGGCTCCCTCCCCGGCGACCTGCACAAGCTGTGGCGGGCCCGCTCGGTCGACCAGTACCACGTGGAGTACGGGTACTCCTGCATGGGCTACGAGATCCCGGCGGCCATCGGCACCGCGCTCGCGGCCCCCGGCCGCCCGGTCTGGGCACTCGTCGGCGACGGCACGTACCTGATGAACCCGACCGAGATCGTCACGGCCGTACAAGAGGGAATCCCGATCAAGGTGGTGATCCTCGACAACCACGGCTACGCCTCCATCGGAGGCCTCTCCGGGGCCGTGGGGGGCGAGGGCTTCGGGACCGCGTACCGCTTCCGGACGGACGACGGGTCGTTCACCGGCGCACCCCTGCCGGTGGACCTCGCAGCAAACGCCGCCTCCCTCGGAATGGCCGTGATCCGCACCCGCACCATCGGTGACCTGCGGAAAGCCCTCGTCGAAGCGCGTGAGGCGGACCGCCCCACATGTGTCTACGCACAGACCCGAACACCCGACACTGTGTCGGGCCCGCCCCCGGCACAGGCGTGGTGGGATGTTCCTGTGGCCGAGACCGCGACCCGTACGTCGGCGCACGAGGCCCGCGAAGAGTACGACCGGCAAGCCGCGCAGCGACGTCGCCATCTGTGAAGGAGCAATAGGCATGAAGACCGTCAACCACTGGATCGGTGGCAAGACCGTCGAGGGCGCGTCGGGCAACTACGGCCCGGTCACCGACCCGGCCACCGGCGAGGTCACCACGCAGGTCGCGCTCGCTTCGACCGACGAGGTCGACGCGGCCGTACAGGTCGCCAAGGAGGCCTTCCAGACCTGGGGCCAGTCCTCGCTGGCCGCCCGCACCAAGGTGCTGTTCGCCTACCGCGCCCTGCTGGACGCCAACCGCGACGCCATCGCCGAGCTGATCACCGCCGAGCACGGCAAGGTGCACTCGGACGCCCTCGGCGAGGTGGCGCGCGGCTTGGAGATCGTCGAGCTGGCCTGCGGGATCACCACGCAGCTCAAGGGCGAGCTCTCGACTTCCGTTTCGAGCCGGGTCGACGTCGCCGCCATCCGCCAGCCGCTCGGTGTGGTCGCGGGCATCACCCCGTTCAACTTCCCGGCGATGGTGCCGATGTGGATGTTCCCGCTGGCCGTGGCCTGCGGAAACACCTTCATCCTCAAGCCGAGCGAGAAGGACCCGTCGGCCGCCAACAAGCTGGCCGAGCTGGCGTCCGAGGCCGGCCTGCCGGCCGGCGTGCTCAACGTCGTCCACGGTGACAAGGTCGCCGTCGACGCGCTGCTCGCGCACCCCGACATCGCCGCCGTCTCCTTCGTCGGCTCGACGCCGATCGCCCGCCACATCCACACCACCGCCGCCGCCAACGGCAAGCGGGTCCAGGCCCTGGGTGGCGCCAAGAACCACATGCTGGTGCTGCCGGACGCCGATCTGGACGCGGCTGCCGACGCGGCGGTCTCGGCGGCCTACGGTTCGGCCGGTGAGCGCTGCATGGCGATCTCCGCCGTCGTCGCCGTCGGCTCCATCGGCGACACGCTCGTCGAGAAGATCCGCGAGCGCGCCGAGAAGATCAAGATCGGCCCGGGCAACGACCCGACCTCCGAGATGGGCCCGCTGATCACGGCCGCCCACCGCGACAAGGTCGCCTCGTACGTGAAGGGCGCGGCCGACCAGGGCGCGGACGTGGTCCTGGACGGCACCGGGTACACCGTCGACGGCTTCGAGAAGGGCCACTGGATCGGCCTGTCGCTGCTCGACAACGTCAAGACCGACTCCGACGCCTACCGCGACGAGATCTTCGGCCCCGTGCTGTGCGTGCTGCGCGCCGAGACCTACGAGGAGGGCGTGGCACTCATCAACGCCTCGCCGTTCGGCAACGGCACCGCGATCTTCACTCGCGACGGCGGCGCTGCCCGCCGCTTCCAGCTGGAGATCGAGGCGGGCATGGTCGGCGTCAACGTGCCGATCCCGGTGCCGGTGGGCTACCACTCCTTCGGTGGTTGGAAGGACTCGCTGTTCGGCGACCACCACATCTACGGGAACGACGGCGTCCACTTCTACACCCGCGGCAAGGTCGTCACGACCCGCTGGCCGGACCCGTCCGAGGCCCCGGCCGGTGTGGACCTCGGCTTCCCGCGCAACCACTGATCGCACACCCCGTCCCGCACGCCCTTCGCAGGACCGCAGCAGCGAAGGACCGGAGACCAGGCTCGCCCCCCGCAACCCTCACGCGGGGGGCGAGTCCCGCTCCCGGCCCCGTCCTTCGGACCGGGGGCCGGACCTCTGCCGCAGCCGTCGTGGTCAATGGGGCGGCGGCCCGGCGGCCCGGCGGCCCGCGGGTCAGCGGGTCAGCGTGTGCCGGCGAAGTCCGCCGCCGGTTCGGTCCGTTCGCCGTCGTTCACGAGCCGGCCGCGGCGGCGCCGCACGGCCGTGAAGGCGACGGCGGATCCTGCCAGGACGAGGAGCGTGCCGGCAGCGGGCCACGGAACGGCGACGAACTCCGTCTCGGACTCCGGAGCCAGCTCCGGATGGGCCGACGCACCGGCCGAGATCCTCACGGTGACCCAGTCCGACTGCGGTGCGTCCGGCCACGGTTCGGTCAGCTCGATCCGCTGGCCCGGCAGAAGCACCAGCTTCAGCTCGCGAGCCGGCCGGTCCAGCACCGTGCGGCCGAACAGCCCCTCGGCGGATAGGGCCACCTTGGGCTCGACGACCACGTTGCCCCGGTTGACCAGGGCGTACGAAATCGTGGCGCGAGCCTCCTTGATCCACGGCAGCAGCGGCGCGGACCGACTGACCGTCACGTCCTCCACGCTCAGCCCCGGCGTGACGGGCCCCGGTACCCGGAAGTACAACCGGGAGCCCACCTGCCGCTTCACCCCGACCTTGACCTTGCCCTCCTGCTGGACGCCCTCGACGGCGGTGTTGAGGGCGACGATCCCGCCGACGTGGTCGCCCGGGGTCGCGTCCTGCGGGACCTTCACGGTGAACGGGACGTCCTTGCGACCCTTGGGCGGCACCGTCACCGTGGTCGCGGTCTCGGGCGGCAGCACGATCCATGCGCCCACGTCCTTGGGCTTCTGGTCCACCGGGAGCAGTGCGAAGGCGCCGCCGACCGGGGTGTTCACGGCGTCGGTGGCGAAGATCTGGAAGGTCAGCTCCTGGTCGGAGGAGTTCAGGATCGTCGCGCTGTCGCTGATCGTGGTTCCGGCCGCGCCCTGGTGGAAGAAGTACGCGCGGTCGGTCATCGGGGCACCGGCCGGCGGTGTCGGGAACACCCCCCAGGTGCCGTTGTCCGCGGCAGTCGCCGTCGCGGCCGGCAGGAGCAGGCCCGCGACCAGCAGCAACAGGCCGAGGAGCAGGCCGTACGAGGGGATGCGGGTGCGACGGCGGCGCATGGGCGGTTCTCCAGTCGGCGCGAGGTGACGGGACGCGGCGGGGCGGGGGAAGTGGCGGGGCGAGGGAAGTGGCGGGGCGAGGGAAGTGGCGGGGCGGGGGACGCGGCGGGGACGGGAGGGGAGGAGCTGACAGCGAAGGGTGGTGCGGCGCCTCGGGCTTGACCTGCTTCTTCTGCCGGCCGGGGCCGCCGCCCATGCCCGGGATGCCGGGCATG
>NZ_JBEXQA010000011.1:0-46969 GCF_040612395.1 Streptomyces sp. NPDC006430
GGCGACCTCGCCGTCAAGGCCACCTTCGAGCTCGGCTACGGCCAACTGGAACCCGCCCAGCAGCGCGCGTTCCGCCTCCTCGGCCTCGCCGACGGGCCCGACGTCTCGCTGACTGCGGCAGCCGCCGTACTCGACCGGCCCGAGCACGACACCGAGGACCTCCTCGAAGCTTTAGTCGACTGCTCCCTCCTCGAATCGGCGGCGCCGGGCCGCTACCGCTTCCACGACCTGGTACGCCTCTACGCGCGTGCCTGCGCCGAGCGCGACGAGCAGCCGCCGAGCGAGCGCGACGCCGCCCTGGACCGCCTCCTGGACTTCTACCTCGCCACCGCCTCCGCCGTGTACGCGGTGGAACGGCCCGGCGACCGGCTTCCCGCGCACCTGTCCACCACCCACTACCCCGGCCTGCGGTTCACCGAGCCGCGGGCGGCCCTGGACTGGCTCTACGCCGAGGCGGACCCGCTGCTGGCCTGCGTCCGGCAGGCCGCCGTCCGCGGGAGCGGGCAGGCGGACGTACTGCGTCGGGCCGTGGACCTGCTGTGGGCGGCGAAGGACCTCGCCGAGTCCGGGGCCAACTCCAAGCAGTACGAGTCCTCCGCAGTGACCCTGCGCGACGCCGCGCACGCCGTGAAGGACCCGCACGCGGAGGGCCGGGCCCGTACCGCCCTCACCAACGTCCACCTGGTCGCCGGCCGGTTCACCGAGGCCGACGACGAGGCGCGGCAGGCCACGCTGCTCGCCCGTGAGGCCGGCGACCCGCTGCCCAGCTGCTGGGCACCCAACGACCGCGGGATCATCGCGCTCTACCAGGGCCGGTACGCAGACGGGGAGCAGTACCTGCTCCAGGCCATCGAGAACTTCCGCGCCGACGGCAACCACATCGGCGAGGCCAGCGCCCTGTGCAACCTCTCCCGGATCCATGTGGAGTTGGGGCGGCTGAGCAGCGCCATCGACCTGGCGGAGCAGGGCATCGCCATATACGACCGGATGGGCCTGACCCTGCGCCTGGCCAACGGCCGTTACGCGCTGGGCATCGCCCTCACCCAGGCCGGCCGGCTCGCCGAGGCGCAGTCCCAACTCACCGAGGCGCTGACGCTCTTCCGCGACAACCGGCAGCCGCTGTGGGAGGGCGTGACGCACTTCCGGCTCGCGGTCGCCCACCTGGCCGCCCACCGGCCAACGCTGGCCGCCGCGCACGCCGAGCAGGCCATCGCGCTGCGCGGCATCGGCGGGGAATGGCGGCGGGCGACCGTACTGACGGTGCTCGGCAAGGCCTTGCGGCGACTGGGGCAGCGGGACCGGGCACGGGTGTGCTGGCGCGATGCGGAGACCATCTTCGTCCAGCTGAAATCGGCCGAACTGACCGAGGTACAAGCCCTGTTGGCCTCAGAAATAGCGGCCTGAGCTGCACCGACGGGCCGATGAACGAGGCATTCATCGTTCGTTTATCGCCGGCGTCCACCATAGGGACATCGACTCACCGCGTCGGGGGGCGCGAGAGTCGGCTGGAGGACCACCCGTTCGGCGGTCCGCGGGGGAATCGCCGAACGGGCCCGACCCATCCATCAGGAGAACCGATGACGACGAACGAGAACATCCTGCCGAACGACGGCGACATCAGGCCGCTCGACAACCACGCTTCGGGCATCGAGATCAAGCCGCTCGACAACCAGGCGGGCAGCACGGGCGTCGACATCACGCCGATGGACAACCACGCCTCCGGCATCGAGATCAAGCCGCTCGACAACCAGACCTCGGGCGAGGAGATCGTGACGCTGGACAACCACGCGTCCGGCCCGCGTCCGTAGGACGTCCCACGGGGGATACGGGGGACGGTCCCACGGGGGGACACGGGGGACCAACGGGGGGATACGGGGGACGGTCCCACGGGGGGACACGGGGGATACGGGGGAACCAACGGGGGTCACGGGGGACCACGGGGGGGACCACGGGGGAGCACAACAAGGACGGCGGTCGCGGTGGCCCGGAGGGGGAGCCACCGCGACCGCCGTCGCATGCCCGCGCCCCGGCGCGGGCGCGGGCGCGCTACGGGAACGCCGCCGGCCGTCCACTCACTAGGCTGAGACCGTGTTCACCTCACAGGGACCGAGCCTCCGCGAGCTCGCCGTACAGGCCCTCTCGTCCGTCGAGCGCGGTTACGACCTGCTCTCGCCCACGTTCGACCAGACCCCCTTCCGTACGCCCGACCGCATGCTCGACTCCGTCGAGGAGACGCTCGCCCAGTACGAGGGGTCCTTCGGGTCCGGACTGGACGTGTGCTGCGGTACCGGCGCCGGACTCGGCATGCTGCGGCGGCTGTGCCGGGACCGGGTGACCGGAGTGGACCTGAGCGCGGGGATGCTGGCCGAGGCCGAGCGGGCGCACGGCGAGGACCGCGCGGGCCTCGCCCGCGTCGATCTCCTGCGTGCCGATGCGCGGGCGCTCCCACCCGCACTCACGGACACGTACGACCTGGCCGTCAGCTTCGGCGCCTTCGGGCACTTCCTCCCGGCCGAGCGGCCCGCCCTCTTCTCCGGAGTCCACCGCGCCCTGCACCCGGGCGGGCTGTTCGCCTTCCCGATCGGGGCGCCGATCCCGCCGACCTCCCCCGTGTGGTGGGCAGCAGCGGGCTTCGACGCCGTGATGCGGGTGCGGAACGCCGTGTGGCGTCCGCCTTTCGTCATGTACTACCGGACCTTCCCGCTGGGCGGGGTACGCGCGGACCTGCGGGCGGCCGGCTTCACGGTGGAGACCGTCCCGCTGGAGCACTTCGGCCGCCGCGACGACGGGACCCCGCGCTGGCGGCTGGTCCTGGCCAGGCGGCTGCACTGACGTACGCCGGCCAGGCGCACCGGGGCCGGGCCGGGGCCGGCCGGGCCGTGGGTATCGGCCGCTCCGCTGTTGGTGAACCCGACGTGCCGTGCCGGCACTTCCCCCTCCGGGCCTACTGTCCGCTGCGCAGCTCCCGTTTCAGAACCTTTCCGCTCGCGTTGCGCGGCAGCTCGGCGACGAACTCCACGGAGCGCGGGACCTTGTAGTTGGCCATTTCCCGGCGGGACCAGGCGATCAGGTCGTCTGCGGTGAGGGTGGCGCCGGGGCGGCGCACCGCGTACGCCTTGCCGACCTCGCCGAGGCGCGGGTCGGGCACGCCGACGACGGCGACGTCCGCGATGTCCGGGTGCAGGCCGAGGAGTTGCTCGATCTCGGCGGGGTAGGCGTTGAAGCCTCCGACGATGTACATGTCCTTGATCCGGTCGGTGATGCGCAGGTTGCCGTCGGCGTCGAGGACCCCTACGTCGCCGGTGCGCAGCCAGCCCTCGGGGGTGATCGCCCCGGCGGTCTCGGCCGGGTCCTCGAAGTACCCCTGCATGACGTGGTGGCCGCGGACCCACACCTCGCCGGTCGTGCCGGTGGGCCGGGCGCGTCCGTCCTGGTCGGCGACGATCACCTCGGTGTCCGGGATGGCCCGTCCCGAGGTCGAGGCGATGACCTCGGCGGGATCGCTGCGCCGGCACATCGTCACGATGCCGCCGGCTTCGGACAGCCCGTACGCCGTGAGGACGGTGGTGATGTGCAGTTCGCCGCGCAGCCGTTCGACGAGGCTGAGCGGGACCACGGCCGCGCCGGTGACGACCAGGCGGAGGGCGGACAGGTCGTGGTGGTCGCGTTGGGGGTGGTCGAGGAGCGACTGGTGGAGGGTGGGAGGTCCGGGAAGTACGGAGATCCGCTCGGCGGCGATGTTCGCGAGGACGGTGTCCACGTCGAAGACGGGCTGCGGGACCATCGTGGCGCCGCGCATCAGGCAGGCGATGATGCCGGCCTTGTAGCCGAAGGTGTGGAAGAAGGGGTTCACGATCAGGTAGCGGTCGCCTTCGCGCAGGCCGGCGAGCTCGCTCCAGACGGCGTAGCAGCGCAGGGACTGGGCGTGGGTGATGACGGCGCCCTTGGGGCTGCCGGTGGTGCCGGAGGTGAAGATGATGTCGGAGGGGGCGTCGGGGCGGATCGACTCGGCGCGCTCGCGTACGGTCCCGGCGCTGACGCCGTCCCCTCCGGCCAGGAAGTCCTTCCAGGTGCGGAAGGACTGCGGGGCGTCCTCGGCCAGGACCACGACCTGGTCGAGGTGCGGCAGCCCCGGCAGCGGACCACGGCCCTCCCCTTCGGCTGCGGCCCGGCGCAGGGAGGCGACGTACGAGGTGCCCAGGAAGGTGCCGGTGACGAACAGGAGCTTGGCCCGGCTGCGCCGCAGGACGTACGCCGCCTCCGATCCCTTGAAACGCGTGTTGAGGGGGACGAGGACGGCTCCTGCTGAGACGGCTCCGAGCGCGGAGACGATCCAGTCCAGGGTGTTGGGGGCCCAGACGGCGACCCGGTCCCCCGGCTCGACCCCGGCGGCGATGGCTGCGGCGGCGGCTCGTTCGACGCGTTCGCCGAGCTGCGCGTAGCTGATCCGGACACGCCCCTCGACGACGGCCTCGCGGTCGGCGTACTGCACGGCAGCCGCACGCACCAGTCCCGCGATGGTGCCCCAGCGCAGATCCCCCCGCACGTCTTGCGTCATCGCACACCCCTCCCAGTAGCTGACTAACCGTCAGATTAGCTGTAGCCTTCGCGGCTGTCAGCACTGGCGCAATCCCGGAGGTGGCGATGGCGGCAACACTCAAGGACGCTACGGCGATAGTCGGGATCGGCCAGACCGCCTTTGCCAAAAGACTCCCCCAGTCCGAGAAGGAACTGGCCTGCCGCGCCGTTCTCGCCGCCCTCGCGGACGCCGGGATCGCCCCCTCCGAAGTGGACGCCTTCTCCTCGTACACGATGGAGGAGACCGATGAGGTCGAGGTCGCCAAGGCCATCGGTGCCGGAGACGTCACCTTCTTCTCCAAGATCGGCTACGGCGGCGGGGGTTCCTGCGCCACCGTCGGCCATCTCGCCGCCGCCGTCGCCACCGGGCAGGCGAGCGTCGGCGTCGCCTGGCGCTCGCGCAAACGCGGCTCCGGCCCGCGCCCCTGGAAGAACACCACCGTCCAGCTGCCCACCCCCGGCCAGTGGACGCGCCCCTTCGGCCTGCTGCGCCCCGCCGACGAGATCGGCATGCTGGCGCGCCGCTACATGCACGAGTACGGCGCCACCCGCGAGCACCTCTTCAACATCGCCATGGCCTGCCGCAACCGGGCCAACGAGAACCCGGCCGCGATGATGTACGAGCGCCCGCTGACCCGCGAGATGTACATGACCTCCCGCATGATCAGCGATCCGCTCTGCCTCTTCGACAACTGCCTGGAGACCGACGGGGCATTGGCCTGTGTGATCGTGAGCGCCGAGCGGGCCCGGGACTGCCGCCAACGGCCCGTGTACATCCACTCCGTCGCCCAGGGCCTGCCCGCCCAGCACCACGGCATGGTCAACTACTGGAACGACGACCCGCTGTCCGGTCCGGCCTGGACCGCAGCCCGCCACCTGTGGAAGCAGTCCGACCTCGGACCCGAGGACGTGGACGTGGCCCAGATCTACGACGCCTTCACCCCGCTGATCCCGCTGTCCCTGGAGGGCTACGGCTTCTGCGGACGCGGCGAGGGCGCCGCCTTCACCGAGGGCGGAGCCCTGGAGATCGGCGGCCGGCTCCCGATCAACACCGGCGGCGGCGGCCTGTCGGAGGCCTACGTGCACGGCTTCAACCTGATCACCGAGGGCGTCAAGCAGCTGCGCGGCACCTCCACCGCCCAGGTGCCGGACGCCGCCACCTGTCTGGTGACCGCGGGCGAAGGTGTCCCGACGTCCGCGATCCTGCTGCGAGCCTGAGGAGCGAGCGACCATGGCCACTACCGCCGATGCCCACGCCCATGCCCATGCCGACGCCGGTGCCGGTGCCGACCCGGATGCCGCCGCGGACGGCCTGCTCCTGCCCGTCCCGGACGAGGACGGCGCACCGTTCTGGGAGTACGCCGCCCGGGGCGAACTCCGCGTCCAGGCCTGCGCCGCGTGCGGCCGGCTCCGCTTCCCGCCGAGACCCTGCTGCCCGCACTGCCAGTCCTTCGACTCCGAGTGGCGGTTGACGAGCGGCCGAGGCCGCATCTGGTCGTACGTCCGGCCGCATCCGCCACTGCTCCCCGCGTACGCCGCGCAAGCCCCGTACAACGTGATCCTCGTGGAGCTCACCGACGCCCCCCACATCCGCCTCGTCGGGAACCTGGTCGCCTCGGCCGACGCCCCGCTGGACTCGACGGACCCGGCCCGGTTGCGCATCGGCGCCCGGGTCCAGGTGGTGTTCACCGAGACGGGCGGGATCACCGTGCCGCGCTGGATCCTGGAGAAGTCTTGACCGTACGGGTGGAGCGGGACGAGGCGAGCGGGGTCGCGGTCGTCGCCCTGGACCGGGAGCACCGGCACAATGCGATCGACCTGGCGACGGCCGCCGAACTGATCGAGACGTGGCGGGAGTTCCGGCATGCCGAAGACGTCCGCGCAGTGGTCCTGACGGGGGCGGGCACGGCCGCCTTCTGCACGGGCATCGACCGTGGCGTCACGGTCGCGCAGCCGACGTCCCCGTACTCGGTCGACGATCCGCTGCTCTCGATCGGCCCGAAGGCGAACGACCTGTGGAAGCCCGTGGTCGCCGCCGTCAACGGCATGGCGTGCGGCGGGGCCTTCTACCTGCTGGGCGAGTCGGAGTTCATCATCTCCTCCTCGACCGCCACGTACTTCGACCCGCACACGACGTACGGGATGGTCAGCGCCTACGAGGCCGTGTACATGGCGCAGCGGATGCCGTTCGGGGAGGTCGCCCGGATGTCCCTGATGGGGACGGCCGAACGGCTCTCCGCACGGCGGGCGTACGAGATCGGCCTGGTCTCGGAACTCGCGGCGCCCGAGGAGCTGCTCCCGGCGGCCCTGCGGGCGGCGCAGACCCTGGCCGGGTATCCGACGGAGGCGGTGCAGGGCACCGTCCGGGCCCTGTGGTCGGCGAAACAGGCCGCACTGCAGCAGGCGCTGGCCCAGGCCCCTGCGCTGATCACGCTGGGGAACCTGCCGCCGGAGCGGCAGGCGGAGCTGTTCGCCGGGCGCCGGCGGGCGCCGGATCCCCGGGTGCGGTAGGTCCGGTGCGGCTGGTGCGTACGCGCTAGCCGATCCGGCCGACGGTGCAGGTCTTCACGTCCGCGGCCTTGTCGCCGTGGACCATCGTGGCGGTGACGGTCTGGGTCTCGCGGGCCTTGAGGGTGACCCGGACGGAGGTCCGGTCGACGACACCGGACGCCCCTTCGAAGGTCAGCGGGACGTCGACGGTGCGCTGCACGTCCACGTCGGAGGTCACCTTGAGGACGGCCTTCGGGCTGCCGGGGCCGGCGCAGGTGACGACCTGGGCGTGCGCGGGCGGTCCGGCGCTCTTGCTGGGCGACGACGTCGAGCTGCCGTTGCTGTTGCCGTTGCTGCTGTGGCTCTTCTTCTTCGAGCTGGAGCAACCACCGCCGCCGCTGCCGCTGCTGCTGCTCTTCCCGCCGTGGCCGCCGGACGAGAAACCGGTGAGCGCGAAGACGACGGTGACGAGCACCGCGGTGAACCTGATACGACGTCCAGCCACCATGGCCCGAACCCCTCCCCTGGACAACGGCGCGCCACGCTACCACCACACGAATGAACCAATCGGTTCAGTACGTCCGGCAGGAGCCCCGCGCTGGTGCAGGTGACCGCCCCGGCGTAGCGTCGGGGTCAAGGCCCCTACCCGGAGGTCCGGGCATGATGCGCAACGTACTCGGCTCCGTCCTGGGTCTCATCGGAGCGGCGGCCGCCGTCCGGAGCCCCTTCCGTGCCTGGTACGACGGCCGTCCCGGACGCGACTACCGCATCCAGGACCTGTTCACCGGCGCCGGCGTCACCGACGCCGGCGCCGCGCTGCTGGGCTCGATCCTGCTGCCGTTCCTCGTCGCCGCCCTACTCGTCCTCGGCGCGATCGTGGTGCGCTCCCGGCTGCTCATGGCCTGTGCCGGAATCGTCGTCCTCGGGTTCACCGTGCTCTGGACGGTCCGGCAGGGCCAGGCCGCGGGCAGCATCGCGGTCGGCAGCGAAGGCCAGGGCATCGGGGACGGCGTCGCCAGCGCCTACGGCGCCGGCGCCCTCATCCTGCTCGGGGCGGCCGTCATGAGCGGCCGTCCCACCCGCAGCTCTCCGCAACGGGTGGCTCCCGAGGTCCCTCCCGAGGTCCCTCCCGACGGACCATAGCCACCGGATCCACCGGACAACCGGCCGTGACGCAGCGGTGGACGGTGGCACGGCTGTGGCCCACATGGCGGCGGCCCCGGCCCCCGTGAAGGGGGCGGGGCCGGCCAGCCGTGTGCGGGCGGGGGTGGGATCAGGCCTCGACGACGCCCGAGGCCGCAACCTCGATCTTGCCGCGAGTGGCGCCCGAGGGGGTGCCGAGCTTCTCGATCTGGTCCACGATGTCCTGGCCCTCGACGACCTCGCCGAAGACGACGTGCTTGCCGTCCAGCCACGGGGTGACGACGGTGGTGATGAAGAACTGCGAGCCGTTGGTGTTGCGGCCGGCGTTCGCCATCGACAGCAGGTACGGGCGGTCGTGCTTCAGCGTGAAGTTCTCGTCGGCGAACTTCTCGCCGTAGATGCTCTTGCCGCCGGTGCCGTTCTGGTTGGTGAAGTCGCCACCCTGGAGCATGAACTGGGGGATGACGCGGTGGAACGGCGAGCCCGCGTAGCCGAAGCCGTGCTGACCGGTGGCCAGCTCGCGGAAGTTCTGCGCGGTCTTCGGGACGACCTCGTCGAAGAGGTTGAAGACGATGCGGCCGGCGGGCTGGCCGTCGATGTTGATGTCGAAGTAAACGTTGCTCATGGGGTCCATCCTGTCACTCCCGGTGCCGTGCGCGACTCGGCGGGGCCGAAATCGCGCTCAGCCGGACGTACGGGTCCCCGTGCCCTTGGCCGCGTCCAAGGCGTACACGCAGCGGTCCTTGCTGCATGCGTAGACCACGCCCGCCTCGGCCACCGGCGCGCCCGTGATCTCCCCGCCGGTGGCCAGCTTCCAGCGGAGCTGGCCACCCGCCGCGTCCAGGGTGTACAGACAGTGGTCGGCGGAGCCGAAGTGCACCCGGCCGTCCGCGACCGCCGGCGGGCCGGTGATCTCGCCGCCCGCGGCGAAGCGCCACTTCGGGGTACCGGTGACCGCGTCGAGCGTGTACAGGGCACTGCCCGCGCCCAGGTGGACGTTGCCGTGGGCGACCATCACCGGGTCCGCGGACGGCCGCGGCTCGGTGGCGATGCGCCAGCGGTCGTTGCCGGTGACGGCGTCCAGGGCGTAGACGGTGCCCAGGTAGTCCGCGAGGTAGACACCGCCGCCGGTGACCGCCGCGCCCGGGGCGAAGGCCGGGGCGGCCAAGAAGACCGCGGGGGCCTCGAAGTGCCAGCGGACCCGACCCGAGGCCCGGTCCACGGACAGCACGCGGGTGCCGGCGGCGACATAGACGTTGCCGTCCGGGGCCGGGGTGACACGGACCGGGACGTTGCCGCAGGAGGCGGCGTCACCGACCGGGTACGACCAGGCCTCGCGACCGGTACGGGCGTCCAGGGCGCGCAGCCGCGCGTCCTGCCACACGTACACCGTGCCCTCGTGCAGGACCGGGGCACCTTCCGGGGTCTCGAAGTCGCTCTGGGCGCCGGTCAGCTCCCACAGCTTCTGGCCGCTCGACGCCTCCCAGCCCTGTACGCCGCCCCCGCGCGTGGCGGTGACGACTGTGCCCCGGTCGGCGCGCAGCGCGTACACCCAGGCCTCGGTGGACAACCGCCACCGCTCGGCGCCGTCGGTGGCGTCGAGCGCGTAGAGGGAAGGGCCGTCCGAGGCGTGGATGCGGCCGTCCGCGACGGCCATGGACCAGGCGACGTCGCGGGTCTTGAACTGGCGGCGGCCACTGGCCACGTCCAGGGCGTGCACCTCGAAGGAAGTCACGTAGAGCAGGTCGCCGGCAACGGTCGGCGTCCCCCACACCTCGTTCGACATGCGGAAGCGCCAGGGACGCCAGCGACCGCTGTCCGGGCCGGTGCCGGGGGTCGGCACCACCGACGACGGCGAGGCCGAGGCGCCCGGAGCCTGCGGGGCCGCAGCGGAGCCGCCCGGCGGGCGGACCCAGCCGGTCGCCGAATCCACTGCCGGGGTGTGCGCGGCAGGGGCCGACGCGGTCGCGCGCGGCCCGGGCCCGATCGGCACCGGGGAACCGCCGAGGCGGACCGGCTCGCCGGAGGGCGCGGGGGACACCGGCCTCGGCGGGTGGTGCGGGCGCTGCGGTACGGCCTGACCGGTCCGCGGGTCGATCCAGGGGTCGACGCCCCCGCGGGGCTCGCGGCGGTGCGTGGCGGGTTCGGCCGGGCGGCCGGCGGGGCGGCCGGGCGACGGGACCGGGGCGGCCGGCGTGCGCTGCCCCGCCCGGCGGGCCTCGATCATCGCGACGGCCCGGCCGGGCAGCCATGCCGAGGCGGTGCCGCTGTCGTCACCGCCGTCGAAGAGGTGCGGGGCCAGCTGCGCCTGGAGGTCGGCCGGGGTCGGGCGCTGAGTGGCCTCCATCTGCATGCAGGAGTCGATCAAGGGCCGCAGTTCGTCGGGCAGCCCCTCCAGGTTGGGCTCGTCCCGCAGCAGCATGAACACCGTCTCCACCGGGTTCGCCCCGTGGTACGGCGGATGCCCGGTCGCGGCGAAGACCAGCGTCGAGCCGAGCGAGAAGACGTCGCTGGCGCCCTTGACGCTGCGCGAGTCCTTGGCCTGCTCGGGCGACATGTACGCGGGCGTGCCGACGGCGACGTTCGTCATGGTCAGGCGGGTGTTGGAGACACCGCTCGCGATGCCGAAGTCGATCACGCGCGGACCGTCCTCGACGACGAGCACGTTGGACGGCTTCAGGTCGCGGTGGACCAGGCCGGCGCCGTGGATGGACTGCAGCGCCTCGGCGATGCCGGCGGCGAGCCACCGTACGGCCTGGGCGGGCATCGGCCCGCACTCGTTGACGATCTCCTCCAGGGAGGGCGCCGGTACGTACGCGGTCGCCAGCCACGGCACGGCGGCCCGTGGGTCAGCATCGACCACGGCAGCCGTGTAGAAGCCGGACACCGCGCGCGCCGCCTCCACCTCACGGGTGAAACGCACCCGGAACAACTGGTCCTCGGCGAGCTCGGTCCGCACCGTCTTGATCGCCACCCGGCGTCCGGATGCCGACCGTGCGAGATAGACCAGCCCCATGCCGCCGGCGCCGAGACGTCCCAGCACCTCGAAGGGGCCGATCCGTCTCGGGTCGTGCTGCGTCAGCTGCTCCACCACTCGCCTACACCTCCCCGTACGGGCCGTTGCCCGGCCCGTTTCCACCTGCACGCGCGCCGGCACGGCGGTCGGCCCCGTGCAGCGTCTCACCCCGGGCGCCGCCCGGGGTCGCGCAACCCCGATTCTGTCAGGCCCGCGCCGAGGCCGTGTCGTCACAGTCCGCGCCGGGCGGCCGGACCTGCGATGCCCGTGGCCCGGCGGTCCGCTACCCCACCGGCTTCGTACGGGACTCCGACAGCAGCGCGAACACCGCTCCCTGATTGTCCGCGACGACCGCGATCCTCCCGTACGTCGTGTTGAAGGGATCCTCGGTGACCCGGCCGCCGAGCCGCCGCACGACCGCGATGGACTGGTCGACGTCCGGGACGGCGAAGTACACGAGGAAGTGCGCCGGCATGATCTCCGGGAACGCGTCGGTGATGAGGCTGCGCCCCATGATGGCGGTGGCGGCTCCGGGCGCGCTGCCGGGCGGGGACCACAGTCGGTACTCCACGCCCGTGCCGGCGTCGTCCTGGTCCTCGGGGACGTAGCCGAAGACGTTGGCGTAGAACACGTCGACCGCGTCGCGGGCCCGTGTGTACAGCTCGGTCCAGCAGTACGTGTAAGGCTCCTGCTGGGCCTCGAAGCCGTGGTGGGTGCCGGGCTGCCACAGGCCGAAGACGGCCCCACCGGGGTCGGCGGCCAGCCCGGCCGCGCCGTACGGGCCCACGGGCTGCGGGTCCATCACCATCTGGCCGCCGGAGGCGCGGATGCGGGCGGCGCACGCGTAGGCGTCCGAGGTGTAGAGGTAGACGCCCCAGACGGTGGGCATGCGGCCGTCGGGCTTGGGGGCGAGGGCGGCGACGTTGCGGCCACGACTGTAGGCCTGGGTGTAGTGGCCGTACTCGGCGCCCGCGCTGTCCCCGAAGGTCCACCCGAAGAGCTCGCCGTAGAAGCGCTTGCCCGCCTCGACGTCCGGAAGCGAGGCATCCACCCAGCAGGGTGTGCCTTCCGCGAATGCGGCCATGGCCCGTTTCCTTCCGTTGTGCGGGGGTGTGTACCCTCCGTACGCTCCCGCAGCGCTGTCGGCGATGCCCCCCTCGGGCCATGATCTGCCCGAAAACTTGTCCACAGCCTGTTGATAAGACTAATCGGGGGATATTGCGAGGAAGCGGGCACCCCACCGCAAAGAGGTGACCGGGGCGGCCCCGAGCCGGGATCCGCACCGAATCCACCCGGTATTCGCACCCCGTCCGCCCCAGATGCACCCGGAACCTGCACCTGACCAGCAGGAACCAGCCACTCGCAAAGCCCCCGAAGTGACGTTCGCCCAGGCCAGGCCTTCCGTAACCCCATTTGCAGGCGGCCGAATCGCGCGCAGATCACCCCTCGGTAAGCTGACGGCATGACAGGACAAGTACGCACCGTCGACGGCCGCGTGGCCGGCCGACGCGGTCAGGCGACGCGGCAGAAGCTGCTTGACTGCCTCAGCGAAATGCTCAGCTCCTCGCCGTACCGCGACGTCAAGGTGATCGACGTCGCCCGCAAGGCCGGCACCTCCCCCGCGACCTTCTACCAGTACTTCCCGGACGTCGAGGGCGCCGTCCTGGAGATCGCCGAAGAAATGGCCACGGAGGGCGCGCAGTTGACGGCGCTCGTCCAGGGCCGCAGCTGGGTCGGCAAGGCCGGCTGGCAAGCGGCCGAGGAACTCGTCGAGGGTTTCTTGGACTTCTGGCGGCGCAACGACGCGATCCTGCGGGTCGTCGACCTCGGAGCGGCCGAGGGCGACAAGCGCTTCTACAAGATCCGCATGAAGATCCTGAACTCCGTCACCAACTCCCTCACGGAGTCGATGAAGGAGCTCCAGGCCAAGGGCAAGGTCGACAAGGACCTCAGCCCGGCGGCCATGGCGGGATCGCTGGTCGCGATGCTGGCCGCGGTCGCCTCGCACCAGAAGGGCTTCCAGACCTGGGGCGTCAAGCAGGCCGAGCTCAAGCCGAACCTGGCGCTGCTCGTCCACCTGGGCATCACCGGCAAGAAGCCGACCAAGTAACGGCGGACCCGCCCGGGTCCGCCGCCCCCGCAGCCCCGCAGGCTGCTCGTCCCCCGCCCTTCCCCGCTCTTCCCCGTCCTTCTTCGACCTCGTCCCCTTCCCACCTCTTCGCGTTCCCCGTTCCCCGTTCCCTACCGGCCCTCCGCCGCGATCAGCGACGCTCCAGGCGGAACAGCCGGATCTCGCGCTCGATGCGCGCCTGGTACGTCGCGTACGGCGGCCAGAACCTCAGCACCGCTTGCCACGCCGCCGCGCGCTCCTCGCCCTCCAGTAGTCGGGCCCGTACGGCGATGTCCCAGCCCTTCCAGCTCACCTCCGCATCAGGATGTTTGAGCAGGTTTCCGGTCCAGGCCGGGTGCCCGGGGCGGCCGAAGTTGGAGCCGATCAGGAGCCAGCTGACGTCTCCCTCCTCCGGCATGCAAGCGAGGGGCGTGGTACGCGGTTCGCCCGTCTTGGCGCCCCTGGCGGTGAGGATCAGGCCGGGGAGCATCTGGGCGCTCAGCAGGACCTTGCCGCGGGTCAGCTTGTGCACCGCCTTGTCCAAGGCGGGGATGAAGTGCGGTGCGATCTTGGCGAACAGCACGGTCGAGGAGACCTTCTGCATCAGCTTGACGCCGGGAACCATCAGACGGCCACCTTCTCTTGTGGGGTGGTGAACAGGCCCGCGCGGTGGGCGGCGTGCGCCCGCAGCCGGTGGACGGGACCGAACAGCAGCTCATCGGCCGCCGCACGCTTGAAGTACAGGTGCGCGTCGTGCTCCCAGGTGAACCCGATGCCACCGTGCAACTGGATCGCCTCGCCCGCCGTCACCCGCAGGGCCTCCAGGGCCTGGGCGAGCGCGAGGCCGCCCTGCTGCGGGTCCCAGGCGGCGTAGTAGGCCGCCGAGCGGGCCGCCTGTAGCTGTACGTAGAGGTCGGCGAGCCGGTGCTTGACCGCCTGGAACGAGCCGAGGGGCCTGCCGAACTGCTCGCGCTGGCACACGTACTCCACGGTGCGGTCCAATGCCCGGCCGGCCGCGCCGACCGCCTCGGCGGCGAGCACGGCGGCCGTCGTGCACCCGGTCGCGGCGAGCGCGCCCAGCACGTCCGCGCTGGCCCGGTCGGCGCCGAGCAGGGCAGCCGGGGTGTCGCGCAGTTGGATCCTGGCCTGCGGCCGGGTCTCGTCCAGGGTGGCCTGCCGCGACCGGACCAGACCGGGGGCGTCCCCCTGTACGACGAACAGCAGGGTCCGGCTCCGGGCGAACCCGCCGGTGTGCGCGGCGACCAGCAGCAGGGAGGCGCTGTGGCCGTCGAGCACCTGGGCGACCTCCCCGTACAGCCGCCAGCCGCCGTCCTCCCCGGTACGGGCCTGCACCCCGCCGGCGCGGCCCCCGCCGGCCCACTCCCCCGGAGCGTTCTCGCCGGTCAGCGCGAGCGCGGTGGACAGCGCCGGGCCGGGGACCGCGAGGGCTGCGGTGAGCCCGCCGGCAGCGAGGGGCGGCAGCAGTTCGGAGCGCTGGGCTGCGGTGCCGAGGGCGGCGATCAGCGGCGCGGCGAGTACGGCGGTGGCCAGCAGTGGTGAGGGAAGCAACGCCCGTCCGGTCTCCTCACAGGCCAGCGCCAGGTCGGCGGGGGTACAGCCGACGCCCCCGTACTCCTCGGCGATGGCGATGCCCGGTAGGCCGAGCTGTCGGGAGAGCTGCTGCCACAGCTCGGGGTCGTATCCGGCGGCGGTGCGTACGGCGGCCTTGACCTCGGCCGGGCCGCAGCGTTTGCCCAGGATCTCGCGCAGGGTGCGGCGCATTTCGTCCTGCTCCGCGGTGAAGGCGGCATCCATCGTCGGGCTCCTCCCGTATCTGACGGGCCGTCATGTTAGGCCGGGGGACGTCAGATGCACAGGGGGTGGAGGGCCCGGGGTCCGGGAGGCCGGCGCACGCGCACTAGAAACTGACAGAGCGTCAGATGTACGGTCGCCCCATGCCTGGACCTCTGCCCGGACCCCTCCCGGGCCCCCTGCCCGGACCCGCGACCGGACCGCTCCCCGGACCCTTGGCCGGACCGCCGCCCGAGCCCCGTGACCGGCGCCGCAGGGTCGCGGTCGTCGGCATCGCCCTCTCGGACTGCGGCCGGGTGGACGGCCCCACCCCGTACGCCCTGCACGCGCAGGCCGCCCGGCGCGCACTGGCCGACTCCGGCCTGGACCGCTCCGCCATCGACGGCTTCGCCTCGGCCGGCCTCGGCACGCTCGCCCCGGTCGAGGTGGCCGACTACCTGGGGCTGCGCCCCACCTGGGTCGACTCCACCTCGGTGGGCGGCTCGACCTGGGAGGTCATGGCGGCCCACGCGGCGGACGCGATCGCGGCCGGCCACGCCAACGCCGTCCTGCTGGTGTACGGATCGACGGCGCGCGCCGACATCAAGGCGCGGCGACGCACCGCGAACCTCTCGTTCGGCGCGCGGGGCCCGCTGCAGTTCGAAGTCCCTTACGGACACACGCTGATCTCCAAGTACGCGATGGCCGCCCGGCGCCACATGCACGAGTACGGGACGACCCTCGAACAACTCGCCTCCGTGGCCGTCCAGGCCCGGGCGAACGCCGCGACCAACCCGGACGCGATGTTCCGCGACCCGATCACGGTGGAGGAAGTGCTCTCCGGGGAGATGATCGCGGACCCCTTCACCAAGCTGCACTGCTGCATCCGCTCGGACGGCGGCTGCGCGGTGCTGCTCGCGGCCGAGGACTACGTCCCCGACACCGCCAAGGCCCCGGTGTGGATCCTGGGCTCCGGCACCTCCGTCTCGCACACCACCATGTCCGAATGGGACGACTTCACGGTGTCCCCGGCCGCGACGTCGGGCCGGCTGGCCTTCGAACGGGCCGGGCTCACCCCGGCGGACGTGGACGTCGCGGAGGTCTACGACGCCTTCACGTACATGACCCTGGTCACCCTGGAGGACCTCGGCTTCTGCGCGAAGGGCGAGGGCGGGGCCTTCGTGGAGAAGGGCCGCCTCCTGCGGGACGGGGAACTACCGGTCAACACGGACGGCGGTGGCCTCTCGGCCTGCCACCCGGGCATGCGCGGCCTGTTCCTGCTGGTCGAGGCGGTCCGCCAGCTCCGCGGCGAGGCCGGTGCGGGCCAGGTCACGAAGCCGGGCGGCCGACTACCGCAGGTGGCCCTGGCATCGGGCACCGGAGGGTGGTTCTGCTCGTCGGGGACGGTGATCCTGGGTCGGGAGTAGCGCACTCCCGCGGGGCGCGGCGCCGGTCGCGGAGCTGACGAGGCGGCGGGGCGAGGTGGCCGAGCGGGCCGGGGTAGCCGAGCGGGGCGAGGGCGGACGGGGCGGCGCCGCCCCGCACCGCCCCCGCGCCCCTTCGGATCGCGCCGGGCCTCAGTACTGCCAGCGCGGTTGGGTGCCGTCCAGGCGACAGTGGATGAGGCGGCCGTTCGCGGCGTGGGTGGACCGGCCCAGGTCGGCCTTGCGGCAGAACTGGCCGGCGTTGTAGCAGTTCCCGGCGTTGGAGACGATCTCGCAGGCGACGGCCTCGGGCTGGGTGGGCGCCTCGCTCCTCGGCCGGGCGGACGGTTCGGCGTCGGGCGACTCCTGACCACCGGTCGGGGCGGCCCCGTGCGTGGGCACCTGCGCGGTCGGCGATACGGGGGCCGACGGGGGAACCGACGGGGTCGGCGATGCGGAGACCGGTACGGTCGGGGAGGCGGACACGGCGGGCGACGGCTCCGCGGGCGCCACCGGAGCGGAAGCGGAAGGCGGCGGCAGCGAAGGCGCCGGGCCGCCGTTCTCGGCCGGGCCGCACGCGACGGCCACCCCCGCCACCAGCAGGGCAACCAGCGCCCGCCGAATGGATCTGCCGCTCTTGCTCGTGGCGCTGCGCATCGGTGCCCCCACCTGTGAGCCGGTATGAGCCGGTAAACGGAGGCACATCATATGAACGGCAGTGCGGCTGCACCGGGTTTCGGCCGAATCGACGGATCCGGACGGCCGGGGCCGAGCGCTACTTCGGTGGTCGCCGCCCACCACAACATATCCGTGCGCACCCTCCACCACCTCTTTCACGGCCAGGAGGAGAGCGTCCACGCCCGGATACGCCGACGCCGCCTCGAAGAGTGCCGCGCCGAACTCGCCCGCCCCGATCTCCGTGCCCGCCAGGTGAGCGCCATCGCCGCCGGCTGGGGCTTCAGCGGACCGTCCGTCGGAGCCTGCTCGTAGACCCCGGCTCCGGGCCGGCTGCGCCCTCCCGCGTGCTGGCACGCGGGAGGGCGCAGCCGGTTGCCGATCCGGTCACAGCATTAGCCTGGGGCCATGACCCAGGAGACCGGCAGCCTCGCCGTGGACGGACCCGACGCGTTCCGGGCCACCCTGCACGCCCTGCGGGTGTGGGACGTCCCGCTCCCCGCCTTCGACACCGGGGCCGCGCCGGCCGAGCCGCTGGCGCTGTTCCGGGAGTGGTTCCTGCACGCCGCCGAGGTGGGGCAACCGGAGCCGCACACGATGAGCCTGGCCACGGTGGACGCCGACGGGCGACCCGACGTACGCACCCTGATGCTGCACGACGCCGACGCGCGCGGCTGGCACTTCGCCTCGCACGCCACCAGCGCCAAGGGCCGGCAGTTGGCCGGGCACCCGGACGCCGCGCTGGGGTTCTACTGGTCGGCCGTGGCCCGGCAGATCCGGATCCGCGGCCGGGTCACCGCCTGTGGACCGGAAGAGAGCCGGGCCGATCTGGCGGTCCGCTCGCGCGGCGCGCTCGCGGCGGCGCTCACCGGCCGGCAGAGCGAGGTGCTCGGCTCCGTGCAGGAGCTGGCACGGGCCTCGGCGGCGGCCTGGGAACGGGCCGGGGCCGAGCCGGACGCCCCGGCCCCGACGTGGACGCGGTACGTGCTGGAGCCTGCCGAGGTCGAGTTCTTCCAGGGCGACTCCGCGCGCCGTCACGTCCGGCTGCGCTACCGCCGCACCCCGGACGGCGCCGGTTGGACCCGCGAGTTGCTCTGGCCCTGACCGCGGCGGCTCACTGCGGGCGGAAGACCGCCACGCACACGCCCGCCGCCACCTCGCGGAAGGTCACCTCCAGCGGCATGCCGATGCGCAGGTCGGCCGGGGCGCAGTCCACCACCTCGGTCATCATCCGCGGCCCTTCCGCGAGGTCGACCACCGCCGCCGTGTAAGGGACCCGCGTCCCGAACGGCGGGAGGTCGTTCCGGTGGACCACCGACCAGGTGTAGAGGGTGGCGCGACCGCTCGCCGGCTCCCAGACCACCCGGTCCTCGCCCGCCCAGCAGAAGGGGCAGAACTCCCGCGGGTAGTGGTGGGCGCGCCCGCACTCCGCGCAGCGGCGCAGCAGCAACCGTCCTTCGGCGGTCGCGTCCCAGTAGGGGCGGGTGAACTCGTCGGCCTCGGGCAGGTCGTACCGCGCGGCGCCGCTCACCGGAACAGTCCCGTCGCCGCGTCGAGGGACCATGCCTGCCAGCCCATGGCGAGGAGCGCGACGAGCGAGATGAGCGCCATCATCGCGTTCTGTCCCTGTTCGGCCCAGTCGTGGATCATCAGCACGAGGTAGAGCAGGTTCAGCAGCAGTCCGCCGACCAGCGCGACCGGGGTCAGGAAGCCCACGACCAGGCCCAGCCCGATGGCGAGTTCCGCGTACACGACGACGTACGCCATCAGCCGCGGGCGTGGCTGCACGACCTTCTCGAAGCCGCCCTTGACGAAGGCCCAGCGGTGCTTGCCGGCGACGTCGGCCGCCCATGCGATGCCGGTGCCGCGCTGGAACCAGCCCTTCTTGTCCTTGTGCCGCCAGCTCTCCAGCCACCACAGGCCGAGGCCTATGCGGAGCACGGCGAGCCACTCGGCCCCACTGAGCCAGACGGTCTGCATCGGCGGCCTCCACCTACCCTCACCCATTGATCTGACGGTACGTCAGTTCAGCGGATCGCGGACGATCCCGCAAGGCCCCGCGGAACCCCGGACCGCCCGTCGTGATCGATCCGCAATCGATTCCCTCCTCGTCCGAGACCCATGAACGCTGTGTGTCGATACGCTCACACTTCATGCCCGGAGTCCCCACACCCCCCGACCTGACCACCACCCAACCCCGCCCCGTGTACGTGATCGGCGCCGGACCCGGCGGTCTCGCCGCCGCCGCCGCGCTGCGCGCCCGCGGGGTCCGCGCGGTGGTCGTGGAGAAGTCCGACGCGGTCGGCTCCTCCTGGCGCAACCACTACGACCGCCTCCACCTGCACACCACGCGCCGGCTCTCTGCCCTTCCGGGGCTGGCCATGCCGCGTCGGTTCGGCCGGTGGGTCTCGCGGGACGACGTGGTGCGCTACCTGGAGAAGTACGCCGAGTTCCACGAGCTGGAGCTCGTCACCGGCGTCGAGGTGACCCGGGTGGACCCCGCCCCCGGAGGGGACGGCTGGCTCCTGCACGCGACCGGCGGTCGGGTGCTCGACGCCCGGGCCGTCGTCGTGGCCACCGGGTTCAACCACACGCCCGCGCTGCCCGACTGGCCGGGCCTGGACACGTACGCCGGCCGACTGCTGCACGCCCGCGACTACCGCAACGCCCGGCCGTACGAAGGTCGGGACGTGCTCGTCGTGGGCGCCGGCAACACCGGCGCCGAGATAGCCGTCGACCTGGCCGAGGGCGGGGCGGCGCGGGTGCGGCTGGCCGTGCGCACCGCCCCGCACGTGGTACGCCGCTCCACCGCGGGCTGGCCCGCCCAGCGCACCGGAATCCTGGTGCGGCGGCTGCCCGTACGGCTCGTGGACCGGCTCGGCGCGCTCGTCGCCAAGGCCTCGGTCCCCGACCTGGCGCCGTACGGGCTCCCCCGCCCCACCACCGGCCTGTACAGCAGGGTCAAGGAGGGCGCGATCCCCGTGCAGGACGTCGGCCTGATCGACGCGGTGCGCGCCGGCCGGGTGGAACCGGTCGCCGCCGTCGCTTCCTTCGAGGGCTCCGAGGTGGTGCTCGCGGACGGCTCGCGGATCGAACCGGAGGCGGTGGTCGCGGCCACCGGATACCGCCGCGCCCTGGAGGGCCTCGTCGGACACCTGGACGTGCTCGACGGGCGCGGGCGGCCCCGCACCCACGGCGCCCGTACGCCCGCGCAGGCCCCCGGCCTGTACTTCACCGGTTTCTCCAACCCCATCAGCGGCATGTTCCGGGAGATGGCCCTGGACGCGGAGAAGATCGCCAAGTCCCTGTCCCGTCGCCTCGATGTCCGGCCCGACCGGTCGGCAGCCGACCACCTGCCGGACATCGGCCTGCGCCCGGTCGACCCCCTGGCCTAAGCGGGCTCGGGGAGACCGCTCAGTGGTGTGACCGGAGGGGTTCACCGGCCCGCCGCACCTTTCCGATCACAGCACCGGACCGTTGGCGTCCGGGCCCGGCCTGCTGGCCTGCCGGTCTTCCGGCCTGCCTGCCGGCCGGTCTGCTGGTCTTCCGGTCCGCCGCAGATGAGGCCGAATCCGGGCCTGGACCGGCCCGGAAGGGATCTGTCACCGTTCCACACATCACCTCCACCAGCTTTCCTGCGCAGCAGTGTTCCTGACGGCACGTCAGTTCAGTAATCTGACTAAGCGTCAGTTATTGAGGTTCATCGAGCAGGAGCGGGCGAAGCGATGCTTGGATCTACTCACGGCACCCTCACCACCGACTTCCGCGCACGTGTCGAGGCCTGCGGGGAGACCCCCAGGGCGGCCGTCCACTCCACGGCGGCTCCGTCCGATGCTGACACGGTCGCGGTGGACGTCAGCGGACGGCCCCTGCACGCCGATGTGCCGGACCTGGACCGGTTCTTCCGGCCCGAATCGGTGGCCGTCATCGGCGCCTCCGACGCCGAGGGCAGACCGAACACCGGCATCACCCGCCAGCTCATCGCCTGGGCCGAGCGCGTCGGCGCCCGGATCCACCCCGTGCACCCCACCCGCACCACCGTCTTCGGGCTGGACTGCCACGCGTCCGTGGCCGACCTGCCCGAACAGGTGGACCTCGCCGTCCTCCTCGTCGCCGACCCGCTGCCGGTGGTCGAAGAACTGGCCGAGGCCAAGGTGAAGTTCGCCGTCGCCTTCGCCTCCGGCTTCGCCGAGACCGGCGACGCGGGCGCCGCCGCCCAGGCCCGGCTCGCCAGCGCGGTCCGGCGATCGGGTCTCCGCCTCCTCGGCCCCAACACCAACCTCAACGCATTCCAGGAGTTCCGGGACGACCTCGACGGCCCGGCCATCGCGCTGATCACCCAGTCCGGCCACCAGGGGCGGCCCGTCTACTCCCTCCAGGAGCTGGGCATCCGGCTCTCCCACTGGGCTCCCACGGGCAACGAGGCCGACCTCGAAACCTCCGACTTCCTCTCCTACTTCGCCGAGCAGCCCGAGGTCGGTGCCATCGCCTGCTACGTGGAGGGCCTCAAGGACGGCCGGTCCTTCCTGCTCGCCGCCGACCGGGCGGCCCGCAACGGGGTGCCCGTCGTCGCCGTCAAGGTGGGCCGCACCGAGACCGGGGCCAGGATGGCCGCCTCCCACACCGGGAAGCTGACCGGCGCCGACACCGTCGTGGACGCCGCGATGCGACAGTTCGGCGTCATCCGCGTGGACGGTCTGGACGAGCTCCAGGACACCGCCGCCCTGCTCGCCCGGGCCCGCAAGCCGCTGGCCGACGGGGTCGTCGTCTACTCCATCTCCGGCGGCACCGGCGCCCACTTCTCCGACCTGGCGACCGAGGCCGGACTCCGCCTGCCCACCCTCTCGCAGGCCAAGCAGGACCAGCTCCACCAGTGGATCCCGGAGTACCTGAGCGTCGCCAACCCCGTGGACAACGGCGGCCACCCGGTCGGTGACTGGCGCGGCCGGAAGATCATCGACGCGATCCTCGCCGACCCCTCGGTGGGCGTGCTGATCTGCCCGATCACCGGCCCCTTCCCGCCCATGAGCGACAAGCTCGCCCAAGACCTGGTGGACGCGGCCGAGCAGAGCGACAAGCTGATCTGCGTGATCTGGGGCTCCCCGGTCGGCACCGAGGAGGCCTACCGCACCACCCTGCTCGGCTCCTCCCGAGTGGCCACCTTCCGCACCTTCGGCAACTGCATCACCGCCGTCCGCGCCTACCTCGGCCACCACCGCTTCACCGCCGGGTACCGCTCCCCCTTCGAGGACGCACCGCGGAGCCCGTCCCCCTCGTACCGCAAGGCGCAGGCGCTCATGCGCCCGGGCCAGCAGCTCAGCGAGCACGCGGCGAAACAGCTGCTGCGGGCCTACGGGATACGGGTCCCGCGCGAGCAGCTGGTGACCAGCGCCGCGGCTGCGGTCCGGGCCGCCGGCCTGGTCGGCTACCCGGTGGTGATGAAGGCCTCGGGACCGCAGCTCGGCCACAAGACCGAACTGGGCCTGGTGAAGATCGGCCTGACCTCCGCGAGCCAGATCCGGGACGCGTACCGCGAGCTCACGGACATCGCGCGCTACGAGAACGTTCCGCTCGACGGCATCCTGGTCTGCCAGATGATCGAGCGCGGGGTGGAGATGGTCGTCGGCGTGACCCAGGACGACCTCTTCGGCCCGACCGTCACGGTGGGACTGGGCGGGGTCCTGGTGGAGGTGCTCCACGACGCGGCCGTGCGCGTCCCGCCCTTCGGCGAGGAGCAGGCCCGGGCGATGCTGACCGAACTGCGCGGCCACGCCCTGTTGGAGGGGGTCCGCGGGGCGCCTCCGGCGGATGTCGACGCACTGGTCGAGGTCGTCCTGCGGGTGCAGCGGATGGCGCTGGAACTCGGCGACTCGCTGTCGGAACTGGACGTCAACCCGCTGATGGTCCTCCCGCGGGGGCAGGGGGCGGTGGCGCTGGACGCGCTGGCGATCTGCCGGTGACGCTGCCGCTCGGCGACTCGCCTCCCGGGCCTCGGGGTACGCCCCCCGGGCCTCGGTCCGCGGCCCCGCGGCCGACCCGGGCCACGACCGCCAGGTCCCCGGCCCCGGCGGTCACCGTCTCCCGCGCGGCCCGAACCACCCCGTGACCGTCCCGTCCCCGTCCCTGACTGGAGCAGTACGTCCATGGCCGACTCCCCCCGTGTCGAACCCGCCCCGGATCACCGTGATGCGGCGGTACTGCACCGCATCGACCACGGCGTCTCGTGGATCACCCTGAACCGTCCCGAGGCCATGAACGCCGTGACCTGGGACCAGCGCGAGCGTGTCATCGCACTCCTGGGAGAGGCCTCCGCCGACCCCGCCGTGCGGGCCGTCGTCATCACCGCCACCGGCAAGGGCTTCTGCGCGGGCGCCGACCTGCGCGGGGGCCCCGCCGTCGGTGGTGAACGCATCGCCGGTGACGTGGCCCGCATGATCCGCCTCGGTGCGCAGCGCCTGATCACGGCGGTCCTGGACTGCGAGAAGCCGGTCGTCGCAGCCGTCAACGGCACGGCCGCCGGCATCGGCGCCCACCTCGCGCTCGCCTGCGACCTGGTCGTCGCGGCCGAATCCGCCCGCTTCATCGAGGTCTTCGTCCGCCGCGGCCTGGTCCCGGACGGCGGGGGCGCGTACCTCCTGCCGCGCCTGGTCGGCCCGCAGAAGGCCAAGGAGCTGATGTTCTTCGGTGATGCCCTCGCGGCGGTCGAGGCCGAGCGGCTCGGTCTGGTCAACAAGGTGGTGCCCGACGAGGAGCTGACGGCCGTCGCCCGGGAGTGGGCACAGCGTCTCGCGGAGGGCCCGACCCGCGCCCTGGCCCTGACGAAGCAGCTGGTCAACGCCTCCCTGGACGGCGACCTGGCAGCCGCCCTGGCCGCCGAGGCCACCGCTCAGGAGATCAACATGACCACGGCCGATGCGAACGAGGGGGTGGCGAGCTTCGTGGAACGCCGGTCGCCCAAGTACACGGGCCGCTGAGCGGGGCCGGGTAGGCCCGGGTAGGCCGGGTGGGGCCGGGTGGGGGAAGGAGCGGGCCGCGGGCGACGGCATCGGCCCGCGACGCCGCCCTGACCCACCCGGGACCCGCTCGGGCCCTGCCGTCAGCCCGCGGGGCCGTACGGCTGCGGGGCCTGCGGGTGCGGGGCCGCGAGGCCGCGGGCCGCCGGCCGCGGACCCGGCGGGGACTCACATGCGCGGGTCGGGCTTCAGCAGGGCGAACATCGCCCCCGCCGGGTCCGCGAGGAAGGCGATCCGGCCGACCTGGGGCACGTCCGCCGCCGGCATCAGCACCGACCCGCCGTTCGCGGTGGCGGCCGAGACGGTGGCGTCGACGTCCGGGACGTTGAAGTACGGCACCCAGCCCTTGGGCCCCTCGCCCCGGGCCGGCGCGACACCGCCGAAGGAGCCTTCCTGCTGGTCCCCGTCAGCGATGCTGAGCACCCGGTACGTCATCCCGGGCGCCGGCATCTCCTGGCTGCGCCACCCGAACAGTCCGTTGTAGAACGCGATGTCCGCGACGGGGTCGGGGACGTGCAGTTCCGCCCACACCAGCGAGTTCTCGGCGGAGGCCAGTCCCAGCCCGGCGGTCTTGCCCGGCTGCCAGATCGCGAACTGAGCGCCCTGCGGGTCGGTGGCCTGGGCCAGCCAGCCCTCGCCCATGACGTCCATGGGCTCCATGCGGATCGTGCCTCCGCCGTTCTTGACGGCCTGGACGGTGCTGTGGATGTCAGGGCTGTTGAAGTGCACCATCCACGCCGACTTCGCGCCGTCCTCGGTGAGCGGGCCGAGCGCGGCCACGGTCTTGCCGTCGAGCTGGAAGAATCCGTAGCCGCCCGTGTCCGGTCCGGCGGAGACGAACTGCCAGCCGAAGAGGGCGCCGTAGAACGCAGCGGCGGCGTCGGTGTCGGGACTTCCCAGGTCGAGCCAGTTGGGCGATCCGGTGCGGAAATCGGTGCCGAGCATGGGGGTCCTCCTGGATGACGGTGGATCGGGTGGATCGGGCCGGGGGCCACGATGCCGACCTCTCCCGGGGCTGTCCGGCGTACCGGTCCTGCCGGGGCAGTGGTTCACCCGTACGGGCGAACGGCGGCCCGCGCTACGGGCGGTGCATGGTGATGACCGAGAGGGCGTCCGGATCGCCGGTGAGGACGAACAGCTCGGGCCGGACGGCCGTGCCGGCGACCTGCCAGTCGCGGAGGCGGCCACAGCCCGCGACCGTGAGCGTGACCCGGTCCCGCGGCCCGCCGGAGGCCGGGTGGCCGCTCTCGCGCCGCGGCTCGAAGGTCCACGTCCCGGTCCCCGAGCACGTGTCCCACAGCGCGGAGTTCTCGTCGACCAGCGGCAGGTTCTCGGCCACCGCCTCGCCGTTCTCGCCCAGCCGCAGCCGGTACGCGCCGCCGGCGCCGATCCAGTCCCCGACGTACCGGCTCCGCTCCAGTCGGGGCGGCTCGTACGCGTGCCAGCGGGTCCGCTCCTGGAGGAGCCCGCCGACCACGGTGAGGAGCAGGGCCGCCCCGGTGACGGCGCCGATCCGGGCCGCCATCGCGCCCCACCGCAGGAACCGGTGGCGCGCGTACCACGCCGCCGTCACCGGCAGCACCCCGGTGCCCGCGACCCAGGCCACCGACCAGCCGAACGGGACGTCCCACAGGGAGACGGCCCCCCACGCGTAGGCGGCGGAAACCGTGGCGGCTGCGAGCGCCGCCCGGACCGCCGCCCACCGCCGGTCTCCCAGGAGCCGCGCCAGCGCCATCGCCGGCAGGGTGAACAGCAGCCAGTGCAGGTACCCGGCCAGGACCACCAGGAGGAGCACCCGGGGAGCCCAGGAGAGGGCGCCACCCGCGAAGCCCGTGCCGTGGTCATCGCGCATGCCGGCAGTAGCGAGGAAGACCGCTCCCGCCACGACGAGCTGCGCCATGAAGGCCAGCTCCGCCCCGGTCGCCAGGTGTGACCACCTGCCGCCGCGCGTCGCGGCCGGAGCCGGTTCCGCAGCCCGTTTCGGAACCGGCTCCGGCCCGTACGCCTCTGTCGTCCCCATGACCCCCACCCCGCAATTGAACATGTTCAATCGATGCGGACGATACACCTTCCCGGGTCGCTCGTCCCGCGCCCCTTCCCATCTGACGCACCGTCAGCTTCAATCGGGAGCGTGATGGGACACGCAGGGATGGCGGCCACCGTCGTCCGATACCTCAGGTCGGTCGGCTCCCCCACGTCCGCCTCGTCGGAGCCGGACCCGGGCCACGTCGAAGTGCTGCCACGCCCCGATCTGCGGGCCGTCGGCGAGGGCGAACGCGCTCCCGTCAGCTCCGCCGAATTCCGGACCGTGCTCGGGCACTTCGCCAGCGGTGTCACGGTCATCACCGCCCCGCCGGCCGAGGGCGAGGACGCGCCGGCCGGCTTCGCCTGCCAGTCCTTCGCCTCGCTCTCCCTGGACCCGCCCCTGGTCACCTTCATGGTGGCCCGTACGTCGACCACCTGGCCGCGGATCGCCCGCGCCGGGGTGTTCTGCGTCAACATCCTGGGCGCCGAGCAGGGCGCGTTGTGCCGGACCTTCGCCGTCAGCGGCGCCGACAAGTTCGCCGGGGTCGGCCACACCCCCGCCCCCGCGACCGGATCGCCGCAGCTCGACGCCGTGCCCGCCTGGATCGACTGCCGCATCCACGCCGTGCACACCGGCGGGGACCACCTGATCGTGGTCGGCCGGGTCGAGGCCATGGGCGCGGCCGGCGAGGGCGACCCGCTCCTCTTCCACAAGGGACGCTTCGGCCGCTTCACCGGCTGACGCGCCGCCGCGGCTGCCGGAAGGGCCCCGCGGTGGCGGGGCCCCTTCCGGCTACCCCCGTCAGAAGGTGAGCACCCCCCGCGCCACCCGCCCGTGCCGGGCGTCGTCCACGGCCTTGGCGAAGTCCTCGACCGGGTAGACCTCCGTGACCAGTTCGTCGAGCAGCAGCCTGCCCTGCCGGTAGAGCTCGGCGTACAGCGCGATGTCCCGTTGCGGGCGGGAGGACCCGTACCGGCAGCCCATGATGGTCTTGTCCAGGTACATGGAGGAGACCGTGAAGGAGGCCTCCTCCTTGAACCCGGGCACGCCCAGCAGGATCGCCTGCCCGTGCCGGTCCAGGAGGTCGACGGCCTGGCGGATCAGCTTGACGTTGCCCACGCACTCGAAGGCGTGGTCGGCACCGGTGGGGAGGACCTCGCGGACCGCCGCCGAGGAGTCGGGAGGGGAGCCGGGCGAGGAATCCGCACGGACCGAGGCGTCGATGAAGTGCGTGGCCCCGAACTGCCGGGCCACCGCTTCCTTCGCCGGGTTCGCGTCCACCGCCACGATGGTCCTCGCGCCCGCGATCCGGGCGCCCTGGATCACGTTGAGCCCGATGCCGCCGGTACCGATGACGAGCACCGAATCGCCGTGGTCCACCCGCGCCCGGTTCAGTACGGCCCCCACGCCGGTCAGGACGCCGCAGCCGATCAGGGCCGCCGACGTCAGCGGAATGTCGTCCGGGATCTTCACCGCCTGGACGGCCTTGACGATGGTCCGCTCCGCGAACGCCGAGTTGGAGGCGAACTGGAACAGCGGCTTCCCGCCCCGCGAGAAGGGCTGCCCCGGCATCCCGATCGCCTTGCGGCACATGGTCGGCCGGCCCCGGTCGCAGTCCGCGCAGGCCCCGCAGTTGGCGAGCGTGGACAGTGACACGTGGTCCCCGGGAGCCACGTGCGTGACGCCCGCGCCCACCGCCTCGACCACGCCCGCGCCTTCGTGCCCCAGCACCACCGGCGGCGGGAACGGGATCGTCCCGTCGAGCACCGACAGGTCGCTGTGGCACAGCCCGGCCGCCGCGATCGCGACCAGCACCTCCCCCGGCCCCGGCTCCCGGACCTCCAGGTCATCGACCACCTGGGCCTGCTTGCCGTCGAACACGACGCCTCTCACCTGGGCTCCTTAGGCAGGCCGAGCACACGCTCGGCGATGATGTTCCGCTGGATCTCGTCCGAGCCGCCGTAGATCGTGTCGGCACGGGTGAACAGGAACAGGCGCTGCTCCTCGTCGAGTCCGCGCTCGTACGGCAGGTCGGGCACCCAGTCCGCCGGCCCGGCCGAGGCCGCGGCTCCGCGGACCGCCACCGCCAGCTCGCCGAGTCGCCGGTGCCAGCCGCCCCACAGCAGTTTGGCCACGCTCGGCGCCCCCGGATCTCCGGTGGTTCCCAGGGTCCGCAGGGCGTTCCAGCGCATGGTGCGCAGTTCGGCCCAAAGCCGCACGAGACGGTCGTGCAGGACGGGGTCCCCCGCGCCCGAGGCAGTGTGGGAGGCCAGGACGCGTTCCAGTTCCGCAGCGAAGCCGATCTGCTGGACCAGAGTGGAGACCCCGCGTTCCAGGGCGAGCAGCCCCATGGCCACGGCCCAGCCGTTGCCCTCCCCGCCGACGACCTCCGCGGCCACCGCCCCGTCGAAGAACACCTCGTTGAACTCCGAGGTCCCCGACATCTGACGGATCGGCCGCACGTCCACCCGCCCCGGCTGGTCCATCCGTACGAGCAGGAAGGACAGCCCGCGGTGGCGCCGGGACCCGGGCTCGGTCCGGGCCAGGACGAAGCACCAGTCGGCGTCCCGGGCCAGCGAGGTCCAGATCTTCTGCCCGGTGACCCGCAGCAGCCCGCCCGTTCCAGGACGGGGTTCCCGTACCGCCGTCGTACGGATGCCCGCGAGGTCGGATCCGGCGCCCGGCTCGCTGTACCCCTGGCACCACAGCTCCTCGCCCCGCGCGATGCCGGGCAGATAGCGTCCCTGCTGCTCCCGGGAGCCGTACGCGATGAGGGTCGGCGCGAGGAGGTTCTCCCCGATGTGGCCCACCCGGCCGGGGGCGCGCAGCGCCGCGTACTCCTCGGCCCAGACCACCTGGCCGGTGAGGGAGAGCCGCCGGTTCCCGTACCCCTCCACCTCCCAGCCCTGGCCGATCCAGCCGCCGCGGCCGAGCTCGCGCTCCCACGCGCGCCGGGCCGCGACCGCTTCGTGCTCGCTGCCGGGCCCACCGAGGCCGACGGCCTGTGCGTACGGGCCCGTGAGGTGCTCGGCGAGCCAGGCCCGGGCACGGGAGCGCAGCTCCTCGTCCTCGGCCCCGAAGCTGAAGTCCATGGCCGCCCCGCCCCTACGCGTTGGGGCGGTCCTTGGCGGCCGCCGCCTTGGCCATGGCCGCCAACTGCGCGAGCATCGGCATCGGGTCGGTGCCCACCGTCCCGGGCAGGAAGTCGGCGATCTTCTCGGGGGTCCAGGAGCCCTCGGCGTAGCCGGCGCGCAGCTCGCGCGGCTGCGCCCAGACGGCGATCTTCGGGCCGGCGATCGTGTAGACCTGCCCGGTGATCCTCTCGCCGTCGACGGCTACGGCCCGGTCGGAGAGGAGGTAGGTCACCAGGGCCGCCACGTCCTCGGGCTCGCCGATCTCCTTGAGCTCCATGGGGACGTTGGCGGACATCCGGGTCCGGGCGACGGGGGCGACGGCGTTGGCGGTGACCCCGTACTTGGCCAACCCGAGGGCGGCCGAGCGGACGAGGGAGATGATCCCGCCCTTGGCGGCGCTGTAGTTGGCCTGGGCGACGGAGCCCTGGTGGTTGCCGCTGGTGAAGCCGATGAGGGTGCCGGAGCCCTGGCGGCGCATGACGGCGGACGCGGCGCGGAAGACGGTGAAGGTGCCCTTGAGGTGGGTGGCGACGACCGGGTCCCACTCCTCCTCGGACATGTTGAACAGCATCCGCTCGCGCAGGATGCCGGCGACGCACACGACGCCGTCGATGCGGCCGTACTGCGCGAGGGCGGTGTCGACGATGCGCTGGCCGCCCGCCATGGTCGAGATGTCGTCGGCGACGGCGACGGCCTCGCCGCCCGCCGCGACGATCTCCTTCACCACGGCTTCGGCGATCTCGCTGGTGGGCTCGCCGCCCTCGATGCCGACTCCGTAGTCGTTGACGACGACCTTGGCGCCCTCGGCGGCTGCGGCGAGCGCCACGGCCCGTCCGATGCCCCGGCCCGCGCCGGTGACGGCCACGACCTTGCCTGCCAAGAAGTTCCCCACGCCGACCCCTTTCCGCGTTTTCTGACGGACCGTTAGATTCTAGGGGCAGCCCGACACGGCTGCACAAGCCCCCGTTCACTTCCGTCGCTCGCCGCCTGCTGCAAGGAGCTGATGAGGCCATGGGCATGCCCCCCGAGTTCCACGACATCGCCAAGCGCGTCAACAACTGGGGCCGCTGGGGCGCCGGCGACGAGATCGGCACCCTGAACCTGATCACCGACGAGGTCGTCCGGGCGGCTGCGGCCGAGGTCCGTTCGGGCCGCCGGATCCCGCTCGCGCTCCCGCTCAAGGAGGACGGGGTCCAGGTCGGCCTGATCCCCGGCCGGATCAATCCGTTGCACACGATGGTGCAGATCAACCAGGAGCTCTTCGGGCCGGGCACGGTGGCGTGCAGCGACGACGCCGTGACCATGGGCCTCCAGGCAGGGACGCACTGGGACGCCCTCACGCACGTTTCACACTCGGGGAAGATCTACAACGGCCGCCCGGCCGGCACCGTCACGGCGCACGGGCGGGCCGAGTTCAGCGGCATCGACAAGGCCGGGCACATCGTCTCGCGGGGCGTCCTGCTGGACGTGGCCCGCGCGAAGGGGCTGGACCGGCTGCCCGCAGGGCACGCGGTGACCCCCGAAGACCTGTCGGAGGCGGAGGAGTTCGGCGGGGTCACGGTCCGACCGGGAGACGTCGTAGTGGTCCGCACCGGCCAGATCCAGGTCTACCTGGCGGGCGACAAACACGGCTACGGCTTCCCCTCGCCCGGACTGTCCGTCCGTACGCCCGAATGGTTCCACGCGCGGGACGTGGCGGCCGTCGCCAATGACACCCTGACCTTCGAGATCTTCCCGCCGGAGATCGACAACCTGTGGCTGCCGGTGCACGCACTGGACCTGGTCGAGATGGGCATGCACCAGGGCCAGAACTGGAACCTGGAAAAGTTGTCCACAGCCTGTGCAGAAGAGAACCGTTACGGCTTCCTGCTCTCGGCCATGCCGGAACCCTTCGTCGGAGGCGTGGGCACCCCGGTCGCCCCGGTGGCCGTCCTATAGATCCAGCAGCCGCCCTCTGGACCCAGCAGTCGCCCGGCGCCCCACGCCCGGTAGAAGTCGATCACGGCGTCGGGGGTGACGGCCGGGACACTTCGGCAGGGCCTGCGGCGCTGGTCAGATCCAGGTCACTTGCCGGATGTAGACCCGTTCGTGGCGGGGCACGACGAGATATACGAAGAACCCGCCTCCGACGTGCGCCGTGTCGCCGCTCGGGCTCATCCCCTCGTACTTGGTTCCGTCGAGGTAGAAGGCTTCGGCCGCCCGAACCAGCTCATCGGCCTTCATCACGACCTCTACGACAAAGGCCGTGGTGAGTCGCCGAGGACGTATTCCTCGTCAGGGTCGTACTCCCACTTCCAGCTCACTCCGACACCGCCCGAGCAGCCTCTTCCTCCACAGCGCGGAGTTCGTCCATGGCCGGTCTGAAAGCAGGGTCGTTGCGGCCGGCGGTCCCCTGAATGGCCGCCAGGGCACGGCCGCGGCGTGCGGACAGGTCCGGTCGGCGCTCGATCTCCACCTCGGCGGCCCAATGGGTGAGCCAGTGCTGCAGGTGGCCGGCCTTGTTGCTGCTGATGGCTGCGGCAAGAGCTCGGTTCTTGTCCATCTCGTCCAGGCGGTGCGGGGCGACGCGGGCCAAGGCAACGCGGACGGCGTCGGGCGTGCGCTCAGGACGCGGAACGAGTTCGCCCCCGCGGTCGGGCTGTGTAGTCATGCTGTCCTCCAGGTAGGACCCCGGCCAGCGTATCCAGCCGGGCGTTGCAGTGCGGGCCAGAGGATGCGTCCAGGAGGCCGGTGCCCGTACGGAGGCAGTGTCGACATCGGGCACGCATTCATCCTGCGGTGGGAGGCGGCCGGCCGTCTCCCACCGCCTCGGGACAGCCCGATCGCGCCCGACACGCCTGACCTGCGGGATGCATCCCGCGGACCGATGTCCCGGGCAGTAGGCCGTGGTTAGGGTCGCGGCATGGACACCTCATCAGAGCACGTGGCCGGGGGCCGGCCGGCGCACCGGTGGCGGACCGCAGCACTGTGGGCGGGAGCCGGGCTGGTCACCCTCGCGCTGTCGAACCTCGCGCTGAAAGTGCCGCTCGGCTTCGGTAACCGGATCTTCGGCGTGGCGCCGCTCCTCGTGCTCCTCGCAGTGGTCACCGGAGCCCTGCTGGTACGGCGGGCCCCGCTGACCACCCTCGGTCTGATGCTCCTCGGCGTCTACCTCGTGATCTTCGTCGGCCGCGCTCCCGGGCTCACGCTCGCCGTGGTGCTGCCCGCCGCGGTGGCGCTCGGCACGGTCGCGGCCACCCGGTCCCGCCGGGTGGCCACGACCGCGGCGTGCCTCACCGTCCTGGCGCTGCTCACGGCCCAGTTCGCCCAACCCGTGAGCGGCTCCGCCCTCGTCCTCAGCCAGAGCCAGCTGCCGATCGTCGTGCTCGCCTGGCTGATCGGGGACTCGGTCCGGCGCGGCCGCGAGACCGCCGCGCAGGCGCACGCCCGCGCCACCGAGCAGGCCCTGACCGATGAGCGGCTGCGCATCGCCCGCGAGTTGCACGACATGGTCGCCCACAGCATCGGCGTCATCGCCATCCAGGCCGGGGTGGGCAGCCGGGTCATCGAGACGCAACCCGCGCAGGCCCGTGCGGCGTTGCGGGCCATCGAGGCCACCAGTCGCGAGACCCTCGCCGGTCTGCGCCGCACGCTGGTGGCCCTGCGCCGCAGCGAGCCCGCGTCCCTGGCGCCCGCGCCGGGGCTGGACGGCATCGACCGGCTCGCCGCGACCACGACGAGCGATACGGGCGTGCGCGTGGACGTGGTGTGGTCCGGGGAGCGTCGGCCGCTCCCGTCCGACATCGAGCTGGCCGCGTTCCGCATCGTGCAGGAGGCCCTGACCAACGTCGTCCGGCACGCGCACGCCGACAACTGCCGGGTGGGCATCGCGTACGGGCAGGAGGAACTGACCCTGGAGGTCACCGACGACGGGCGGGGCGCCGCGGGCGGAGCCCCAGCCGGGCCCACCTTCGGCCTCACCGGCATGCGGGAGCGCTCCGCCCTGCTGGACGGACGGCTGGAGGCGGGGCCGCGGCAGGAGGGCGGCTTCAGGGTGGCGGCCGTGCTGCCGTTGCCGCTGCCGTCGGAGTGCGCACAGCAGAGCGCACAGCAGAGCGCACAGGAACGGTCTTCGGACGGTGCTCCGGTGCGGGCGGAGGAGCGATGAGCCACATCCGCGTCCTGCTCGCCGACGACCAGCCGCTGATCCGGTCGGGGCTGCGTGTCCTGATGGCGGACACCCCGGACCTGGAGGTCGTGGGCGAGGCCACGAACGGCGCCGAGGCGGTCCGGCTGGCCGCCGCCCTCGCCCCCGACGTGGTGGTGATGGACATCCGGATGCCGGAGATGGACGGCATCGAGGCCACCCGCCGGGTCGCGTCCGGGCCCGGCGCCACCCGCGTGCTGATCCTGACCACGTTCGACGAGGACGACCACGTCTACGGGGCGCTGCGCGCCGGTGCGAGCGGGTTCGCCGTCAAGGACATGGCGCTGGACGACATCCTCGCGGCGGTGCGCGTGGTCGCCGCAGGCGACGCCCTGATCGCTCCGGGGGTCACGCGCCGCCTCATCGCGGACTTCGTCGGGGGTGCGGCGCCGGCCCCGAAGCGTTGTACGGGCATCACGGGTCGGGAGCAGGAGGTTCTGACGCTGGTGGGGCGCGGCCGGTCGAACAGCGAGATCGCGCAGGACCTCTTCATCACGGTGGCCACGACGAAGTCGCACGTGGCGCGGCTGCTGACGAAGCTGGACGCCCGGGACCGGGTGCAGCTAGTGATCAAGGCCTACGAGATGGGGCTGGTCACGCCGCCGCAGTGACAGCGGCGTGGCCCCAGCGGGTGGCGGCGTACGGTCGTGCACGCCCCGAGCGCGGCACGGCAGCCGCCACCCCACGACCCGCACTCGTCAAGGTCTGCCCTTGGCGTCCCCTCGCGACGAATCGCTCAAGACAAGGGTGATCAATAGTTGACGAACCGTCAACACCTCGTTAGAGGTAAGCACGCGGTTCCCGTGTCGACCCGCAGCCCCGGTTCTGCCGGTCAGGACGGTCCGTCGCGCGGTCCGCGGGCTTACCGGCGCGGTCGATCTCGCACCAGATCCGCTTCCCCGCACCCTCGCGCTGCCAGCCCCAGCGGTCGGCCAGCCCGTCCACCAGTTCCAGCCCGCGCCCGCCCGTGTCGTCCCCGCCGGCCTGCCGTCGGGCCGGGGCCCGGTCGCTCGCGTCGGCGACCTCGACCCGTACCCCGGGCCCGCCGAACAGCATCCGCAGGACGGCCGGGCAGCCGGTGTGCACGACCGCGTTGGTGACCAGCTCGGAGATCAACAAGATCAGCGTCTCGGCGAGCGGTTCGTCGTCCCCTATGCCCGACCCCGCCAGCCGTGACCGCGCCCAGCGGCGGGCCCGGCCGACCTCGGCGGGATCCGGTCCTACCTCCAGCTGAACCTGAAGCACCTGCACCGCTCACACCATCCGAACCGGCGGACACTTCGCCTCGCGACAGGACGGGATCACCGTGTGTGATCCCCTTCTGGAGCAGCATGGTTGACATACAGTCACCACAACAAGCGCTTCGGGCATATTCCAGCGCGAAGGAGTAGGCGTGCTGCATACTGTGCGACGCTCACGCCGCTCAACCGCTCGCATTCCCGGGAGCGTACCGGAGCAGGCCCCCGCGTCCGGGCCGCAAGGGGCCGGGCCAAGGACACAAACCGATATCAACTCTCTGTAATCGGACATGCGTCCCGCACCGTTCCTCCCGTACCCGTTCCGTGACAGCCAGCTACGGCGCAGCGGCGAGCAGCTCCTCCGCGAGCACTTCCTCCGCCTCGCTCGCCGTCCTCCACTGCTCGGCCCGCACCCAAGCCCGCTTGAGGTACAGATGGACATCTGCCTCCCAGGTGAAACCCATTCCGCCGTACACCTGGAGACAATCCCGGGCGTTGTGCACGGCGGCCTCGTCGGCGAGCAGCTTGGCCGCGGCGATCTCACCCGTGATCCCGCCGGCATTGGCGCCCGTGATCCCGCCCGGGGCCGCGCCCGCGCTCCCCCCGGGGCCGGCGTCCTCGGCCGCCTCCGCCACGGCCGCCTCCGCCACGACCGCCGCCGCGTAGACCGCCGTACGGGACACCTCCGCCCGCACCAGCATCTGCGCGCACACGTGCTTGACCGCCTGGAACGCCCCGATCGGCTGCCCGAACTGCTCGCGCTCCTTCGCGTACCGCACCGCCAGTTCCACCGTGCGCAGCGCGCTGCCCACCTGGAGGGCTGCCGTGAGCAGCGCTCCCTCGTCGCGGTACGCACCGCAATCCCCCGATGCGTACCGCGCCGCCCCCGCCGCCACCCGGTGCAGCGGCGTGAGCGGGTCCACGGAACGCACCGGGTCGCCCGGGGGGAGCAGCGGTACGCCGAGCACCGCGTCCGCCTCCGCGAGATGGGCCACCAGCGGCCCGCCCAGGTCGAAGGCGGTCACCACGGCGGTCCCCTCGGCAGCTCCCGGAACGACCCCGGCCGCGAGGTGCGTCGCGACCAACGGCCCCGGCAGCAGTGCCCGCCCGGCCTCCTCGAAGGCGAGGACCGCCTCCGGCAGCCCGAGTCCGACTCCGCCCTGAGCCTCCGGGAGCCGCAGGGCGAAGAACCCGGCCGCGCCGAGCTCCCGCCACAGCTCCCGGTCGACACCGGCCCCGGCGTCCACCGAGGCGCGCAGCGCCGCCCGCCCGTACCGGCCCGCCAGCAGGTCGCGCACGCCGGCCCGCAGGTCCCGCTGCGCCTCGGTCGGTTGGAAGTCCACGGCGCTCACCGGCCCTTCGGGAGGCCGAGGATCCGCTCGGCGACGATGTTCCGCTGGATCTGCGAGGTGCCCGCGGCAATCGTGTACGAGAGGGACGAGAGCCGGTCCTGCACCCATGCCCCGTCCAGTGCGAGGGAGTCCGCGCCCAGCACCTCGGCCGCGGTGTCGTACAGCTCCTGCCGCGCGTGCGAGTAGGCCAGCTTGAAGACGGAGCCGCCGGTGCCGGGGACCCCGCCGGAGCGCTCCGACTCGCTGACGTTCCACTGGGTGAGCCGCCACAGGGCGCCGAACTCCCCGTACAGCCGGCCGAGCCTGCGCCGGAGCACCGGGTCGTCCCAGCGGCCGTTCTCCTTCGCGGTGCGCGCGAGCTCGCCCAGGGTGCGGCGGCAGGCGACGACCTCGCCGACGAAGGCGGTCCCCCGCTCGAAGGAGAGGGTGACCATGGTGACGCGCCAGCCGTCGTTCTCCGCGCCGACCCGGTGGTCGACCGGGACTCGCACCTCGTCGAGGAACACCTCGGCGAACTCCGTGGACCCCGCGAGGGTGCGCAGCGGCCTGACCGTGACGCCGGGGGCGTCCATGGGCAGCGCGAGCCAGGAGATCCCCCGGTGCTTGGGGACGGTCTCGCTGACGGGCTGCGTCCGCACCAGCAGTTCGCACCAGTCGGCGACCTCCGCGTGCGAGGTCCAGATCTTCGCCCCGGTGATCACGTAGTCGTCGCCGTCGCGCACGGCGCGCGTACGCAGTGAGGCCAGGTCGGAGCCGGCGTCGGGCTCGCTGAAGCCCTGGCACCACACCTCGTCCCCACGCAGTACGGGCGGCAGCCAGCGCGCCCGCTGTGCGGCGGTGCCCTCGGCGGCGATGGTCGGGCCGGCGTGCAGGAGCCCGACGAAGTTGGCGCCGACGTACGGGGCCCCGGCGCGCTCGGTCTCCTCCAGGAAGATCAGGTGCTGGGTGGGGGTGGCACCGCGTCCGCCCGCCTCCACGGGCCAGTGGAGCCCGGCGTACCCGGCGTCGTACAGCCTGCGCTGCCAGCCGAGGTCGTACGCGCGCCGCCCCGGCCAGTCGCCGGGGGACGGCTTGGCGGGCAGCTCGGGCAACGTCTTGGCGAGCCAGGCGCGCAGTCCGGCCCGGAACCCCTGTTCCTCCTCGGTGTAGGTGAGGTCCACTAGCGGGCCGCCCGCAGGTCCTTGCCGTCCCGGTCGAGTTTCCGGTCGCGGTCCAGGTCGAGGCCGAGCATGCGGATCGCGTTGCCGCGCATCAGCTTGTAGACGGTCTCCTCGTCGAGGCCTGCGACGTGGTCCAGGGCGACTTCCTTGGTGTGCGGGAAGGTCGAGTCCACGTGGGGGTAGTCGGTCTCGAAGGTGGCGTTGTCGCGGCCGACGACGTCGAGCGAGGCGATGCCGTGCTTGTCGCGGAAGAAGCAGCAGAACATCTGCCGGTAGTAGTACGTGGACGGCGGCTCGGGGATCAGGTCGCGGACCCCGCCCCAGGCGCGGTGCTCCTGCCACACGTCGTCGGCGCGCTCCAGTGCGTACGGGATCCAGCCCATCTGGCCCTCGCTGTAGGCGAGTGTGAGGGTCGGGAACTTGACCAGCACACCGGAGAAGAGGAAGTCCATCATCGAGGCCATGGCGTTGTTGAAGCTCAGCGAGGCCTGGACGGCGGGCGGTGCGTCGGGGGAGGCGGCGGGCATCTGGGAGCTGGACCCGATGTGCATGTTGACGACGGTCCCGGTCTCCTGGCAGGCGGCGAAGAAGGGGTCCCAGTACCCGGAGTGGATGGACGGCAGTCCCAGGTAGGTGGGGATCTCGGAGAAGGTCACGGCGCGGACCCCGCGGGCGGCGTTGCGCCGGATCTCCGCGACCGCCAGGTCGATGTCCCAGAGCGGGATGATGCACAGCGGGATGAGCCGGCCGCCGCTGTCGCCGCACCACTCCTCGACCATCCAGTCGTTGTACGCGCGCACGCAGGCGAGGGCGACCTCCTTGTCGTGCGCCTCGGCGAAGGTCTGGCCGCAGAAGCGCGGGAAGGTCGGGAAGCACAGGGAGGCCTCGACGTGGTTGAGGTCCATGTCGGCGAGCCGCGCCTTGGGGTCCCAGCAGCCGCGCCGCATCTCCTCGCGGGTGATGCCCTCCAGGGTCATGTCGTCGCGGTCGAAGCCGACGGCGGCGATGTTGCGCTTGTACGGGAACTTCAGGTCCTCGTAGATCCACCAGTCGGTGGGCGGGCCGGCGGGGTCCATGGAGATCACGTACTTGCCGCCCGTGTACTCCAGCTCGCCGATGCCCGCGGTGAGCGCCTTGGGCCCACGGTCGCGGTACTTGGCCGGCAGCCACACGTCGAAGAGGTGTGCGGGCTCGATCACGTGGTCGTCGACGCTGATGATCCGAGGCAGTTCCATGGTGTCCCCTCGCCGCAAGTCGAATGCATCCGCTAAATCTGATGGTGCGTCAGAAACGCGTCGGCTCCAAGCTAGCCCGTGACCCCTGGACCGACAAGCGTCCGAGCCCTACGCTCTGCCGGTGATCTGACTATCCGTCAGCTACGGGAGGTTTGGGATGCCGGACACCAGGGGCACGGCGATACGGCTGAGCAAGTCCCCCACCCTGTGGGAGCTGATCGTCCGGCGCGCCGCACTGACCCCCGACGCCCCCGTGCTCGTCCAGGCGGCCGAAGACCCGGCCGACGACCGGACGCTGAGCTTCGGGGAACTGCGCGAGCGCGCGGAGCGCGCGGCGGCCGGCCTGTACGAGAGGGGCGTGCGCCCGGGCACGGTCGTCGCCTGGCAGCTGCCGACCCGGATCGAGACGGTCCTGTTCTCCCTCGCCCTGGCCCGGATCGGGGCCGTCCAGACGCCGGTGATCCCCTTCTACCGGGACCGTGAGGTGGGCTTCGCCCTGCGGGAGTCCAAGGCCGAGTTCTTCGCCGTACCGGGCCTCTGGCGCGGCTTCGACCACACGGTGATGGCCGAACGGCTCGGCGCGCGCGGCGTCCTTCGCATCTACGAGGCAGCGGACCTCCCGGACGGGGACCCCGCCGTGCTCCCGGACCCGCCCGGCGAGGGAACCTCAGTACGGTGGATCTACTGGACCTCCGGCACCACCTCGGACCCCAAGGGCGTCCTGCACTCCGACCGCTCGCTGATCGCGGGCGGCTCCTGCCTGGCCCACGCCCTACACCTGGGCCCGACCGACGTCGGCTCGATGGCCTTCCCCTTCGCGCACATCGCCGGCCCCGACTACACGGTGATGCTGCTGCTCTACGGGTTCCCGGCGGTGCTGTTCGAGAAGTTCGCGATGCCGGACGCACTGGACGGCTACCGGCGCCACGGGGTCACGGTGGCGGGCGGCTCCACGGCCTTCTACTCGATGTTCCTCGCGGAACAGCGCAAGGCCCCCGCGACCCCGCTCATCCCCACCCTGCGCCTCCTCGCGGGCGGCGGGGCCCCGAAGCCGCCCGAGATCTACCACGCGGTGGTCCGCGAAATGGGCTGCCAGCTGACCCACGGCTATGGCATGACCGAGGTCCCGATGATCACCATGGGCTCCCCGGACGACACCCCCGAACGACTCGCCACGACCGAGGGCCGCCCACCGGCGGGCATGTCGATCCGCATCACGACCGCGGACGGCACTCCGCTGCCCCCGGACACGGACGGCGAGGTCCGGCTGCGCGGCGAGGCCGTCTGCCGGGGCTACCTGAACCCGGACCACTCGGCGGAGGTCTTCGACGCCGACGGCTACCTGATCACCGGCGACCTCGGCCACCTGACGCAGGACGGCTACCTGGTCCTCACCGGCCGCAGCAAGGACGTCATCATCCGCAAGGGCGAGAACATCTCTGCGAAGGAGATCGAGGACCTCCTGCACCTGCTCCCGGGCATCGGCGACGTGGCCGTGATCGGACTCCCGGACCCGGAGCGCGGCGAACGCGTCTGCGCGGTGGTGGAACAGCCCCCGGGCACGCTGCCCCTGACCCTGCCGCAGCTGACGTCCCATCTCCGCGCCCAGGGCCTGGCCCCCCACAAACTCCCGGAACAACTGGAGCTGGTCGACGCCCTCCCGCGCAACGACGCCCTGCGCAAGGTCCTGAAGTACAAGCTCCGCGAACGCTTCGCGCAGGGCCACGGACCGGGCCGGCACGTCGACTGAAGGGTCTCCCGTCGAAGCCGCCGCCTCCTTGTGCCGTGGGCAGCAGGAGGTTGCGATCGCGGGACGGAGCACCGTGCGGCACGCCGGCCGAACGGTGCTCCGAGGACCTGGAGCGCAGGCTACGCGTCGGGGGCCTCCACACCGCAGTAGCCCGCGAAGGCCGACAGGACCTCGTCCTCCAAGAGGCGACCGTCGCCGTCCCCGTCCAGGGCCGTCGCGACCTGGCCGGCCGTCTCCGGCGCGATGCCCAGGACGCGCAGGACACGGGCCGCCGCCGTCGGGGTCGCACCGCGGCCGTCCTCGTCCGCCACCGCGATCACCGCGCGCAGGAACGGGCGCGCGATCTCGGCGAACCGCTGCGGGTTGTCCCGCAGTCGCTTCGCCGCCCCGGTGATGAACTCCTCGCGGGTCACCCGCTGGTCCCCGTCGACGTCGGCGATCCCGGCCATGCCCTGCCAGAACGCCTCCGCGCCTGCGAAGACGGCCTGGCCCTTGTCCGACCGTGCGGTGGTGCCGAATTCGGCCAGCACCGCCTTCGCAGCCACGCTGAAGTCCTCCCGGTCGATATAGCCGTTCCCGTCCTGGTCGAAGGTGGCGAATCGGGCGGCGATCTTGCGCTCGTATTCTGCGCTGTCCATATTCGGCGTTCCGCCTTCACGTGTGCGGTGGGGTGCAGTTCAAGACAAGCCAGGAGCGTAAGGCCTACGTGGCCGACACGTTAAGCGAAGTCATCAAGGAGGTGGCCGCATCGAACCCGCGCACGGGAAGCGCGGCGGGGCGCGTACACCCGTACCCCTGTGCCGCGAACCGCCCCACGGTGCACAACCCGCAACGCCCCTATCACGCAGGGCACTCGCCCAGCGCGAGCTTCCCCCAAAACGGGCGCGATCGCCCCGTGGCCATTACATTCGTTGGGTCAACACACGGCTGGGGGCAGCTATGCCGAAGGACGTACCACCGCGCTGGGACCGCCGCATGCAACAGCGCCTCGCCCGCGGCGAAGCCGCCGCGCTCGGGGAGCTGTACGACCGCTTCGCCTCGCTCGTGCACAGCCTGGCGCACCGGGTCCTCGGCGACGAGAAGGCGGCGGACCGGATCACCCGCGAGGTGTTCGGCTACATCTGGGAGAACCCGGACGCGTACGACCCCAAACAGGGCTCCATGCGTTCCTGGGTCGCCCGGATCGCCCAGGGCCAGGCCGTGGCCCGACTGCGCCAGGCAGAACTGGGCCGCGGCTCGCACGAGGAACTCGAACAGAAGGTGCGCAGCGCCCGTACCGCCGCCCGCGCGGACTACATCGTCACGTCCATGCCCGCGCCGCTGCGGGCCGCCCTGGAACTCGCGTACTTCAAGCGCCGCGACTACCGGCAGGCCGCAGCCGACCTCCAGATCAGTGAGGACGAGGCCCGGCGGCGACTGCGCCTGGGGCTCCAGCTGCTGTCGAGCGCCCACGTCCTCCCGCATGAGGACACCGCTGCGCCCGGATACGGCCCCCCTGGATACGGAACGCCCCGATGAACGGTCCCGCCGAGTCGCCCGACGACGGTTACGAGGAGCTGCCGCCCGGCCGTTCGGCCCGCATACCGGGTCCGCGCGGGGCCGCCGACGACCTCGACCCGCGGCACGCGCCGCAGCCCCTCCCGCCGCCCCCTGCCGCGCCGGCGCCGCCTCCGCGGTCCCACGGGGTGCTCAAGTCCCTGCTCGGCGCGTGGGCGTTGTCCGCGTGCTCCGCCGAGGAGACGCAGGCCGTGGAGGACCACCTCACCGAGTGCGCGCCCTGCGCGGAGGAGGCACTGCGGCTGCGCGACGCCGTGGGGCTGCTGCACCCGGAGGAAAGCCTGGACCTCAAGCCGCTGCTGCGGTCGCGGGTGCTGGAGGACTGCCTCGGCAAGCGGCCGGCCCGCATCCCGCTGCCGGCGTGGGCGAGCCCGTACGACACCGAGACGGCGCGGCTGGACGCGCTGCTGCGGGACTTCGGCGACGCGGAGTGGCAGACCCCGGTGCCGCTGAAGTGGTTCGAGGAGGAACGGCAGCGGTCGCGCCGGACCACCGTGGCCGGTGTGATCGGACACCTGCTCACGGTGGACGGGCTGATCGCGGCGGCGCTGGGACTCGACGACCCGCTGGGCCCGGACGCGCCGACGGACGCCACGAGCCGTACGGAGCGCTACTGGAGCTCTGCCGGGCAACCGATCAGCCGGCAGGTCCGTGAGCCGTGGCGGGAACAGGGCCACACGCTGGTGCGGACGGTATCGTTCGCCGGTCGGGGCGTGGCGGAACTGTCCGTGCACTACGGGGCCTTCGCGCTGCCGCTCGGGGACGCCTTCCTGGAACGGGCCTTCGAGTGCTGGGTGCACGCGTGGGACATCGCGGAGGCGGTGCACTACCCGTACGACCCGCCCTCCGGGCCCCATCTGAACCAGATGATCGACCTGGCGGCCCGGCTCCTGCCGAGCGCGCTGGCCCACCGGCGCCGGGCGGGCCTCGCGGCCCCGGCCCGCGGACTGGTCGCGGCGGGCGCACCCGGCCGGACCCTGCACCTGGAGATCGAGGGGGCGGGCGGCGGCAGCTGGGACATCGCCCTGGACTCCCCGGCGGCGAAGCCCTCACCGGAACACACGGTGGCGCAGATCGCACTGGACGGCGCCGAGTTCTGCCAGCTGGCGGCGGGCCACATCTCGCCGGAGGAGGCGGCCGTGGGCCAGCACGGCGACCGCGAGGCGATCCGTGACGTCCTCTTCGCCGCAGCCTCCCTGAGCCGCCTCTAGGCGCTGGGGCCGGAGAGCTTTGCCGGTGGGCCCGCGGCGTCCGGTGCCCGGCCCTGCCGGGCCTCTTCCGCGATCGCCGACGGGGCCGACAGCAGGGCCCGGAAGGGGTGGGCGGAGGCCCGGGGCCCGGGGCGCGGCTACGCGAAGACGACCGTGCGGGCGCCGTTCAGCAGCACGCGGTGCTCGCTGTGCCACTTCACCGCTCGCGCCAGCGCCTGGCATTCCACGTCGCGCCCGATCGCCACCAGCTGGTCCGGCGTCACCTCGTGGCCCACCCGCTCGACCTCCTGCTCGATGATCGGGCCCTCGTCCAGGTCGGCCGTCACGTAGTGCGCGGTCGCACCGATCAGCTTCACGCCCCTCGCGTGCGCCTGGTGGTACGGCTTCGCGCCCTTGAAGCTCGGCAGGAAGGAGTGGTGGATGTTGATGATCCGCCCGCTCAACTCCTTGCACAGGTTGTCCGACAGCACCTGCATGTACCGCGCCAGAACCACCAGCTCCACGTTCTCGGCGCGCACCAGCTCCAGGACCTGGGCCTCCGCCTGCGCCTTCGTCTCCTTCGTCACCGGGATGTAGTGGAAGGGGATGTCGTACGAGCGGACGAGTTCCTCGAAGTCGGTGTGGTTCGAGACCACCGCCGCGATCTCCACCGGCAGCGCCCCGATCCGCGTACGGAACAGCAGGTCGTTCAGGCAGTGGCCGAACTTCGACACCATCAGCACGATGCGCATGCGCTCGTCGGAGCGGTGGATCTGCCAGTCCATCCGGAACGAGTCACCGATGGCGGCGAAGCTGGCCCGCAGTTTCTCCACGGTCACCGTCGCCTCGGCCGAGAAGTGGACCCGCATGAAGAAGAGGCCGGTGTCGTGGTCGCCGAACTGGCGGCTGTCCTCGATGTTGCATCCGGTCATGAAGAGGTAACTGGACACGGCATGCACGATGCCCTGCTTGTCGGGGCAGGACAGGGTCAGTACGTACTGTTCGGGGGCCTGGGGCTGCGGGTCGTCGCTCATGACCCCACAGCCTTTCATACTGCGCGGGTGAGGATCCTCAGCACTTCCAGCGACCGCGGGGCAGCGTCCGGATCGTCCCCGTCCGCGCTCGCCAGCCGTACGTGCGCCTCTCGCGCGGCGCGCACCGCCTCGGGCCAGGCGTGGTGCTCCAGGTAAGCCGAAACTGCGGCGTCGGGGCCGACCTGGTGCAGGATCCGCAGCACCCGCAGCACCGCGAGGTCCACGAGCGTGGCCTCCTGGGAGTCGCGGAAGATCGTGCCGACGTACTTCTCGGCGGACCAGCTGTCGAGCCAGGTGTCCTCGACGAGCCGGTACACGGCGTCGGTGACGTCCCCGTATCCCTCGACGCCGGCGAGCCAGGTCTCCTCATGGAAGACCGGATCGGAAAGCATGTGGAGCGCCGAGCGCACGTTGCTGCGCCAGCGCCACCACGGCATGTCGTTCAGGGGCATGCCGCCCATGGTGGAGGAGCGGCCACCTCGGCGGGAAGAGTTCTTCGAACCTTGGGCGAATGTCACGCATTCGATCGTACGTTCACCACTTGCGTGATCTTGAAGCACCTGTGCGTCACCGCATCCCGCCCGGACCCCGCCCCGAGTGACCCCAGTATTTAACCCGGCCGTCACCCACTGTTGCTCCTCCCTCACACCTCAGTTACCCGCGGGGCGGAAGCGTGCATCAACATGACCGAACGGCACACAGCACGCTTCCCCCGCACCGTGACGGCAACGGCGATGGGTGCATGTCTCCTCGTCGGATGTGGGGTGCTCCCCGGGGGCTCGACGAGCCCCGGGGACACCATCACGGTCATGACGTTCGCACCACAGGACACCAAGGCGACCAACATGCCGGGAATGCCCGGCATGGCCAAAGCCTACGAGGCCTGGGTCAACTCCAAGGGCGGCATCAACGGCCGCAAGCTGCGCGTCCTGACCTGCAACGAGAAGAACACGGCGAACGGCGCAGCCGAATGCGCCCGCAAGGCCATCGCCGAGAAGGCCGTCGCGGTCGTCGGCTCGTACAGCCAGCACGGACGCGCCTTCATGGCCCCGCTGGAGTCCGAAGGCATCCCCTTCATCGGCGGCTACGGGGTCTCCTCCGAGGAGTTCCAGAGCACCCTCTCCTACCCCGTCAACGGCGGCCAGCCCGTGCTGCTCGCCGGCGCCGGACACCAGTTGGGCCGGGCCTGCAGCCAGGTGGCCATCGTCCGCCCCGACACCCTCGCGGGCGACTCCCTGCCCGTCCTGCTCAATGCCGGACTCAAGGCCAACAAGATGCCCGAGGCCGAGGACATCCAGGCCGCGGAAGACTCCGCGGACTACGTGCCGCAGGCCCGCGAGGCACTCGCCACGTCCTCCGGCGGGAAGGACCGGGGCTGTGTGACGGCCGTGCTCGGCCAGCGCACGGAGACGTTCTTCGACGCCTTCCGCCGGGCCGACGACAAGCACAAGAACCCGCAGATCTCCTCGGTGCTGGGCAGTGTCAGCCAGGCACTGGTCGACCGCACCGGCGGCAAGGAGAGCCCCTTCGAGGGCGCCTACCTCACCAGCTGGTACCCGGTGGCAGCCGATCCGCTGTGGGAGCCGATGCGGAAGGTGATCGCCGAGTACGCCTTCGGCAACGACTCCGTGGACCCGGACGACAGCGGCACGCAGACCACCTGGATCGCGTACACCGTGCTGAACGAGACCCTGAAGCGCTTCAAGCCCGGAGACGAGATCACCGCGCGCAAGGTGGCCCGCACCCTGAACCAGTCGGAACCCGTCAAGACCGGCGGCCTGACCCCGGACCTGAGCTGGCGCTACAAGGACATGCGCGCCGTCGCCGGTTTCCCGCGCATCGTGAACGGGCGGGTCACCTTCCAGGTCGTCCAGGCGGGCCGGCTCGTCGCCCAGCAGGGCGAGCAGTCGATGGACATGACCCAGACCCTGGAACAGGCCCCTCGCGCGGCATGACCCCCGCCCCCGTACCTACCCCTTCTAGAGCTGGGACTTGTCCCGCTTGGTGAGGCCGTACTTGGCCGCGATCGTGTTCCACATGGTCGCGGCCGACTCCTTCGCCCGGGTCGCCTCGCCGCTCGCCTTGTTGCCGTCGGACGCGTTGCCGGTGGACTTGGCCTGCCCGTCCTTGCAGCCCTTCTTCTCGCCAGCCACGTCGTCCGCCCAGGACGCGTAGCTGTTGTCGGCCGCCGCGGACGACTGCCAGGCCTTGGTGAGGGCGGCAGCCAACTTCGCGTTGTCCGGAAGCTGGTCCATCTTGAGGTCCTGGAGGCGGGTGACGAGCTCCTCGCGCTGGCGGGCCGCGTCGCGCAGATCGCTGGCCGCCTGGCCGAGGTTGCGGCAGCCCTTGATGTCGTCGACGGCACGGATCACGGAGGCGCGACTGTCGTTGCTGTCCGCGAGGAGCTTGTCCAGCTGGACGGCCTGGGACCGGGCCGGATCCACCGGAGCCTCGCCGCCGGCCGCGGCCGAACTCCCGGCGCTGGGGGTGGCGGCGACGGCGGCGGGGTCGTTGTTCTGCGCCTTGCCGTCGCTGAGCAGGGCACCGACGCCGAGCCCGACGACGGCCAGGCCGATGACGACGGCGGCGATCACGCCGGGCGGCACCCGCCGCGGAGTCTCGGGCGGGGGCGGCGGCGGTGCGTACTGCAGGTGCGGCTGGAACTGTTGGGGCTGGGGCTGCGCCTGGCCCGGTACGGGCCGCTGCCCGCGGGGCGGATACCCCCGCGGCGGCGGCTGCCGCAGCACCGGCTCCTGTACCGGAGGCAACTGCTGCGTGTGACCGGCGTCGGCGGCGTCCTCACGGAAGAGGGCGTCGAACCCGTCGGTGACGGGCGGTATGTACTGCGTGGCCGCCTCGTCATGCGC
>NZ_JBEXQA010000011.1:47068-239389 GCF_040612395.1 Streptomyces sp. NPDC006430
CGGGCCCAGCCGGAACCGGCGGAATGTACTGCGTCGCCGCCTCGTCATGCGCGGGCCCAGCCGGAACCGGCGGAATGTACTGCGTCGCCGCCTCGCCATGCGCGGGCCCAGCCGGAACCGGCGGAATGTACTGCGTCGCCGCCTCGTCATGCGCGGGCCCAGCCGGAACCGGCGGAATGTACTGCGTCGCCGCCTCGGGCAGCGGCGGATAGCCGTACCCGTGCGGCTCGCCCGGCCCCTCGTACCCGGGGCCCAGCACGTGGCCGGGCGTCGGCCCCCATGCGGGCTGCCCCGGGTCCTGCGGGGGCTGCGGGGGCTGGGCGGGCTGCGGGTACGCCGGATCGGGCCCCCACGGCGCACCGGCCTGTGGGGCCGCGTGCTTGCCGCTCCCCTGTCCGCTCTCCGTCACCGGGACTCCTTCGCCGACTACTCCGAAACTACGGAAACCGTCGGCTCACGCTACCCGGTCCCGCCCCGTTCCCGTCAGGCCCACCTGTCCCCGCACCGGCGCACACCACTGTGACCCGAGCTCGGTGCAGTGCCACGCAGACGGTCCGAGAACAGGACAGACGCGGCAGCCGTGTTCGGTGCCGCATTGGCGATACGGGCCCGGCCGGGATCCTGGTCTACACCTGGAACCTGGCGTGGACCAGGACGTGTCCCGTGGGCGAGGCCGTGATCCACGAGACACGCCTCAGGCCACCACCTCCAGGCGGGCGGTGAATTCGCGGGCCGCCGGCTCGTCCCGGTAGGGGTCCAGGCGCGCCCGGAAGTCGTCCAGGTACTCCGACCCCCGGTTCGAGCGCAGCCCCGACAGCAGCTCTGCCGCCTGCGTGGCGCTCTGGCACGCCTGCTCCACCTCCCGCTGCTGCACCTGTGCCGCCGCCAACAGCAGCAGCCCGATCGCCCGGCGGCGGGCCTTGCCCTCCGGGAGGCCCCGCAGCGCCTCCTCCGCCTGCCTGGCCGCTGCGTCGGCCTGGCCCAGGTCCCGGTGACAGTGGGCCAGTTCGTCCGCGAGGTACGCCCGGTCGAAGTGCCGGATCCACACGGGGTCGTCCCCCGACTCCGGCTCCGCCCGCTCCAGTGCGGTCACCGCCCGCGAGGACAGCACCGCCGTGGCCCGGGTGTCGCCCAACAGCGCGTGCCCGCGCGCCTCCGCGGCGTAGAACATCGCCTCTACCCGCGGGGTGACCTGCCCGCGCGTCCCTTCCTGCGCGGCCCGCGCAAGCTGTGCGATCTCCCGCGGGTTGCCGAGCTCGGCGGCGAGGTGGCTCATGGACGCCGCGAGGACGTAGCCCCCGTACGCCCTGTCCCCGGCCGCCTGCGCCAGCCGTAGCGCCTGGATGTAGTAGCGCTGCGCCAGGCCCGGCTGGCCGGTGTCCACCGCCATGTAGCCGGCCAGCTCCGTCAGCCGGGCCACCGCCGCGAACAGGGCCCGGCCCACCGGCTCCCGGTACGAGCCCCCGAGCAGCCCGGACACCACGGAGTTGAGGTAGTGCACGACGACGGGCCGGACGTGCCCGCTGCCGAAGCGGTGGTCGAGGTCCTTGAGCGCTTCGGTGGTCGCCCGCACCGCCTCCACGTCCGGCATCCCGACACGGGCGCCACCGCTGCGCGCCACCTGCACGTCGGCGCCGGTGATCAGCCAGTCGCGACTCGGTTCGACGAGTGCCGAGGCGGCCACGCTCGACCCGGACAGGAAGTCGCGGCGGCCGACGTCGCTCCTCCACAGCTCGCTGACCTGCTCGATGGCGCCGAGGACGGTCGGGGAGAACTGGAGGCCGATGCCGGAGGCGAGGTTCTTCCCGTTGGCCATGCCGATCTCGTCGATGGTGACGGTCCGGCCGAGTTTGCGTCCGATGGCCTCGGCGATGATGCCGGGGGCCCGACCGCGCGGCTGCTGGCCTCGCAGCCAGCGGGCCACGGAGGTCTTGTCGTAACGGAGATCGAGGCCGTGTTCGGCCCCGCACATGTTGACGCGCCGGGCGAGCCCGGCGTTCGAGCACCCGGCTTCCTGGATGAGCGCCTGTAGCCGTTCATTCGGCTGGCGCGCGACGAGAGGCCTGGCTGCCATGAAAACCCCCAGTAACCGCGGGTGAGCGTTGGAATGATCACTTCCCGCCTGATGTGCGGAGAATCATCCGCTCTGCGTCGTGTCGCTACCCAACTCCAGCGCCCCGACCTCCTACGCGCCCCCACCCATGCACCAGTGCGCCCCGTATGCAGGATCGATGCTCCGCCCACCAGCCGGTTGACGCCCGTAACCCCGGGTGACCCCGAGAGTTGTGATGGGCGTGGAAGAGACCATGGGAGTCACGGAGACCGCACCCATCCCCAAGCAGCGCAGCGAGCAGCTGCTCGACCATGCCGTGCGGTACGCGGAAGAACGGCACTGGGACGTCTTCGCCGGCACCTGGCTGGAGTCCGGGAACGGGCGGGAGGTCTGTTCCTGCGGGGCGGAGGACTGCGCGGCGCCGGGCGCGCACCCCGCGGTGAAGGACTGGGCGGCGCAGGCCACGGGCAGCGCGGTCCAGGTGCGGCGGATCTGGGCGAAGCATCCCGGGGCCTCGATCCTGCTGCCGACGGGCCGGACGTTCGACGCGCTCGACGTGCCGGACTCCGCCGGATTCCTGGCGCTGGCACGGCTGGAGCGGATGGAGCACACCATCGGGCCGGTCGCCCTGACACCCGAACACCGGATGCTGTTCTTCGTCCTGCCGGGCGCCGGGGCGAAGGTTCCGGACCTGGTGCGCAAGCTCGGCTGGTCGCCCGCCTCCCTCGACCTGGTCGCCCGGGGCGAGGGCGAGTACGTGGCCGCCCCGCCCACCCGCTTCGGCGGCCGGGGCGCGGTCCAGTGGGCGCGCCGTCCCACGCCGGCGAACCGGTGGCTGCCGGACACCGAGGAGCTGATCGCCGCGCTGGCGTACGCGTGCGGGCGCGAGGCCGCGTCCGACCGGGACCGCCGCACCCCGTGACGCGTAGCCGTGGAACACCGCAGGTCAGGAGAGGGACATTCCTGACCCGAAACTCATGACATAAGTAACTGCCCGGCCTCTCCCCCTCCTCCTATCGTGAGGAACGTAGGACCACGGGGACGTAACGAGAGGCAGGCGCATGCCGGACCAGGCACATGCGACGGGCGGGGCGGACGGAACGGGCGGCGCGCGACCGGCGCCGTCCACCGGACGGGCAGCGGTACGGGTCGAGGGGCTGTGGAAGCGCTTCGGTGAGCAGGTCGCGGTCGCGGGGATCGACCTGGAGCTGCCCGCAGGACAGTTCATCGGCCTGGTCGGCCCGAACGGGGCGGGCAAAACGACGACGCTGTCGATGGTGACCGGGCTGCTCCGTCCCGACATGGGGCGGGTCTTCGTCGCCGGGCACGACGTGTGGAGCGACCCGGTCGAGGTGAAGTCGCGAATCGGCGTGCTGCCGGAGGGGCTGCGGTTGTTCGAGCGGCTGTCGGGGCGCGAACTGCTCGGCTACATGGGCCGGTTGCGCGGGCTGCCGGGCGAGGAGACCGACAAGCGGGCGACGCAGCTGCTGGAGGTCCTCGACCTCGCGGGCTCGCAGCACAAGCTGGTCGTGGACTACTCGACGGGCATGCGGAAGAAGATCGGCCTGGCTGCCGCCCTGCTGCACAACCCCGAAGTGCTGTTCCTCGACGAGCCGTTCGAGGGCGTGGACCCGGTGTCGGCGCAGACCATCCGCGGGGTGCTGGAACGCTACACCTCGTCCGGAGCCACGGTCGTCTTCTCCTCCCACGTCATGGAACTGGTCGAGTCTCTGTGCGACTGGGTCGCCGTCATGGCCGCCGGTCGGATCCGCGCTGCGGGCCCGCTGGCCGACGTACGGGGCGACGCGCCCTCGCTCCAGGCCGCGTTCCTGGAGCTGGTCGGCGCGGGTGGGCGCGACGCGGGCCGGTCCCTGGACTGGCTCGGCGGCGGGCAGGCCGCCCGATGAGCGCCGTCGCCTCCGCCGCCACGGCCTCCCCGGCTCCGACTCCGCTCCCGGCCCCGGCTCCTGCCGTCGATCCGACCCGGATCTTCGTCCGCCTCAAGCTCTCGCTGCTGCGCAACGGCCTCAAGGGCTCGTCGAAGCGCAAGGCCGCCTACTTCGGCTCGCTGGCGTTCGCGCTGGTGGTCGCCTGCTTCGCCATGCTCGGCCTCGCGATGCTGCACGGGAACGCGCACGCGGGCACGGCCGTCGTCCTGCTGGCCGCGATCCTGGCGCTCGGCTGGACGTTCATGCCGCTGTTCTTCCCCACCGGGGACGAAACGCTCGACCCGAGCCGGCTGGTCATGCTCCCGCTGCGCCCGCGTCCGCTCGTCCGGGCCCTGTTGGCGTCCTCGCTGGTCGGCATCGGTCCACTGTTCACGCTGTGCCTGGCCATCGGCTCGGTGGTGGCCGTCGCGCGGGGCACGGCGGGTGCGGTGGCCGCCGTCGTGGCCGCCCCCCTCCTCCTGCTGGGCTGCGTCACCCTGGCCCGCGCGGTGGCCACGGCCAACGTGCGGCTGCTGACCAGCCGCAAGGGGCGTGACCTCGCGCTGCTCAGCGGCCTGCTGATCGGCGTGGGCGCACAGGTGGCGAACTTCGCCAGTCAGCGCCTGTTCGAGGCCGGCGGCCTGGACCGGCTGGAGCCGGTCGAGGCCGTGGTGCGGTGGCTGCCGCCCGCGACGGCCGTCGGCATGGTGGACTCGGCGAGCAAGGGGTCGTACGCCGTGGCGGCGGCCCAACTGGCCCTGACCGTCATCGCCGTGGCCCTCCTGCTGTGGTTCTGGGAGCGGAGCCTGACCAAGCTGATGGTCACCCCGGACGGTTCGACGATCGCGGCGGCGAAGCCTTCGGCGCGGCGGGAGTCGGCGGGCGGCGGCGCCTGGTCGTTCCTGCCGGCCGGGCGTACGGGCGCGGTCGTGCAGCGCACGCTGCGGTACGTGGTCCGCGACCCGAAGACGAAGTCGGCCTGGGTGACGGCCCTGGCGGTCGGTCTGATCGTGCCGGTCTTCAACGCCCTTCAGGGCACGGGCTCGGTGTACCTGGCCTGCTTCGGCGCGGGCATGCTCGGCATGCAGATGTACAACCAGTTCGGGCAGGACACCTCGGCGTTCTGGATGGTCGCGCAGACCATCTCGACCCCGCGGGAGGCGTACGCGGAGCTGCGGGCCCGCGCATACGCCTTGGCCCTGATCACGGTCCCGTACACGCTCCTGGTCACGACGGTCACGGCAGCGCTCGTGCACAACTGGGGTGGCTTCCCGGCGGCACTCGGGCTGGCCCTGGCCCTGCTGGGCTCGATGCTGTGCACAGGCGCGCTGGCCTCGGCCCGCTTCCCGTACTCGATCCCGACGGACGGCGCCTTCAAGAACGTCGTCCCGGGCCAGGGCGGCCTCGCCTGGGCGGGCATCTTCGGCGGCATGCTGGCATCGGCGGTGATCTGCGCCCCGGTGATCGTCCTGACGATCTACCTCAACGTGGCGGACCACACGTCCCTCACCTGGATCGTGCTCCCGCTGGGCGTGGCCTGGGGCACCCTGGCGGCCTGGTCGGGCCTGCGCCTGGCGGCGCCGACGGTGGCCCGGAAGCTGCCGGAGATCCTGCTGGCGGTCAGCAAGGGCTGAGCGGGAACCCATCCCCGTACGGGAGGGGGCGGGGGGCGACGGCCCGCCGTCCCCTCCTCGTCGTCGTACGGAGGGGACGGCCGGGGCGGAGGGGACGTCCCGGGGCGGAGGAGACGAGCCGGGCGGGGGGACGGCCGGGACGGCGGGGGCGGGGGGACGGCCCGGGGCGGACGGCGCGGCCGGAGTCATGACACCGCCCGGAGTCATGACACCGCCCGGGGTCACGACACCGCCCGGACGCCCTCCAGGAAGGGTTCGAGGACGGCGCGCCAGGCCGCCGGTTGGTCGTAGTGGAGGTAGTGGCCCGCATCGGGGATCTCGGCGTACTGGCCGGCCGGGAGGACACGGACCATCTCCTGGGCCTCCGCGCGGCCCAGCTCGCCGTCGAGGCCCCGGACGACCAGGGTCGGGCAGCGGACCTGGGCCAGTTCCTCCCAGTGCGCGTCGTGGACCCAGGTCTCACGGGCCGTCAGCATCTGGCGGCGGGAGAACAGGGGGCGCCAGCCGTCCGGAGCCCGGTGCATCACCTCGGCGAAGAAGGCTCCGCGGCCGGGGTCGGGACGGTCCACCCGGGGATCGTCCTCGCCGAACCAGCGGCGGGCCGCGTCCTGGGTGGGGAAGGGCAGGGGCCAGCAGTGGAACCATTCCTCCCATTCCTGCTGGGAGGCCTCGCCGAGGGCGGAGGCGCGCATGTCGCAGATCACCAGGGCTTCGACCAGGTCCGGTCGGCGGGCGGCCAGTTGCCAACCGGTGAGGGCGCCCATGGAATGGCCGATCAGGGTCACGGGAGCCAGGTCGAGTTGTTCGATGACGGCCTCGGCATCGGCCACGAAGGCCTCGCGGCCCAGGGAGGTCGAAAGGCACGGGCCGGCCGGCGGGCGGGCGCTGAGGCCGTGGCCGCGCTGGTCGAGGGCCACGACGCGACGGTTCCCGGCGAGCCAGCGGGCGGTGCCGGCCCAGTGGAAGGCACGGCCCATCAGGCCGTGGAGTAACAGCACCCGGGGCGCTTCGGGATCCGGGGGTGCGGTGGCGGCGGCTTCCCGGAACTCCCATGCGGCCAGGCGTACGCCGTCGGCTCCTGTTACATCGATGCGCTGTACCACCGCAGATGCACCCCCTTCGCTCACGGCCAGAGTATCGAACCCGTATTCGAAAACAGGGTTCTCGCCTCCAACACCGCTCTTTCGAGTGACCTTCCTCAAGGATTGACCGCCACGGCCGAGGGAGATCCTTTCAACAGGGAGGCGGGCCGCTCGGGGAAGACGGTCCGCGGGGATGACCTTGAGAGCTCGGGGCTCCAGGTCAGCACAGGGGAGGACCGGTCCCGGCGCCGCAAGGCGCCGGGACCGCCCACATCACCGCCCACTTCACCGCCCCCACCTCCGCACGGATCGTGCACTCGCACCTCGCGAACCCGGCACACGTGGCGCCTACGCGACGCGACCCGCCCGGGGTACCCCAGGACGGGTGATCTCACGACCCTTCACCGCGCTGCGCCGCGTGTGGTCAGCGCTTGGCCACGAACACGTGCGAGGCGACCTCCGAGTCCAGCTCGGCAGCCTCGCCACCGCTGCCGACCAGCACACCGCCCGGGGACTCGGTCACGCTGACCACCGAGCCGGGCTGCACGCCCGCCCGCCGCAGCGTGTACATCAACTGGGCGTCCGTCTGGATCGGCTCGCCGATCCGGCGCACGACCACCGTCTTGCCGTCCGGGCCCGGGGCCAACTCCGACAAGCTCACCATGCCGTCCTCCAGGAAGGGGTCCGCCTCGGCCTTCTCGCCCAGCTCCTCCAGCCCCGGGATCGGGTTCCCGTACGGCGACTCGGTCGGGTGGCGCAGCAGCTCCAGCACTCGCCGCTCCACCGCCTCGCTCATCACGTGCTCCCAGCGACAGGCCTCGGCGTGCACCTGCTCCCACTCCAGGCCGATGACGTCGACGAGCAGGCATTCCGCGAGCCGGTGCTTGCGCATCACGCGCGTGGCCAGCCGCCGCCCCTCCTCCGTCAGCTCCAGGTGCCGGTCGCTCGCCACGGCCACCAGGCCGTCCCGCTCCATGCGCGCCACCGTCTGGCTCACCGTCGGGCCGCTCTGGTCGAGCCTCTCCGCGATACGGGCGCGCATGGGGACCACGCCTTCCTCTTCAAGTTCGAGGATGGTGCGGAGATACATCTCCGTGGTATCGATCAGTCCGGACATTCGTGCCCCTCGGATAGCGTGCGCTGGCCCTGCCCCCAATTCTGACGCATCGCACCGACAACCGTCCCGTGCCTGACATCAAGCCCTGCCCTTGAGGCCCCGCGGGCAGCGCGACGGTATCGGCCGGACATCCCCCGGCACCTTTCGCCCCGGGATTGACGTTCGTATTGACACGCCCTTGGTCCAGACCGCACGGTGAGCGGCGGACACGGACGCACCCCACCTCTGGAAGGGCCTTCGGCGCATGAGCGAGAGCAAGCTGGCCGGTCAGTTCCTCGACGCCGCGATCGGCCTCCTGGAGCGGGTGCGGAACGAGGAGGCGGCGCACATCGGCGCAGCCGCAGCCGTCATCGCCGACGCCGTCGCCGCCGGGAACCGGCTCTTCGCCTTCGGCGCCGGGCACTCCTCGCTGCCCGCCCAGGACGTGGTCTACCGGGCCGGCGGGCTCGCACTGATGAACTTCCTCGCCGTCCCCGGCACCGTGGGCATCGACGTCATGCCGGCCACCCTCGGCAGCGCCCTGGAGCGGGTCGACGGGCTCGCCGGGGCCGTCCTGGACAGCAGCCCGGCCGCCGAGGGCGACGTCCTCGTGATCATCTCCCTCTCCGGGCGCAACGCCCTGCCGGTCGAGATGGCCATGAACGCCCGCGCCATCGGCCTGAAGGTCATCGGTGTGACCTCGGTGGCGTACGCGACGGAGACCAAGTCGCGGCACGTATCCGGCACCTTCCTCAAGGACCACTGCGACATCGTCCTCGACAGCAAGATCGCGGTCGGTGACGCCGAGCTGAGCCTCGACGGCATCGACGCACCCTTCGCACCCGCCTCCACCGTCGTGACCAGCGCGATCATGCAGGCCGTGATGGCGGCGGCGGCCGGCGAACTAGCCGCTCGCGGGATGGAGCCGCCGCTGCTGCGCTCGGGCAACGTCGACGGCGGCCACGAATGGAACGGTCGCGTCCTCCAGGAGTACGGGGACCGCATCTTCTTCCGCCACTAGCCCGCCGCTTCCGGCACCAGCCCGCCGCCCGGACCTACCCGGACCCGCTCAGGCCCCGGTCAGGTCGAGATCGGCCGCGACCCGGGCCGCCACCTCCTCCGCGTACACCGCGTCCGCCTGCTCGAACGCAGCCCGTGAGGCTCCCCGTACGAAGGTCAGCACCCCCAGGGTCCGCCCGCGGCTGCGCAGCACCGTGCACAGGACGTGCGCCGCGCCCTGCGGCCACTGCCGGTCCCGCGCCCAGGCCTCGGCCGCCTGCCCGCGCGGGGCGCTGGTGCGCACCGAGCCGATCCGGTCCAGCGCCTGTAGCGCCGGGTGCCCGGCGTCGTACCGGGCCGGGAGCGCGCCCGCCCCAGGCAGCAGCGGTGGCGACGCGGCCACCCGTACGAGCCGTTGCCGGTCCGGATCGGCCGACTGCTCCAGTACGTCGAGCAGCGCGTGCTCCGCGAAGCCGGCGAGCGCGAAGTCCAGTCGTACGGCGGCTGCCTCGGCCGGGTCCTCGCACTCGGCGGCGGCCCGGCCCGAGCGGTGCAGCTGGCTGGAGCGGAACCGCAGCTGCGCCGTGTCCAGCGCGGCCTGTCGGGCCTCGGTGATGTCCTGGAAGAGCCAGCCGACGCCGAGCGGCACCGGCTCCTCCGCCAGCGGGGAGCCCAGGCGCAGGAAGCCCGAGCGCCAGCACCGTCGCCGCACCCCTTCCGGGGTGCGCACGGACACCCACAGCTCGACGGGCTCCGGCGGGGCCCCCTCGGCGAGCACGTGTTGGAGGGTGCCCTCCAGCTCCTCGACGCCCTGGGCCAGCAGCTCCCCGAGCGGCCGGCCGAGCAGGGCGGTGCGCCCCGAACCGAAGGCGCGGGCGGCATGGGCGTTGACCACGGCCGGGCGCAGGTCCACGTCGACGAGGACCACGCCCCACGAGGCGTCGTCCATGAGCGCCTCGCTGAGCGCGATGGACCGTTCCAGGTCGATCTGTGCGTGGACCTCGCTGAAGGCGCAGTAGACCCCGGCGGGCTTCCCGTCCGCCCCGGGCACCCCGGCGGACTGGGTCCGTACGAGCACCCGCCCGCCCTCCTTGGTCAGCAGGGCGAACTCGTGCACCTGGCGTCCGGGGACGTCCTGGGCGGCCATCAGCCGCTCCTCCACGTCCTGGGCGTCGGCGGCGCGCACGGCCCAGCCGGCGAACCCCTTGCGCCCCACCGCCTCGGCGGCGGTCCAGCCGAGGATCCGCTCGGCCTCGCGGTTCCAGTGCGTGATCACGCCGTCGGCGTCGAACGCGCACAAGGCCGCGTCCATCCCGTCCAGCAGCGCTGCGAGCAGATCGTCGGTGGTCTCACTCCGTCCGGAAGCACTCACCTGGCACCCCCTGCAGGTGTTCGCGTGTGCGGCACGTCAGATCATTCAACTGGAACGTGACCCAGCCCACACCGCATTCCCCCGAATACCCCCGAACGAATCGAATCCGGAGGGCGGCGGTGGGCGGGCGGAGGGCGGCGCGGAGCGTCTCGCACGGTCCGCGGAAATAAATGGTTGTGGCGGCGGGGGTGGATGCCTAGGCTCGGCGGTACACGAGAAGGGAGGTGGTTCCCGAAATGTACGGAAACCGGACGCGTGAGGTGGCTGCGGGCTAAGGGCCCGTCGTCGCACGCACCCAGTGCGGTGCCCGGCGGGATCGCCAGGCGCCAATCCCAAGCAGTCACCCGACCCGCGGGCTCGCCGGTACGTCCGGCCGGCTTCTCTCACTGCAGGAGAGAAACCCGAGCCCGCGGGTCGTCTGCTGTTCTCGTCCGCCGTTCCGGCTCCCGTCAGGGATGCACGGGGCCGGCCCGGCCCGGCCCAGCCCCCGCCCGGCGCCGCGGAGCTACGGGCACAGGCGCTCGATGCGCCACTCGTCCCCCTCCAGGACGTAGCGCAGCCGGTCGTGGAGCCGGTTCTCGTGGCCCTGCCAGAACTCCATCGCCTCGGGCACGATCCGGATGCCACCCCATTCCGGCGGGACGGGGACCTGTTCCCCCTCCGGGTAGCGCTCCGCGAGTTCGGCGTAGCGGCGGTCCAGCTCGGCGCGGGAGCCGACCACCCGGGACTGCTCGCTCGCCCAGGCGCCCAGCTGGGAGCCGTGGGGGCGGGAGCGGAAGTACGCCGCCGTCTCGTCGCGGCCGATCCGGGAGGCCGTGCCGGTGATGATGACCTGGCGGGCGATCGGGTGCCAGGGGAAGAGCAGGGCGACGTAGCGGTTGGCGTCGAGTTCGCGGCCCTTGCGCGATCCGTAGTTGGTGTAGAAGACGAAGCCGCGCTCGTCGAACTGTTTGAGCAGCACCGTGCGGGAGCTGGGGCGGCCGTCGGGGGTCGCGGTGGAAACGACCATCGCGTTCGGTTCGAAGAGGTGGGAGTCGGCGGCCTGCTGGAACCACTCGGCGAACTGCCTCATGGGGTCCTCGGCGAGGCTCTCCGCGTGGACGATCTCCGAGCGGTACTGCTTGCGCATCGTGGCGGGGTCAATGTCCTGGTCGGTCACGTGCGCCATCCTGCCGCAGGAGTGCTTGCGACAGTGTGCCGTATGTCACGCTTCCGCCTGCCATCCGGAACCGCCAAAATCTTGGGGCCGGTCCGGAGGTCCCCACGCGGGTGACCGACGGCCGTGCCGGGCATCAACGGGGATGACCGCGCCGGACCGCGAGTCACGCCGGGAGCCGCGCGTGTTCGCACTATCTGAGGAGCCGCCTGATGTCCGACTTCGTACCCGGGCTCGAAGGGGTCGTCGCGTTCGAAACGGAGATCGCCGAACCGGACAAGGAAGGCGGAGCCCTCCGCTACCGGGGCGTCGACATCGAGGACCTGGTGGGCCACGTCTCCTTCGGGAACGTCTGGGGCCTGCTGGTCGACGGGGCGTTCAACCCCGGCCTGCCCGCCGCCGAGCCCTTCCCCATCCCGGTGCACTCCGGTGACATCCGTGTCGACGTGCAGTCGGCACTCGCCATGCTCGCCCCCGTGTGGGGTCTGAAGCCGCTGCTCGACATCGACGAGCAGACCGCCCGTGACGACCTCGCGCGCGCCGCCGTCATGGCGCTGTCGTACGTCGCCCAGTCCGCCCGCGGGCAGGGCCTGCCGATGGTCCCGCAGAGCGAGATCGACAAGGCCGAGTCGGTCGTGGAGCGGTTCATGATCCGCTGGCGGGGCGAGCCGGACCCGAAGCACGTCAAGGCCGTCGACGCGTACTGGACCTCCGCCGCCGAGCACGGGATGAACGCCTCGACGTTCACGGCGCGGGTGATCGCGTCCACCGGTGCGGACGTCGCCGCGGCGCTGTCGGGTGCCGTCGGCGCCATGTCCGGACCGCTGCACGGCGGCGCGCCGTCCCGCGTCCTCGGCATGATCGAGGAGATCGAGCGTTCCGGCGACGCGGTGGCGTACGTGAAGAAGGCCCTGGACAAGGGCGAGCGGCTGATGGGCTTCGGGCACCGGGTCTACCGGGCCGAGGACCCGCGCGCCCGCGTCCTGCGGCGCACCGCGAAAGAGCTGGACGCGCCGCGCTACGAGGTGGCCGCCGCCCTGGAGAAGGCCGCGCTGGAGGAGCTGCACGCACGCCGCCCCGACCGGGTGCTCGCGACGAACGTGGAGTTCTGGGCCGCGATCATGCTGGACTTCGCGGAGGTCCCGGCGCACATGTTCACCTCGATGTTCACCTGCGCCCGGACCGCCGGCTGGTCGGCCCACATCCTGGAGCAGAAGCGCACGGGCCGCCTGGTGCGCCCGTCCGCCCGCTACATCGGGCCCGGACAGCGCAACCCGCGCGAGATCGAGGGTTACGCCGACATCGCCGAGACGGCCTGACCCCTAGTGCCCACGGGCGCCGCATCCGACCGGGTGCGGCGCCCGTCACCATCCTGGACGTGCACGTGAGACAGATCAGTGCCTGCATCAAAGCCTTCGCGCTCCTGGTGTTCGTGGCGGTGCAGCTGCGCCGGCGCATCACGCTGCGCCGGCGCGGCGTCGAGGTCCCGGCGGTCTGCTTCCGGCACCTCCAGCCCGGGAAGCGGCGCTCCGCCCGCTTGTACCTGCGCTACGTACCGGCGGACGGCCGGGGCCGGGTGCGCATCGCGCGCCCGCGCGACTGCCCGCCCGGCACGGGGGTGGGGTCCGAGGTCCCGCTGCTGTACGACCCCCGCACGCCGGAACGCTCCGAGACGGTGTGCCGCGCGGGAAGGCGGGCGTGGCGGCACCTCGACCTGTGCGGGCTCTCGCTGCTCGCCGTCACCCTGGCGGTGACCTCCCCCTACGTGTAGCGCCGGCCGGCCGGGGCGGGGCTGCGGTGCCTCAGCCGAGGGCCGCGTCCAGGATGCGGCTCCACTGGGCGACGACGCGGGCCCGGCGGGCGCCGTCGTCGGTCAGTACGTTGGCCAGGCCGAGGCCGCGGGCCATGTCGAGGAGGCCCTGCACGGTCTCCCGTACGCCCGGTACGGATTCGTCGGCGCCCAGGAGCTCGACGGCGATGCGGTGCGTTTCGCGTCCGACGCGGGCCTCCAGCTCGGTGACCTGGGGGCGCAGCTGTTCCTCGTTGGAGGCGGCGACCCAGAGTTGCAGGGCGGCTCGGAAGAGGGCTCCGGTGTAGAGGTCGACGAGGGCTTCGACCACGGCGGGGCGCGCGGCGGGCCTGGAGTGGAAGAGGTCGATCAGGGCGGCGGAGCGTTCCTCGGCGACATGGGCGACCGCCGCGGTGAACAGGGCCTCGCGGGTCGGGAAGTGGTACTGGGCCGCGCCGCGGGAGACCCCGGCGCGTTCGGCGACAACGGCGACGGTGGAGCCGGCCCAGCCCTGTTCGGCGAGGCAGGAGACCGCCGCCTCCAGGAGGTGGCGGCGGGTGACGCGACTGCGGGCCTGCTTGGGGCCGCTCGCGGGCTTGGAGTCGGCGAGGTCCCCTGATTCGGTCACAGGGCCCATGACGGGTCCCGGCGCTCGAAGCGGGCGGTGATGCCCTCGCGGGCCTCTTCGGAGCCGAAGTGGCGCGCGGACAGTTCGGTGAGGGCGCTGCCGTCCTGGTCCAGGACGGCCCGCAGCGGCGCGGTCAGCAGCCGTTTGGTCGCGGCGAGGGCTTGGGGGCCCGCCTTGCGCAGCCCGGCGAGGACGGGTGCGAGCGTCTCGTCGACGTCCGGGCCGTGCAGGGTGATCAGGCCGATGCGGGTGGCTTCTGCCGCGTCGAAGGTCTCGGCGGTGAGGAAGTAGCGGGCTGCGGCGCGCGGGTCCATGCGCGGCAGCAGGGGTGCGGAGATGACGGCCGGGACCACACCCAGGTGGGTTTCGGTGAAGGCGTACGTGGACTGCGGTCCGGCGGCGGCGACGTCGCAGACCCCGAGCAGGCCGAGGCCGCCCGCCCGGACGTGTCCGGTGACGCGGGCGACGACGGGCTTGGGGTGTTCGGCGATCTCGCGGAGCAGGGCGAGGAAGTCGGCCGGTTCGCACGGGGACTTCAGGTCGGCGCCGGCGCAGAACGTGGTGCCGGTGTGGGTGAGGACGACGGCCCGGGTCTCGGGGTCCGCCGCCGCCAGGGCGAGGGCCACGCGCAGCTCGCCGACGAGCTCCGCGGAGAGCGCGTTGCGGTTGGCCGGGGCGTCGAGCGTGAGGGTGGTGATGCCGTGTGCTCGCGCGGCGCCGACTGGGCGGGTCATGCCGTTCTCCTCCGGAGGGTCGTACGGATGGTGCGGGCGGTGCGGCGCCGGTGGGCCCGGCGGTCGGTCGTACCGGACCGCCGGGCCCGGGACGGCCGTCGTGCCGGGCGCCCGCCGGCGGCGCACGGCCCGGGGCGGCCTGCCCTAGTAGGACTTGGGCAGGCCCAGGGTCTGGTGCGAGACGAAGTTGAGGATCATCTCGCGGCTGACGGGGGCGATGCGGGACACCCGGGAGGCAGTGATGAGGGACGCCAGTCCGTACTCCCGGGTGAGACCGTTGCCGCCCAGGGTGTGGACGGACTGGTCCACCGCCTTCACGCAGGCCTCGGCGGCAGCGTACTTGGCCATGTTCGCGGCCTCGCCGGCGCCCGTGTCGTCGCCGGCGTCGTACAGGTGGGCGGCCTTCTGCATCATCAGGCGGGCGAGTTCGAGGTCGATGTGGGCTGCCGCGAGGGGGTGGGCGATCGCCTGGTGGGCGCCGATCGCCTCCTTCCACACCTGGCGGGTCCTCGCGTATTCGACGGCCTTCGCGAGGGCGTGGCGGCCCATGCCGATGGCGAAGGCGGCGGTCATGATGCGTTCGGGGTTGAGTCCGGCGAAGAGCTGGAGCAAGCCGGCGTCCTCGTCGCCGACGAGTGCCTCGGCCGGCAGCCGCACCTCGTCCAGGACCAGCTCGAACTGCTTCTCCGCCGCCTGGAGTTCCATGTCGATGACGGATCGGGAGAAGCCGGGGGTCTCGCGCGGCACGATGAACAGGCAGGGCTTGAGGCGGCCCGTCCGGGCGTCCTCGGTACGGCCCACGATGAGCGTGGCGTCGGCGATGTCCACGCCGGAGATGAAGACCTTGCGCCCGGTCAGCACCCACTCCTCGCCGTCGCGGCGTGCGGTGGTGGTGATGCGGTGGGAGTTCGATCCGGCGTCCGGCTCGGTGATGCCGAAGGCCATGGCGCGGCTGCCGTCGGCGAGCCCGGGGAGCCAGGCCCGCTTCTGGGCCTCGGTACCGAAACGGGAGATGACGGTCCCGCAGATGGCGGGCGAGACGACCATCATCAGGAGGGGACAGCCCGCTGCTCCCAGTTCCTCCAGCACGATAGAGAGTTCGGCGATGCCGCCGCCTCCGCCGCCGTACTCCTCGGGGAGGTTGACCCCGAGGTAGCCGAGCTTGGCCGCATCGGCCCACAGCTCGTCGGGGTGGCCGCCTTCCCGGGCGAGGCGGGCCAGGTAGTCACGGCCGTAGCGTTGCCCGAGGGCGGCGACGGCGGCGCGCAGGGCCTTGTGTTCTTCGGATTCCACGACAGCGCTGGTGGCGGGGCTCATGCTGGCAGTTCCTCCTGGACTACGGCGAGCAGGGCGCCGAACTCGACCTGGTGGCCGAGGGTGGCGTGGAGCGCGGTGAGCGTGCCGGAGGCGGGCGAGACGATGCGGTGCTCCATCTTCATGGCCTCCAGCCAGAGCAGGGGCTGCCCGGCGGTGACGGCGGCTCCGGGGCCGAGGCCCTCGGCGACGCGGACGACGGTGCCGGGCATGGGGGCGAGCAGGGAGCCTGGTTCGGTGCGGTCCTCGGGATCGGCGAACCGGGGGACGGGGCTGAGGGTGTGGGCGCCGAGTGCGGAGTCGACGTAGATCTCCCGGACACCCCCGGTGTTCGATTTGTGTTTCACGTGGAACATCCGCCGGACGCCATCCACTTCGAGGGTGACCAGACCGGGCTCTGCGGCCAGGACTCGAACACCGGGCTGGTCCACGAGGCTCGGGGGGCCGCTGCGGGTGGGCTGGTAGCGCACCTCGTACGTGGTGCCCGCCGCCCGGTAGCTGCGGAGCTGCGGCTGCGAGCGGAGGTTGCGCCAGCCCCCGAGGCGCACGGCGAGCGGGGCGTCCGGGACCGGGGCGGCATCGGCGAGGGCGGCGGCGACCGCGGCCAGGGTGGCATCGGGGGTGCCTTCGGTGAGTGACCCGAGGTGGCGCTCGTAGAACCCCGTGTCGAGCTGGGCGGCAGTGAACTCCGGGTGCCGCAGGGAGCGTACGAGGAGCTCCCGATTGGTGGTGAGCCCGTGGATGCGGGCTCCGGCCAGGGCGTGGGCGAGAACGCGGACGGCCTCGACCCGGGTGGGCGCGTGGGCGATGACCTTGGCCAGCATGGGGTCGTAGTGGACGCCGACGGTGTCGCCGTCGGCGAAGCCGGTGTCGACGCGGACGTCACCCGGGACGGCCAGGGTGTGCAGGACACCGGTCTGGGGACGCCAGTCCCGGGCGGGGTCCTCCGCGTACAGGCGGGCCTCGACGGCGTGCCCGACCGGGTCCGGGGGCGTCAGGGGCAGGGCCGCGCCCTCCGCGATGCGCAGTTGCAGGGCGACGAGGTCGAGGCCGAAGACGGCTTCGGTGACCGGGTGTTCCACCTGGAGGCGGGTGTTCATCTCCAGGAAGTACGGGCGCCCCTCGGCCGTGACGAGGAACTCGACCGTGCCCGCCCCCCGGTAGGAGACCGCTCGGGCGGCGGCCACGGCGGCTTCGTGGAGGGTGGTGCGCAGGGACTCGGGGAGGGCCGGCGCCGGGGCCTCCTCGATGACCTTCTGGTGGCGCCGCTGGAGGGAGCAGTCGCGGGTGCCGAGCGCCCAGACGGTGCCGTGGGAGTCGGCCAGGATCTGGACCTCGACGTGGCGGGCCCGCTCGACGTAGGGCTCGGCGAAGACCTCCCCGTCACCGAAGGCGGAGCGGGCTTCGGCCGCCGCGGCGTCCAGTTCGGCCTTCAGCTCGTGGAGGTCGCGGACCACGCGCATCCCACGGCCGCCGCCGCCCGCGGCGGCCTTGAGCAGGAGGGGCAGGTCGGCGGCGGTGGCCGTCGCCGGATCGACGGGGTCGAGGAGCGGAACCCCGGCGGCGCGCATCAGTTCCTTGGCCCGGGTCTTGGAGGCCATGGCCTCGATGGCCTCGGGCGGCGGGCCGATCCACGTCAGTCCTGCGGCGATGACCTCCCGGGCGAAGTCGGCGTTCTCGGAGAGGAACCCGTAGCCGGGATGGACGGCGTCCGCGCCCGCGGCGAGGGCGGCCCCGATGAGCAGGTCGCCGCGCAGGTAGGTGTCGGCGGGGGCGGCTCCGGGCAGCCGTACGGCCGCGTCGGCCTGCCGTACGTGCAGCGCGTCGGCGTCGGGGTCGGAGTGGACGGCAACGGTGGCGAGGCCGAGGGCCCGCGCGGTGCGGAAGACGCGGACCGCGATCTCGCCGCGGTTGGCGACCAGTACGGAGTGCAGGGGCTGTTGCTGACTCATGTGCGCTCTCACATCCGGAAGACGCCGAAGCCGCCGCGGGCGCCCTCGACGGGGGCGTTGTGGACGGCCGACAGGCACAGGCCGAGGACGGTACGGGTGTCGCGCGGGTCGATGACGCCGTCGTCGTACAGCCGTCCGGACAAGAACATCGGCAGCGACTCGGACTCGATCTGCGCCTCCACGAAGGCGCGCATCCCGGCGTCGGCCTCGTCGTCGTAGGGCTGTCCCTTGGCGGCGGCGGACTGGCGGGCCACGATGGACAGGACGCCGGCCAGCTGCTGGGGGCCCATGACGGCGGATTTGGCGCTGGGCCAGGCGAAGAGGAACCGCGGCTCGTAGGCCCGGCCGCACATGCCGTAGTGCCCGGCTCCATAGCTGGCACCGATGAGGACGGAGAGGTGGGGGACGCGCGAATTGGAGACCGCGTTGATCATCATCGAGCCGTGTTTGATGATGCCGCCCTGCTCGTACTCCTTGCCGACCATGTAGCCGGTGGTGTTGTGGAGGAAGAGGAGCGGGACGTCGCGCTGGTTGGCGAGCTGGATGAACTGGGCGGCCTTCTGCGACTCGGCGCTGAACAGCACGCCCTGGGCGTTGGCGAGGATGCCCACCGGGTAGCCGTGGAGCGTGGCCCAGCCGGTGACCAGGCTGGTGCCGTAGAGGGGCTTGAACTCGTCGAAGTCGGAGCCGTCGACGATGCGGGCGATGACCTCGCGGGGGTCGAAGGGGGTCTTGAGGTCCGCGGGGACGATGCCGAGGAGCTCCTCCGGGTCGTACTTCGGCTCCTCGGCCCGGGGCGGCACGGGGTGGGCCCTGCGGTGGTTCAGCCGGGCCACGACCCGGCGGGCCTGGCGGATGGCGTCCTGCTCGTCGACGGCGTAGTAGTCGGCGAGACCGGAGGTCCGGGCGTGCATGTCGGCCCCGCCGAGGGACTCGTCGTCGCTCTCCTCGCCGGTGGCCATCTTGACGAGCGGCGGACCGCCGAGGAACACCTTGGAGCGGTCCTTGATCATGATGGAGTGGTCGGACATCCCGGGGATGTACGCGCCTCCGGCGGTGGAGTTGCCGAAGACGACGGCGATGGTCGGAATGCCGGCGGCCGAGAGCCGGGTGAGGTCGCGGAAGATCGCGCCGCCCGGGATGAAGATCTCCTTCTGGGAGGGGAGATCCGCGCCGCCGGACTCGACGAGGCTGATGCAGGGCAGGTTGTTCTGCCGGGCGATCTCGTTGGCCCGCAGGGCCTTCTTCAGAGTCCAGGGGTTGGACGCGCCGCCGCGGACCGTGGGGTCGTTGGCGGTCACCAGGCACTCGACGCCCTCGACGGTTCCGACGCCGGTGACGATGGAGGCGCCGACGGGGTAGTCGCTGCCCCAGGCGGCGAGCGGGGACAGCTCCAGGAAGGGGGTGTCCGGATCGAGGAGCAGTTCGATGCGCTCGCGGGCAAGGAGCTTGCCGCGGCCCTTGTGGCGGGCCGTGTACTTCTCGCCGCCGCCGAGCAGCGCCTTGGCGTGCTCCGCGTCGAGTTCGGCGAGGCGGGCCGTGGCCGCCGCACGGTGGGCGAGGTGATCGGGGGCGTGGGGATCGACGGTGCTGGTGAGGCGGGTCATGAGGCGGTCCCCTCCGGGACGGACAGGAGGCGGGTCGGGATGTCGACGTGGCGGGCGCGGAGCCATTCCCCCAGTGCTTTGGCCTGGGGGTCGAAGCGGTGGGCGGAGGCGACGCCGGCGCCGAGGATGCCACTGATCGTGAAGTTGAGGGCCCGGAGCTGGGGCAGGGCGTGGCGGACGACGCGGAGACCTGCGGTCTCGGGGAGCAGCCTCTGGAGCGTCTCGACGGTGAGGGTGCCGTGGAGCCAGTCCCAGGCGTCGTCGCGTTCGACCCAGACGCCGATGTTGGCGTCGCCGCCCTTGTCGCCGCTGCGGGCACCGACGAGGGTGCCGAGGGGGGCGCGGGTCGTGGGTCCGGCCGGTGCCTGCGGCGGCGCGGCGGAGGTGGGGTCCGTGAGGGCCGGGTCCGTGAGGGCGGGGCCCGTGAGGGTGTCCCCGTCCGATCTGCCCGGATCTGGTGGCTGCGCCCCGGCCTGCGGGGCCTGGATGTGGCGGGAGCCGTCCGGGAGGATCGCCGCGTGGGGGACCGTCTCCGCCGGGACCAGGGCCGAGGTGAAGACGCCGTACGGCTGGGCGGGGCCCGGCGGGGCGGTCACGTGGAAGCCCGGGTAGCTGGAAAGGGCCAGTTCGATGGCCTCCGAGGTCAGTGCGCGGCCCACCCGGTCCGGCGACGGATCGCGTACCACCAGGCGCAGGAGTGCGCTCGCCGTCTCCTCCGTCGGGGCGTCCTCGTGGTCCGTGCGGGCCAGGGTCCAGTCCGCGGTGGCCACGTCGGTCAGGGCCTCGGCCAACTGGGCCTGGACCAGGGCCGCCTTCGCCTCGATGTCCAGACCCGTGAGGACGAACACCACCTCGTTGCGCCAGCCGCCGATGCGGGTCACGCCCACCTTGAGGGTCGACGGCGGGGCCTCGCCCACGACGCCCGTCACGGCGACCCGGTCGGCCCCCGCGTCGGCCAGCCGGACGGTGTCCAGCCGGGCGGTGACGTCGGGGCCGAGGTAGCGGGCGCCCTGGGTTTCGTAGAGGAGTTGGGCCGTGACCGTGCCCACCGAGACGACTCCGCCCGTCCCGGGATGCTTCGTGATCACCGACGAGCCGTCCTCGGAGATCTCCGCCAGCGGGAACCCGGGGCGGCGGACGTCGTGCGCCGTGAAGAAGGCGTAGTTGCCGCCGGTGGCCTGGGTTCCGCACTCCAGCACGTGGCCCGCGACCACCGCACCCGCCAGCCGGTCGTAGTCGTCGTGCGCCCAGTCGAACCACCAGGCCGCCGGCCCGCTGACCAGGGCCGCGTCGGTGACCCGGCCGGTGACGACCACGTCCGCGCCCGCTTTCAGGCAGGCCGTGATCCCGGCCCCACCGAGGTAGGCGTTCGCGGTCAGCGCCCCCTGCGCGAACGGCATCAGGTCGTCGCCCTCGACGTGGGCGACCGACACCGGGACGCCGACCTTGCGGGCGAGCTCACGGATCGCGCCGGCCAGTCCCGCCGGGTTCAGGCCGCCCGCGTTGGCGACGATCCGCACACCGCGCTCGTGCGCGAGGCCGAGGCCCTCCTCCAACTGGCGCAGGAAGGTCTTGGCGTAGCCGAGGTCCGGGTTCTTCAGGCGGTCGCGACCGAGGATCAGCATGGTCAACTCGGCGAGGTAGTCGCCGGTCAGCACGTCCAGCGGGCCGCCGGTCAGCATCTCGTCGAAGGCGCTGAAGCGGTCGCCGTAGAACCCGGAGGCGTTGCCGATCCGCAGCGGGCGGTGGCCGGTCATCGCCCGGCACCCGGTGCGCGGCCCGGCCCCGCCGGACCGGCGAAGGCCTGGGCGATGTCCAACCAGCGGTCGGCTTCGGCGCCGGTCGCGGTCAGGGCCAGGTCGGCGCGGTGGGCCCGCTGGGTCACCAGGAGGCAGAAGTCGAGTGCCGGCCCGGTGATCCGGTCGGCCGCGTCCTGCGGGCCGTACGACCAGGGCTCCCCGCCGTCCGGGGGGACCAGTTCCACCCTGAACTCCCCAGCGGGTGCGGGCAGTCCCCGTACGGCGAACGCGTAGTCCCGGGCCCGTACGCCGATCCGGGCCACGTGCCGTAGTCGCGCGGTCGGGACGCGGTGCACGCCGAGGGCGTCCGCGACGTCCTGGCCGTGCGCCCAGGTCTCCATCAGGCGGGCGCTCGCCATGGACGCGGCCTTCATCGGGGGCCCGTACCAGGGGAACCGGGCATCGGGCGAGGCCGCGGCGAGCGCCTCGTCGAGGGCTGCGCGGCCGGCCCGCCAGCGGGCCAGCAGTTCGGCGGGCGGGAGCGCCGCGCCCTGCGCCGCACCCTCGTCCACGAAGGAGTCGGGGGCGGCCAGGGCCTCCTTCACCAGGTGGGCGAAGCCGGCGGCGTCGGTGAGGGAGACCAGGGCGGCCCGGTCGGTCCAGTGCAGGTGGGCGATCTGGTGGGCGACGGTCCAGCCGGGCGCGGGGGTGGGCTCGGCCCAGCCCCCGTCGGGCAGATCCCTTACCAGGGTTTCGAGTTGGAGGCCTTCCTCGCGCAGATCGGCGAAGACGGCGACAGCTGACGGATCGAGCACGGCGGGCTCCCCTTTCGGCGTGAGGGGAAGACTGGCAGCCGCGAACAAAACAATCAAGCATGCTTGCATGATTTCTTCACCGAGCACCGCCTTCGCGCCATCGCCGCCAACTGGTGCTCACCAGCAGGGATTTGGCGCCTGCGAGCATCCCGGGCAGGTCTGGATGCGCCCGAGCCGGCGATGACGCTGGGGCGATTTCGGCCGTACGTCGCAAACCTGCACAACATCACCGGACGTCGCACCGATACTGAACGCTTCGCCTCCCGCTCCGGGCCCAGAGCGCGCACACCAACGTTCATGTCACTCGACGAAGAGGATGAACCGACGTGATCCCAGCCGCTTTCTCCCTCTATCCCGAACTCGACGCGACCACCCTCAGCGCCTTCGTCGCCGCCCTCGAAAGCGGTGACGTCACCGGACTCGCCCCGGCCCGCGCCGCCGAGGTCTCCGACGTCCGGGCCGTCGCCTCCTTCAGCCACGTCAAGGTCGCCGGCGCCGACGGGGACCTGCTCGACGCCGCACTGTGGCGGCACAACGGAAGCCTGCCGCGGCCCGTGATCGTGATGCCCTCACCGTGGACGAACCACGGCTGGCTCCCGTACGCCGTCCAGGCCAGCGTCTTCGCGGCCCGCGGCTACAACGTCCTCGCCTACAGCACCCGCGGCTTCGCCGGCTCCGAGGGCCAGGTCGACGTGGCGGGCCCGCTGGACGTCGCCGACGGCAGTCGGGCCCTGGACCACCTCATCGAGCGCAGCGCCGGCCCGGTGACGAAGATCGGCTTCCTGGGGGACTCGTACGGCTCGGGCATCAGCCAGCTCGTCGCCGCGCACGACACCCGGGTCGACGCGGTGGTCGCGCTCAGCACCTGGGGGGACCTCGGCGAGGCCTTCTACGAGAACAGGACCCGCCACGTGGCCGCCGTGGAAGCCCTGCTGAAAGCGGCCTCTAAGGCGCGGCTGAGCCCGCAGACGCAGAGCGTCTTCGAGAACGTCATCGCCGACCGCGACATCCGGGGCGTCCTGCGCTGGGCCGAGCCCCGCTCACCGTTCAGTCACATCAAGGAACTCAACCGCCGCCAGGTGCCGATCTACTTCTCGCACGCCTGGCACGAAACGCTCTTCCCCGGCAACCAGACCCTGAAGATGTTCAACGAGCTCACCGGCCCCAAGCGGCTCGACCTCTCCATCGGCGACCATTCGGGTCCCGAGATGACGGGCATGATCGGCCTGCCCAACCGGATCTGGACGAACGCCCACCGCTGGTTCGACCGCCATCTCAAGGGCATCGACAACGGCATCACCGCCGAAGGTCAGCTCCTCAACGAGGTCATGTGGGGCCAGACCCTGGAACCCCGCCCCACCTGGCATTCCGTCACCGAACAGGTCCACCGGCTGTACCTGGTGGGCGGCGGGGAGCTGGCCGAGGAGCCCGAGGCCGGTTGGAGCGCGAGCGTCCTGTGCGGGGTGGACACCCCGGCGGCCGTCGCCGACGAGATCGTACGGTCCGGGTACGACGAGATCGCGGGCCGCCCGAAGGCCTACCGGACCGGCGACATCGACCGCACCGTCGCCGCGGTCTGGACCGCGGACCCGGAGGCGGAGGTCACCCGCTTGCGCGGCGTACCGAGGCTGCGGGTCACGTACCGGGCGGCGAACTCCAAGTCCTCGTTCGTCGCGTACCTGCTCTCCGTCGCGCCCGACGGGACGGCCCGTCTCATCACGCACGCCCCGTACACCGACCTCGACTCGCCGCCCGACAGCCTGGTCAGCGCCGACATCGACCTCCAGGCGACCGCGTACGACGTCCCGCGCGAGCACCGGCTGATGCTGGTGATCGACGCCCGCGACCCGTTCTACGGGGACGCCAACCTGCCGCGCGCGACGCTGGCCTTCACCTCCCCGGAGGCGACGCCGTCGTACCTGGACCTGCCACTGGGCTGACGCCCCGCCGATGACGCACCCGCCCCGCCCCGCCCTGCCGGGGCGGGGCGGGGCGGGGCGGGGCGGACCGGGGCAGGGTGAGCGGGCTGGGCCGGGAGGGATGGGCGTCAGGTGCCGGGCTTGGCCGTCTGGGAGCGGACCGCTCCCATGCTCGCCGCGATGACCAGCGCGATCGCCAGCGCGTCCAGCGCCGACATCGCCTGGTCGAGGATCAGGAACCCCGCCGTGGCCGCGATCGCCGGCTCCAGGCTCATCAGGATCGCGAACGTCGGCGCCGGGAGCCGGCGCAGGGCGAGGAGTTCCAGGGTGTACGGCAGGACGGAGGACAGGACGGCGACCCCGACGCCCAGCGCCAGCGTGCTCGGCACCAGTAGGTCGGAGCCCGCCTGGACCGCGCCCAGCGGGAGCGACAGTACGGCTGCCACCGCCATCGCGAGGGCCAGCCCGTCGGCCTGCGGGAACCGGCGGCCCGTGCGCGCGCTGAAGACGATGTACGCCGCCCACATCCCGCCCGCTGCGAGCGCGAAGGCCGCGCCCAGGAGGTCGAGGCCGCCGAAGCCGCTGCCTCCGCCGTGCCCGGCCAGGAGGGCCACACCGGCCAGGGCCAACCCCGCCCACAGCAGGTTCACCAGACGGCGTGAGACGACGACGGAGAGGACGAGGGGGCCGAGCACTTCGAGGGTCACGGCAGGGCCGAGCGGGATCCGGTCGATGGACTGGTAGAAGAGCCCGTTCATGCCGGCCATCGCCACGCCGAAGGCGACGACGGTGCCCCAGTCGGCGCGCGTGTAGCCGCGCAGCTTCGGGCGGCACAGGACGAGCAGCACCAGCGCTGCGGCGGCCAGCCGCAGCGTGACCACGCCCGCCGCGCCCGCCCGCGGCATGATCATGACCGCGAGGGCGGCGCCAAACTGCACCGAGATCCCCGCCGAGATCACCAGCGCGACCGGACCGAAGCGGGACGAACCGCCGGAGGTCACGGTGGCCGGAGTCGAGACGGCAGCGGCCGTCGGGGTGGGGGCGGGGGAAGGTGCGGGCATGGATCCAGACTAAGGGCAGGTAAGGGCCGTCGCTGCGTGTGTTGCCTTACATGTCGCCTTCCGGGCCGGCACCCGGGCTGGTTTCCGGGCTGGTGTTCAAGTCGCCCTCCAGGCCCTCGGCCGGGCCGTCGTCACGGACGCCCGCCATTCCCTGTGCCAGGCCCTGTGCCAGGAGCTCTGCCAGGTGGTGGGCGCGGCGTCCCCCGCCGAGCTGGGCGACCTGGGTCCGGCAGGAGAACCCGTCCGCCAGGACCGCGGCCCCGGCCGGAGCCCGGCGCAGGGCCGGAAGCAATTGTTCCTCCGCGCAGGCCACGGACACCTCGTGGTGGCCCGGCTCGAAGCCGAAGTTCCCGGCGAGGCCGCAGCAGCCGCCGCTGAGCTCCCCGTTCAGTCCGGCCCGCTCGCGCAGCCGCCGGTCCGCCGCGTCCCCGAGGACCGCGTGCTGGTGGCAGTGGGTCTGGCCGACCACAGGGCGGTCCAGACGGGGCGGCTGCCAGTGCGGGGCGCACTCTTCGAGGGTCTCCGCGAAGGTCCGCACGGCGCGCGCGAGGTGCTCCGCGCGGGGGTCGTCGGGGAGGAGGGCGGGGAGGTCGGTGCGCAGGGCTGCGGCGCAGCTCGGTTCGAGGACCAGGACGGGGGTCCGGACGTCGCCCACGGCATCGAGGGTGCGGCGCAGGACCCTGCGGGCGCGGTCCAGCCGGCCGGTGGAGACGTAGGTCAGGCCACAACAGACTCCCGTCGGGGCGACGGACACGTCGAGGCCCGCCGCCCGGAGGACCCGGACGGCAGCCCTGCCGACCTCGGGGGCGAGGTACTCGGTGAACGTGTCCGGCCAGAGGGTGACGGCAGCACCGACCCCGGCAGTGGGGCCGACCCCGATATCTGGGCCAGCAGCGGAGGTAGCGGGGCCGGCGGCGGGGGCAGCAGCGGAGCCGGCAGGGCCGACCCCGGCAGTGGGGTCGGCAGGTGGCTTGGGGGTGGGGGCCTTGCGTCGGCGGGCGGCCGGGGGCTTCGGTCCCGCGGTACCGCGGCGCCACCAACGGGTGAACGGTTCCCGCGCCAGCAGGGGCAGCGGGCGCTCCCGGTTCAGGCCCGGCACGGGCAGGAGGCGGGCCGCCGCGTTCACCGGCGCCGCCGCCCGGAGCAGGGCGATCGTGCGGAGCCAGCTCGGTAGCCCGCCCAGCGCGTAGTGGGCCAGGGGCCGGATGCGGCCGGCCCAGTGGCGGTGGAGGAACTCCGCCTTGTACGAGGCCATGTCCACGCCCACCGGGCAGTCGCTGAGGCAGCCCTTGCAGGCCAGGCACAGGTCCAGCGCCTCAGCGACCTCCGTAGAGCGCCAGCCGTCGGTCACGATCTCCCCGGCCAGCATCTCGTGCAGCAGCCTGGCCCGACCGCGCGTGGAGTGCTGCTCCTCCCCCGTAACCCGGTACGACGGGCACATCACCGCCGGGCCGCCCACCTCCGTCGACCGGCATTTCGCGACGCCGACGCAGCGGGCGACCCCTGCGGCGAGGGGCGTCGCGGGCAGCACCGTGAAGCGGAGGTTCTCGTCCAGCCTGGCCGGACGGACCAGCGTCCCGGGGTTCATCCCGCCCGCGGGGTCCCACAGGTCCTTGTACGCGCCGAAGAGCCGGATGACCTCGGGCCCGTACATCTTCGGCAGCAGTTCCGCCCGCGCCTGACCGTCGCCGTGTTCCCCCGACAGCGAGCCGCCGTGGGACACGACCAGGTCGGCCAGTTCCTCCGAGAAGAGGCGGAAGCGGCCCACCCCGGCCGCGGACGCCAGGTCGAAGTCGATCCGTACGTGGACGCAGCCCTCCCCGAAGTGCCCGTACGGGGTTCCGCGCAGCCCGTGGGCCGCCAGGAGGGCGCGGAACTCCCTCAGGTACGCCCCCAGCCGGGCCGGCGGTACCGCGCAGTCCTCCCATCCCGGCCAGGCCATCCCCCCGTCCGGCATCCGGGTCGCCGTGCCCGCCGCGTCCTCGCGGACGCGCCACAGTGCCCGTTGCCCCGCCGGGTCCGTGACCAGCAGGGAGTCCAGGGTGTCGGCGGCCCGGACGAGGGACCGTGCCGCGGCCTCGTCCCGCATCTCCACGAACAGCCAGGCGCCGCCGCGGGGCAGTCCCGCCGCGTCGCGGACCAGGTCGTGCGCCATGCCCTCCACCGTCAGCGGACCGTAAGGCAGCAGCCCCGCCGCCGCGTCCGCCGCCGCGCTCTCGTCCGGGTAGCCGAGGACCGCGAGCACCGGCGCGCGCGGCGCCTCCACCAGGCGTACGACCGCCTCGGTCACCACCCCGAGCGTGCCCTCGCTCCCGCAGAAGGCGCGGGCCGTCTGCACGCCCCGCTCGGGCAGCAGTGCGTCCAGTCCCCCGTAGCCGGAGATGCGGCGGGAGAAGCCCCCGGCCAGGCCCGTGCGCAGGACCGCCAGGTTCGCCGACACCAGGTCACGCAGACCGGGCGGGGCTCCCGTCCAGCCCGTGCCGAGCCGGTACGAGGCGCCCCCGTACGCCGTGACGTCCAGCGCCGTCACGTTGTCCGCGGTGGTGCCCCAGGCCACCGAGTGGGCCCCGCACGCGTTGTTGCCGATCATGCCGCCGAGCGTGCAGCGGGAGTGGGTGGAGGGGTCCGGGCCGAACGTCAGCCCGTGCGGGCGGGCCGCTTCGCGCAGCCGGTCGAGCACCAGGCCCGGTTGGACCACGGCGGTGCGGGCCGCCGGGTCCAGCGAGACCAGGGCGTTCATGTGCCGGGTCAGGTCCAGCACCACGCCGACCCCGGTGGCCTGGCCCGCGATGGAGGTGCCGCCGCCGCGCGCCACCACGGGGACACCGGCCTCCGCACAGATCCGCAGCGCGACCGCCACGTCCTCGGCGTCCCGCGGGGCGACCACGCCGACCGGGACGCGCCGGTAGTTCGAGGCGTCCATGGTCGCGAGGGCGCGCGCCGCGGCTCCGAAGTCCACCTCCCCGCGCAGCCCGGTCCGCAAGGCCCGTTCGAGTTCACGCCGAAGATCACGCCGAAATTCCCCGGAAAGCGTCACGCGCACACCTTCCCACCGGCGACGTTCGTCTCATCCGGTGGACGCGCCTCGGAACCCCGGACCGGGACCCGATACGCTCCGCCCGTGGCTGAGATCCAGATTCCCGCTGACATCAAGCCCGCCGACGGTCGCTTCGGCGCGGGCCCCTCCAAGGTGCGGATCGAGGCGCTGGACGCCCTCGCCGCCACCGGTACCTCCCTGCTCGGAACCTCGCACCGCCAGGCCCCGGTCAAGAACCTGGTCGGCTCGGTGCGCCAGGGCATCCGGGACCTCTTCTCCCTGCCCGAGGGGTACGAGGTGATCCTGGGCAACGGCGGCTCCACCGCCTTCTGGGACATCGCGACGGCCGGGCTCATCGAGCAGAAGTCCCAGCACCTCACGTTCGGCGAGTTCTCCTCCAAGTTCGCCAAGGCCGCGAAGCTCGCGCCGTGGCTGGACGAGCCGTCCGTGATCTCCTCCGAGCCGGGCACGCACCCCGATCCGGTGGCCGAGGCGGGCATCGACGTGTACGCGTACACGCACAACGAGACCTCGACGGGTGTGGCGGCGCCGATCGAGCGCGTCGCGGGCGCCGACGCCGGTTCCCTCGTTCTGGTGGATGCGACTTCGGGTGCCGGCGGTCTGCCGGTGGACATCACCGAGACCGACGTCTACTACTTCGCGCCGCAGAAGTCCTTTGCCTCCGAGGGCGGCCTGTGGCTGGCGGCGTTCTCCCCGGCGGCCCTGGAGCGCGCGGCACGCGTCCACGCGTCCGGCCGGCACATCCCGGAGTTCTTCTCGCTGCCGACGGCGATCGACAACTCGCTGAAGAACCAGACGTACAACACCCCGGCGCTGTCCACCCTCTTCCTGCTGGACCAGCAGCTGGAGTGGCTGAACGGCCAGGGCGGACTGGAGTTCTCGACCGGCCGTTCGGCGGCCAGCGCGCGCAACCTGTACGGCTGGGCCGAGGCGTCGAAGTACGCGACCCCGTTCGTCACGGACTCCGACAAGCGCTCCGCCGTCATCGGCACGATCGACTTCTCGGACGAGATCGACGCGGCGGCCGTCGCCAAGGTGCTGCGCGCCAACGGCATCGTGGACACCGAGCCGTACCGCAAGCTCGGCCGCAACCAGCTGCGCATCGCCATGTTCCCGGCGATCGACCCGGCCGACGTACAGGCGCTGACCGCCTGCATCGACTACGTGATCGAGAAGCTCTAACGGCGTACGTATCCAGCCCCCGGTGACCTCGCGTCACCGGGGGCTGCGTCGTTCCCCGCCCCCGCCCGCGGCCCGTGGGGCCCCGGTCCCCGGGATCGGGGCGGGACCGGGGGGCGGCCGGGCGGGGCCGGGGCCCGTACGCGATACCTTCAGGGCCTCGGCATTCGGTGAATGCAGTACAGCTTGGAGGCAGCGGCGTGAGCGTGCGAGTGACGGCGGCCCAGGGCGGCATGGACCCCTTCGGCACGGCCCGGCTGCGGCGCGGGGTGCTCGACGCCTGGGGCGCGGGCCCGGCCCGCTTCCGCGAGGACGCCAATGCGGAGGAGGACCTGGCCCTCGGCGGCTACCGCGACCGGCTCGTCGTCGAGCTGGCGCAGAACGCCGCCGACGCCGCGGCCCGGGCCGGGGTGCCGGGCCGGATGCGGCTCACCCTGCACTCCGGCGAGGGCGGGCACGGGCAGGCGGTGCTGGCCGTCGCCAACACCGGCGCCCCGCTGGACGCGACGGGCGTGGAGTCGCTGAGCACCCTGCGGGCCTCCGCGAAGCGGGAGCCCGCAGGCCCCACCGGCCCGAACGGCCCGACCGGCTCGGGCGACACCGTGGGCCGTTTCGGCGTCGGCTTCGCAGCCGTCCTCGCGGTCTGTGACGAGCCCGCCGTGCTCGGCCGCCACGGGGGCGTGCGCTGGTCCCTGGCCGAGGCCCGTGAACTGGCCCGCGACGCCGCGGGCGGCAGCCCCGGCCTCGGCGACGAACTGCGCCGCCGCGACGGGCACGTCCCGCTGCTGCGGCTGCCGCTGCCCGCCGAGGGCACCGCCCCCGACGGTTACGACACCGTGGTCGTCCTCCCGCTGCGCGACGCCGCCGCCGAGGACCTGGTGCAGCGGCTGCTGGCCGGCATCGACGACGCGCTGCTGCTGACCCTCCCCGGGCTGGCCGAGGTCATCGTGGAAACCCCGGCTGCGGGCACCCGGACGCTGCACCGCCGCTCCGAGGGCCCGTACACCGTCATCGAGGACACGGCAGGGGGCCCGGCCGGGGGCTCCCTCGGAGAAACCCGCCGCTGGCGCACCGTCCGCCACAGCGGCCCCATCGAGCGGGCGTTGCTCGCCGACCGGCCCGTGGAGGAGCGGCTCCGGCCCACCTGGACGGTGTCCTGGGCCGTGCCCGTCGACGCCGAGGGCGCTCCGCTGCGACCGGCCACCGCGCCCGTGGTGCACGCCCCGACCCCGACCGACGAACCACTGGGCATCCCCGCCCTGCTCATCGCGACCCTGCCGCTGGACACCGCCCGCCGGCACCCCGCGCCGGGCCCGCTGACCGACTTCCTGGTGGAGCGGGCGGCCGACGCGTACACCGAACTGCTCGCCTCCTGGGAGCCGGTGACCCCTGCGCTGGTGGACCTCGTACCCGGACCGCTCGGCAAGGGCGCACTGGACGGGACCCTGCGCGCGGCCGTGCTCCAGCGCCTGCCGCGCACGGCCTTCCTCTCCCCGGCCGCCCCGCCCGAGGACCCTCAGGAGCGGGCCGCGCTGCGCCCCTTCGAGGCCGAGGTGGTGGAGGGCGCGGGCGCCGACACCGTACGGGTCCTCGCCGAGGTCCTGCCGACCCTGCTCCCCGCCGGGCTGGAGCGTCGGCCCGAGCTGCGCACCCTCGGTGTGGGCCGGCTCCCGCTCGGCGACGCCATCGAGCGGATCGCGGGCATCGAGCGCACCCCCGACTGGTGGCACCGGCTGTACGACACCCTGGCCGGGGTGGATCCGGACCGGCTCTCCGGCCTGCCGGTACCACTGGCCGACGGCCGGACCACGATCGGCCCGCGCCACGTCCTGCTCCCCGACGCGGACACCCCGAAGGACCTGGCCCGGATCGGGCTGAAGGTGGCCCATCCGGACGCGGCGCACCCCCTGCTGGAGAGGCTGGGCGCACTCCCGGCGACGCCCCGCGCGGTCCTGACGACCCCGCAGGTGCGGGCCGCGGTGGCCGCCTCCCTCGATGCCGGCGAGATCTGGGACGAGGACGCCCTCGACGCCGACGAGCTGGCCGAGGTGGTCCTGGGCCTGGTCCGGGACGCCGACCTGGCGCCGGGCGACGAACCGTGGCTGGGCGCCCTGGCCCTCCCGGACGAGGACGGCGAACTGACCCCGGCGGGCGAGCTCCTGCTGCCCGGCTCCCTGCTGGCTTCGGTGATCCGCGAGGACGAAGTCCCGTACGTGGACGCCGAACTGGCCGCCAAGTGGGGCGCCCAGCCGCTGACGGCCTGCGGGGTGCTGGCCACGTTCCAGCTGGTCCGCGCCACCGACGTGGTCCTCGATCCGGACGAACTGGAGCCCCGCGACGGGGACTTCGCCGAACCCGACGACGCGGGCCTGCTCGACGCGGTCGACGTGTGGTGCGAGGACGTGCTCGACCAGCTCCCGCAGACCCCACTGCCGCCGGTGGCGACCGAACTCGTGGCGGTGCGCGACCTCGACCTGGTCGACGACGACTGCTGGCCCCAGGCCCTGGCGATGCTCGCCCTGCCCCCGCTGCGCGACGCCCTGACCCAGCCCGTACGGATCCTGCTGCCGGACGGCACCACGCAGTCCGTGCGCCCGTACACCGCCTGGTGGCTGCGCGACCACCCGGTGCTCGACGGCCGCCGCCCGGCGGGCCTGCGCGCGGCGGGCGGCGACCCGCTGCTGGCGGGCCTCTACGCCTCGGCGGACGCCACCGGCTTCGAGGACGAGCAGGTCCTGCGGGCCCTCGGCGTCCGCACGACCGTGTCCGCCCTGCTGGAGGAACCCGGCGGGGCCGCCGAGCTGCTGGGCCGGCTCGCCGACCCGGACCGCGAGGTGTCGGACCGCCAATTGCACGCCCTGTACGGGGCCCTGGCCGATCTGGACCCCGAGCAGGTGACGCTCCCCGACGAGTTGCGCGCGGTGGTGGACGGCGAGGTACGCGTGGTCGACGCGGCCGACGCACTGATCGCGGACGCCCCGGACCTGCTGCCGCTGACACAGGGCCTGCCCCTGCTGCCGGTGGCCCCGTCCCGGGCGGCCGACCTGGCGGAACTCCTCCAGGTCCGCCGGCTGTCGGAGACGGTCCCGGCGGAGGTCACCACCCCGGGCGAGGAGCACGAGGTCCCGGAACCGGTCCTGCTCCTGCTCGGCCCGGCCACCCCCCGTTCGTACGTCGAGCACGAGGAGCTGATCGCGGGCGGCGTGGAACTCGACTGGCGCCGCACCCCGGACGGCACCCTCCACGCCGCCACCCTGGAGGGCGTGGCGGCGGGCCTGGCCTGGTCGGCGGGCCAGTGGCCGCGCCGCTTCGAGGTGGCGGCCCTCCTGGAGGACCCCTCCCGCACGGCGGAACTGGCCCGCGACCGCTGGTTCGACTGAGCGGGCCCGGGCAAGTGGGGTGCGTTTCCACGCCGTACGGCGCGGGGACGTGCCCCACGTGCCGAGGCCGCCCAGGACTGCGCCGGCCGTCCGGGGGCATGGTGGTGCGGTGGCGGCGAGCAGGTCCGGCTCCGCGCCTTCCGGGCCCCCGGCCGTACGACCGGGGCGGCTCATCCGGTGGACGGACTGCTGCTGGCCGGCACCGTGGGCTGGCGGTCCGGCGCAGCCGGGGCCGCCGGCCTGATCATGGCCAGCGGGATGCTGGTGACCAGAGCGGCACCGACCAGTGCGAGCGCGGCGCGGCGCCGCCGCCATGTGGTGCCCGCGTCGTCGCGGGCCGCCCGGGCGAAGTGAGGTGATGTCATCAGAAGCTGAAGAGTTCCAGGTGGATGCGGTTCTTCGGGACGCCGGCCTGTGCCAGGGAGCGGAGTGTGGCCTCGGTCATGCCGGGCGGGCCGCACAGATAGACATCCCGTTCGGCCACGTCGGGTACCAGCCGGCGCAACTGATCCGGGGCCAGCGGGTCCATGCCGCTACGGGAGGAACCGAGCAGGTAGTGGAGACCGGCCTCCCGGCGGGCCGCGATCATCTCCAGTTCGCTGCGCAGCACCAGGTTGTCGGCTCCGTTGGCGCGGTAGAGCAGCGTGATGTCGCCCGGGCCACCCGGAAGGGTCTCGAAGAGGGCGCGCATCGGGGTGATGCCCACGCCGCCCGCGAGAAGCAGGACCTTGGCCTGGGTGCGCCGGTGGGCGGTCATCGCGCCGAACGGCCCGGTGGCCATGACGCGCACCCCGGGCTGGAGGCGGCGGATACGGCGCGTGTGGTCCCCGGATGCCTTCACGGTGATGCGCAGGATGTCTCCGTGTACGGGGGCGGAGAGGGAGAACGGCAAGGCGGTGCGCCACAGCCGCGGGGTGAGGAACCGCCAGCGGAAGAACTGACCCGCCTCGGCGCGGAGCGCCTGCAGTTCGCTGCCCGCCATCAGCACGGACACCACGCCGGGTCCCTCGGGGCGGACCTCGATCACCTCAAGGGAGTGGCGCAGAGCCTGCCGGACCGGGACCACGCACCGGTACCACACCACCAGCACCGCCACCTGGGTGTGGAGCAGGACCCACAGCCACCGCACCACGGGGAACGCGAGGAGGTCGGGGCCGGACAGTTCGTGCACCATGCCCAGCGCCGCTCCGGCGTAGGCCAGTTGGTGGACGCCCCGCCAGGTCTCGTATTGCAGTCGGCGACGCAGCTTCGGCACCGACAGCACGCCCACCGCAGCGAGGAACAGGGTCCCGATCGCGGCAAGCAGCAGCGCGGGGTAGCCGAGCAGGCTCTGCCAGGAGTCACTGACCGTGGTGTTCGTGTACGCGGCGAACCCCAGCAGGGCGAGCAGCAGGTGGGCTCCGGTGCAGATCAGGACGTGGCGGCCGACGCGGGCGTGCAGGCGCGCCAGCGTGTCAGCGCCGACGCCGTGTTCGATCGCCGGCACTCTGGCCATCAGCAGCAGCATGACGAGCATGCCGTAGCCGGCCAGCAGACCGGCCAGGTGCGCGCCGGTGGCGAACAGCCCGTCCAGCCGCGTGGTCGGCACCGCCTGCACCGCCCACAGGACGACGACCGTGCCGCTGCCCCCGCCCAGGACACGCGTGAGGGTGCGCTGGCTGACCTGCGCCGTCGTGCGGGAGGAAGGAGCCGGACTCCTGCGGGAGCGGGTCCCGGGGGCGGGAGCGTCGGGAACGGAGGTGAGGAAGGGGTGGGGGACGGAGGCTGGAACGGACGGTGGGGAGCCGGCCCTCGGTGCGCGTCGGCGGGAGCGTCGGCGGTCCGGCGCGGTGGTGTCCCGGCGGGCGTGCCGGGCGGGAGGTGCGGGTGTGGACATCGGAACCTGACGGTGCGGGCGGTGGGCGGGGGAACGGGGCTACGCGTCTGCGGTGGCGCTGGTCTCCAGGGCCTGGGCGGCCCACTGGTCGACCTGGCTCCGGGCGCGTTCGGCCTCGGCGCGTGCGGCGTCGCGGTCGTTCCTGAGCGCCGCCACGGCGGCGCGCAGTTCGTCGATGGTGCGGCTCATCGCGGCGATGTTGTGCTGGGCGCCGACGGCTTCGGCCTGGGCCTGGTCGCGGGCGGCGGCCCCCTGTCGCGCCTCCGCCAGGGCCAGGCGGCGTTCCTCCTTCGCCGCTTCGGCGTGTTCCCGGTCCTGGGCGGCCTGGTTCTCGGCGGCCACCCGGGCCCGCTCGGCCTCGCTGCGTGCCTTCTCGGCCACCTCGGCGGCGTGCAGCGCCTGCTGACGGGCACCCTCCGCGATGTGGAGCTCCTGGCGCAGCTCGTGCATCTGCCGGATGGCGTCGGCGACCGCGGCCTGGCCGGTGTTCGCCTCTGTCCTGGCCTCGGCGAGGGCGACGCGCAAGTGGACCGACTCCTCCCGAGCGGCCTCCAGCGCGCGGACGGTCTGGTGCAGTTGAGCCGTTCCCTGTTCCCGCTCGGCCTCGGCGGACTTGCGGACTGCGAGGGCCTCGGTGGACTCGTGCTGGGCGCGGCCCTGGGCCGCCTTCGCCGCCGCGGCCTCTTCCTCGGCCCGGCGGACGCGGGCCTCGGCTTCCTCCAGTTGGCGTTCCGCCCGTTCGGCCCGGGTGCGTGACTGCATCGCCTCCCGCCAGGCCCGTTCGGCCTGCTCGCTGCACTCCTCCCACTCGGACTGCGCGGCGGCGATGTGCGCGGCGGCCTCGGAACGCACCTGCGCAATGCGCCGCTCCACCCCGGCCGCACTCAGTTCGGCCGCGAGGGAGTCGGCGAGTTCGGTGGTGGCCTGATTGAGTTCCTCGACGATCCGCCAGGCCGTCGCCACCTGGCCGGCGAGCCCGGGGGTCGACTGCGTGCGCTGCCGGCGTCGCCGTGCCAACAGCGCACACGCCCCTTCGTTGTCCTGGCAGTACAGGACCGTTCCCGTTCCCTCACCCGGCTGCGGCACCGGCCGTCCGCACGCGGCGCACGGCCTGGTCCTCTTCTCCAGTGGTACGGACCTGACGACGTCCCTGGTCACCCGCGGCTCCGTGGTCCTTGCTTGGCGTCGTCGCTCTGCACGATGGTTCCTGTCCAGGAGGTGCTCAAAGGGGTGCCGTCCGTCGGGTCAGGGTCGGGGATGGGTTCAGAGGGCGGACTTGCGGCGACGCGCGAACAGCAGGCCGCCACCCGCGATGGCGGCGAGTGCGCCGGCCGCACCGATCACCCAAGTGCTGGAGCTGCCACCGGTCTCCGCCAGGTGGTGGCTTGCCGCGGTGGCGGTGTGGGTGTCGGCGCCGTCGGTCGGGGCCGGAGCGACCGGCGCGCCCGCGACGGAATTCGGGGCGGCGGCGTGCTCCGAGCTGCCCTGGTCAGCCGTACCGATCTGCCCGACACCGGCCGTCCCACCGTGGTCGTGCCCGTGCGGTGCCTGTCCGGGGGGAGCGGAGCCGGTTCCGTGGTCGCCGGTGTCCTGGGCCGGTGCGGGGGCCGATCCGCTGCCGCCGAAGACCACGTCGGAGCAGGAGTAGAAGGCCTCCGGGCTGTCCGAACGCTGCCAAACCAGGTAGATCAGGTGGCGGCCTGACCGCTTCGGCAGGTTGCCGGTGAGGGAGTAGGAGCCGTTCGAGAGAGCCGGGCTGCCGGTGAGGAACGGTTTGTCCTCAAGGTCCGACCACTTCAGGGGCTTGGCCGGGTCGTAGCCGTCCTTGGTGATGTAGTACTCGAAGCCGCCCTTGTGCGGGGCGGTGGCCTTGTAGGTGAAGGTGTACGAGCTGCCGGATGGGAGCTTGGTCGCGGGCCAGTCGGCCCGCGCCAGGTCGAGCCCCTGGTACTTGGGGTCGCCCCCGCTGCACAGCTTGCCGTCCGGGACCAGCTGCCGGCTCCGGCCGGCGGCGTCGCCCCGGCGAACCGCGTTCCAGTCGTAGAACGCCTGGGTTCCGCTGGCCGCGATGGCCGCCTTGCACGCCGCGGACTTGGGGCTCTCGGGGCCTTCTTGGTAGCACGCGTACTGGCGGTCCACCGGATTGCCGGCCGCGCCGTGGGCGGATGCCGTGCCCGCCGTCAGGCCCGTGAGCATCAGCGGGGTGATGCCGAGAGCCGCCGTGGCCGCCGTCCGCCGCACGCCCGTGCCGCGCGGCTTCCGGTCCGCCTGCCCGGGCGTCCGGGCGTCACCGGCCCGCCCGTTCTGTTCGGGCGCCGTGATATCCACCTGAGATGACCTCTCGTTCCCGCAGCCGGTCGGCCGCTGCGGACAACAGGTACCGGTCACCGTGTTGCGGGGACGTATCCGTCTTCGGAAACAACGACGAAACACCGCGCCTCGCCTGACCGGCGGGCCGGCCTTGCGCCCGGCACGCGGGCGGCGTGCCGGTCCGCACCCGGAGCCCGCCCGGCGTCCATCCCCGAGACCCGGGACGTCTTATCCCCCGCTGAGGACGTACTTAAGCGCGCCTTAAAACCGGCATCATGGCGCTGACCAGCACGTTCGCCTCATTAGCCTGGTGTTGCCGGCACGTCCGGAGGACGCTCCGGGCACCGTCCCGCTCAGCATCACAGCGCTCAGGCGCCCAGGGAAAGGACCGACACATGAGGGTGCTGGTGGTGGTGGACCAACCCGTCCTCGCCGATCACGTGGCCGACGGGCTGCGGAGGCAGACGATGGCCGTGGACGTCGCTTACGACGGCGAAAGCGCCCGGGAGCGGCTCCTGGTCAACGACTACGACGTACTGCTGCTCGACCGCGACCTGCCCGACATGCGCGGGGACCAGATCTGCCGGGAACTGGCGGACGCCGGAACCCGCACCCGCATCCTGATGCTCTCCGCCGCCGGAACCGTGCACGAACGCGTGGAGGGCCTGCGCCTCGGCGCCGACGACTACCTGCCCAAGCCCTTCGAGTACGAGGAGCTGCTGGCCCGGGTGGAGGCGCTGGGCCGCCGCACCCAGCCCGCCCTGCCCCCGGTTCTGCAGCACGGGGGGATCACCCTGGACACCGCGCGCCTCCAGGCCCACCGGGACGGACGGTACCTCCCGCTGTCCCGCAAGGAGTTCGCCGTACTGGAGGTCCTGCTGCGCGCCCGCGGCGCGACGGTCAGCGCCGAGGAACTCCTGGAGCGTGCCTGGGACGAGAACACCAACCCGTTCACCAGCGCTGTACGCGTCACCATGTCCAAGCTCCGCGCCAAGCTGGGCACGCCACGGCTGATCGAAACCGTGCCCAGAGTCGGCTACCGGCTCTGAGAGGGATACCGTCCGCACGTCTCGGCCGGCGAGCGGGGAAGGGCGCTCATCGCCGGAAAGCCGGCCTCCGCCCGCTACGCGGGGAACCTGCGGTCCACCCACCTGAAGGTGAACTCGATCAGGGTCGCGGCGCCCGCGGCGACGGCCACCGCGATCCACGGCATCGTCACGCCCTCCAGCTTGAGCTGGAAGAAGTCCTGGAGCCACGGCACGACCAGCACGACCAGGAAGGCGCCGCCCATCGCGGCGACCAGGCAGATCCGCCACCACGTGTACGGGCGGGCGATGATCGCCAGCACCCACATCGAGGTCAGGAACAGCGTCAGCGTCGCCGCGCTGGTTTCGGCGTTCAGGGCGTCCGGGCCCGCGTAGTGGTGACGGGCGAGCAGGTACGTCACGAAGGTGGCGACCGCCGCGATCACCCCACCCGGGATCGCGTACCGCATGACCCGCCTCACGAAGTGCGGCTTCGCACGCTCCTTGTTCGGGGCCAGGGCGAGGAAGAAGGCCGGGATGCCGATGGTGAGGGTGGACAGCAGCGTCAGGTGGCGCGGCAGGAACGGGTATTCCACCTGCGAGCAGACCACGAGGATGGCCAGCAGCACCGAGTAGACCGTCTTCGTCAGGAACAGGGTGGCGACCCGGGTGATGTTGCCGATGACCCGGCGGCCCTCGGCGACCACCGAGGGCAGGGTGGAGAAGCTGTTGTTGAGGAGGACGATCTGGGCCACGGCCCGCGTGGCCTCCGAGCCGGAGCCCATGCTCACGCCGATGTCGGCGTCCTTGAGGGCGAGCACGTCGTTGACACCGTCCCCCGTCATCGCGACCGTGTGGCCGTTGGACTGCAGCGCGCCGACCATGTCCCGCTTCTGCTGCGGGGTGACCCGGCCGAACACCGCGTTCTCGTCGAGGACCGCGGCCATGGCGGCCCGCTCGTTCGGCAGCTTGCGCGCGTCGACCGTGTTCTCGGCGCCCGGCAGACCGAGCTGGGCGGCCACCGCTGCGACGGAGACCGCGTTGTCGCCGGAGATGACCTTCGCGTGGACGTTCTGGTCGTCGAAGTAGCGCAGGGTGTCGGCGGCGTCGGGGCGCAGCCGCTGCTCCAGGACGATCAGGGCGGTCGGCCTGGCCCCGGCCGCGACGGCATGATCGTCGAGCTCCCGTGCGGCCCTGGCCAGCAGCAGTACGCGAAGGCCCTGCTCGTTGAGCGCGTTGATCTCGTCGAGGGCGGGGTCGCCGCCCGGAAGGAGGACGTCGGGGGCGCCGAGCAGCCAGGTGGAGTTCTCGCCGTCGCCCTCGCTGAAGCTGGCACCGCTGTACTTGCGGGCGGAGGAGAAGGGCAGCGATTCCGTGCAGCGCCACTCCGCGCTGACCGGGTAGGCGTCGATGATGGCCTGGAGGCTGGCGTTGGGGCGCGGGTCGGACTCGCCGAGCGCGCCGAGCACCTTCGTGACGTACGTGGTCTGCGCGCCGTTGAGCGGGCGCAGCTCGGCGACGTCCATACCGCCCTCGGTGAGGGTGCCGGTCTTGTCGAGACAGACCACGTCGACGCGGGCGAGGCCCTCGATGGCCGGTAGTTCCTGCACGAGGCACTGCTTGCGGCCGAGCCGGATGACGCCGATCGCGAAGGCCACGGAAGTCAGCAGGACCAGGCCCTCGGGGATCATCGGGACGATGCCGCCGACGGTGCGGGCGATGGCGTCCTTGAAGTTGTCGTCCTTCACCACGAGCTGGCTGATGATCAAGCCGATGGAGGTCGGGATCATCATCCAGGTGACGTACTTGAGGATGGTGGAGATGCCGGAGCGCAGCTCGGAGTGGACGAGCGTGAAGCGGGTGGCCTCTTCGGCCAACTGGGCGGCGTAGGCCTCGCGACCGACCTTGGTGGCGGTGTACGCGCCGCCGCCGGCGACCACGAAGGAACCGGACATGACGGGGTCGCCGGGCTTCTTCAGAACGGGGTCGGCCTCACCGGTGAGCAGGGATTCGTCGATCTCCAGGCCGTCGGCCTCACCGACGGCCCCGTCGACGACGACCTTGTCGCCGGGGCCGAGTTCGATGACGTCGTCGAGGACGATCTCGGAGGTGGAGATCTCCGCCGTCCGTCCGTCGCGGCGGACGGACGGTTTCGCCTCGCCGATGACGGCGAGGCTGTCCAGGGTCTTCTTGGCGCGCAGCTCCTGGATGATGCCGATGCCGGTGTTGGCGATGATCACGTAGCCGAAGAGGCTGTCCTGGAGCGGCGCGACCAGGAGCATCACCACCCAGAGCACGCCGATGATGGCGTTGAAGCGGGTGAAGACGTTGGCGCGGACGATGTCGACGGTGGAGCGCGAGGAGCGGACCGGGACGTCGTTGACGGCTCCGCGTGCGAGCCGTTCGGCGACCTCGGCGGTGGTCAGGCCGGCGGGCTTGAACCGGGGCGCGGGCAGGCGGACCGGGTGCACCGGGTCCAGCTCGGAGCCCGCGTCGATGGCGGTGCCGCCGGGGCCGGGGCCGCCGGGGCCCCCGCCGGGGCCACCACCGCCCGGCTCGGGACCGTCGGATTCGATCTTCGCCCGCTGCGTCATGCTTTCGACGGTAAAGGGGGTTCTTGCGCTTCACCCGCCGAGCAGAACGAAGATCCGACTTCGGGATGAGCGAAATGGTCCCCTGGTAGCCCTCGACGCCGCCCTTCCCCGGGAACGGCCGCAGCGTGGCGCGGCCCCAGCCCGAGGAACAGGCACAGCCCCGGGGGCGGGCGCAGCCCAGGGGTGGGTGTCAGCCGGTGTGCGGCGTCGGGCCGCCCACCCTGTCCCGAGCGGCCAGCGCATCGGCCTCGTGGCGCTTGATCGCCGCGTCGCGGCCCCGTACGTACCAGAGGCCGATCAGGCCGAGGAAGCCGCCGGCCGCGCAGCACCAGACCCACCACAGCAGGTCCCGGTCGGCGAACCACCCGTAGAAGGGGAGCTGGACGAGGAACATGGCGAACCAGAGGATCGTGCCGCCGGTGACGGTCGCGACGATCGGGCCCTCAAGGGGCGCGGGCGCCTCGTGCTTCGCAATCCATTTCGCCATGCCCTCAAGTCTAGGTGCGCCCGGGGTGGGCCCCCACCGGCGGTGGGGCAGCGGTCTGGGCGCCGGCTCCGGCGCTGGCTCCGGCTCGGCTCGGCGCCGGGCGGTCTACGCGCGGAGATGGACTGACTTTCGTTCATGTGTTCATACTGAAACCGTGTGGGCTTGGCCCATTTTCTTCGTATGAATCACCCAATGCCCCACCGCAATGAGGACCGTATGAGTACGTCGGCCCCCGCTCCCGCGGACACCCCTCCGACCTCCCCGACCCAGGGCACGTCAGGCCTGGACCGCCACTTCAAGATCTCCGAGCGCGGTTCCACGATCGCCCGCGAGATCCGCGGCGGCTTCGCCACCTTCTTCGCGATGGCCTACATCATCGTGCTGAACCCGATCATCCTCGGCAGCGCCAAGGACATGTACGGGCACCAGCTCGACAGCGGCCAGCTCGTCACCGCCACCGTCCTGACCGCGGCCTTCACCACGCTCCTCATGGGCGTGATCGGCAACGTCCCGATCGCGCTCGCCGCCGGCCTCGGCGTCAACACGGTCGTCGCCCTCCAGCTCGCCCCGCGCATGAGCTGGCCCGACGCCATGGGCATGGTGGTGCTGGCCGGCTTCGTCGTGATGCTCTTGGTCGCGACCGGCCTGCGCGAGCGGGTCATGAACGCCGTCCCGCTCGGCCTGCGCAAGGGCATCGCGATCGGCATCGGCCTCTTCATCATGCTGATCGGTCTGGTCGACTCGGGCTTCGTCTCCCGCATCCCGGACGCCGCGCACACGACCGTGCCGCTCCAGCTCGGCACCAACGGCCACCTGCACGGCTGGCCGGTGCTGATCTTCGTCGTCGGCGTGCTGCTGACGCTCGCCCTGCTGATCCGCAAGACGCCCGGCGCGATCCTGATCTCCATCGTGGCCATGACCGCGGTCGCCGTCGCCGTCCAGCTGATCGTCGGGCTGCCCGACTCGGGCTGGGGCCTGACCGTTCCCGAGTGGCCGGGCAACCCGCTCGCGGCGCCCGACTTCGGGCTCGTCGGCCAGGTCAGCCTGTTCGGCGGCTTCGATAAGGTCGGGCTTCTGACCGGCATCCTCTTCGTCTTCACCGTGCTGCTGTCCTGCTTCTTCGACGCGATGGGCACGATCCTCGGCGTCGGTGACGAGGCCAAGCTGATCGACGCGGACGGCAACTTCCCCGGCATCAACAAGGTCCTGCTGATCGACGGCCTGGCCGTCGCGTCCGGCGGAGCGACCTCGTCCTCGGCCACCACCTGCTTCGTGGAGTCCACGGCCGGGGTCGGCGAGGGCGCCCGTACCGGCCTGGCGAACGTCGTGACCGGCGGCCTCTTCGCGGTGGCGCTGTTCCTCACCCCGCTCGCCACCATGGTTCCGTCCCAGGCCGCCACGCCCGCCCTCGTGGCGGTCGGCTTCCTGATCCTGGCGGGCTCGGTCAGGGACATCGACTGGAGCGACTTCACCATCGCCGTCCCGGCCTTCCTGGCCATGGTGATGATGCCCTTCACCTACTCGATCACCAACGGCATCGGCTTCGGCTTCATCAGCTTCTGCGTGCTGCGCCTGGCGACGGGCCGTGGCCGCGAGGTCCCGGTGGCCATGTACGCCGTGTCGGCGGTGTTCGTCTTCTACTACGCGATGCCGGCCCTCGGCCTCACGTAAGGGCTGCGCATCGGGCTCGGACTCGGGCTCGGGCTCACGTGAGCCCGTAGAACTTGTCCGTCTCGTCGACCGCCGCCTTGAAACGTTCGTCGAAGTCGTCGCGAATGAGCGTCCGGACCACATAGTCCTGGACGCTCATTCCGCGTTTGGCGGCATGAGTCCGGAGGCGGTCGAGCAGCTCCCCGTCTATGCGCATGCTCAGCACATGTGTCCCCATGCCGAAAGAGTCGTGGCACACGGCATGGACGCGTGTCACTTTCCCCGGCCGACTCACCCGTACGAGTGACTCGGTTTAACGGCGTTCCTTAGAGAGAGTAATGAGTTACTCTAAAGACATGCTCGACCTCACCCATGGCGACGACGCAGCCGCCGTGAACGACCTCCGCTCCGCCGTCATGCGGCTGGGCCGGCGCCTCAAGCACCAGCGCGTCGACGAATCGCTCAGCCCGACCGAGATGTCGGTCCTGGGCACCCTCGCCCGGTGCGGCCAGGCCACCCCCGGTGAGCTGGCCCGGCGCGAGCACGTCCAGCCGCCGTCGATGACGCGCATCGTGGCGCTGCTGGAGGCCAAGGGACTGGTCAAGCTGGAGCCGCACCCCGACGACCGCCGCCAGAAGGTGGTCAGCCAGACCGAGGAGGCCGAAGCGATGCTCGAAGAGAGCCGTCGCAAGCGCAACGCCTTCCTGGCCGGGCTCGCGGCCGAGCTCACCGAGGACGAATGGGCCAAGCTGCGCGAGGCCGCGCCCGTCCTGGAGAAGCTCGCGCACTTGTAGGAAACGACGCCAGGAGGCGAACTTTTTGAGTACGGGAAACGGAGCAGACTCCGCACCCGGCCATACATCCACCACTACGCACTCCGCGGGCGAGAACCTGGAGGCACCGCCCGGCGGTGGCCGGGGGACGTTCAGCTCGCTGAAGATCCGTAACTACCGGCTCTTCGCCCTGGGACAGGCCGTCTCGAACACCGGCACCTGGATGCAGCGCATCGCACAGGACTGGCTGGTCCTGTCCCTCACCGGCTCGGCTTCCGCCGTCGGCATCACCATCGCGTTGCAGTTCCTGCCGATGCTGATGTTCGGCCTCTACGGAGGCGTACTCGCCGACCGGCTCCCCAAGCGGCAGCTGCTGATCGCCACCCAGACCCTGATGGGCCTGACCGGCGTCGCCCTGGCCGCGCTCACCCTGGCCGGACACGTCCAGGTCTGGCACGTGTACCTCGCTGCCTTCCTGCTCGGCCTCGTCACCGTCGTGGACAACCCCGCGCGGCAGACGTTCGTATCCGAGATGGTCGGACCGGACCAGGTCGCCAACGCCGTCAGTCTGAACTCGGCGAACTTCCAGTCCGCACGGCTGGTCGGCCCGGCGCTCGCCGGTGTGCTGATCACCGCGGTCGGCTCCGGCTGGGCCTTCCTGCTGAACGGGCTGTCCTTCGCCGCGCCCGTCGCCGGCCTGCTGCTGATGCGGACGTACGAACTGCACCGGGTCGAGCCGCAGCCGCGGGCCAAGGGGCAGCTGCGGGAGGGCCTGCGCTACGTCGCCGGCCGCCCGGAGCTGATCTGGCCGATCGTGCTGGTGGGCTTCATCGGCACCTTCGGGTTCAACTTCCCGATCTGGCTGTCCGCGTTCGTCAGCGACGTGTTCCACGGGGACGCGGGGACGTACGGGCTCTTCAACACCCTGATCGCCGTGGGCTCCCTGGCGGGTGCGCTGCTGGCGGCTCGCCGCGGCCACTCGCGACTGCGGCTGCTGGTCGCGGCGGCCCTGCTGTTCTCCGCCCTGGAGATCGTGACGGCCTTCGCCCCCGACTTCTGGCTGTTCGCGGCGCTGCTCGTCCCCATCGGGATGTTCGGGCTGACGGTCAACGTCACCGCGAACGCGAGCGTCCAGATGGCCACCGACCCCGAGATGCGGGGACGGGTGATGGCCCTGTTCATGATGGTGTTCACCGGCGGCACCCCGATCGGTGCACCGGTCGTCGGCTGGGTGACGGACACCTACGGGGCACGGATCGGCATGGCCGCGGGCGGCGTCGTCTCACTGGCCGCCGCCGCGACGATCGCGGTGGTCCTGTCGCGGGTGGGCAACCTGCGGCTGAGCGTGAGCCGCCACGGGGTCATGTTCGTCCCGTCCCCCCAAGGTCGCGACCTGGTCCCGGCGGCCTAAGCGCGGACCGCAGGGCCCCGACCGGCAGGGCCGGAGGGCCGGCGGCGTGGGTCAGGAGTCGCGGGGGCGGCGCCGCAGGAGCCGCTTGGCCCCGAGGACCAGCGCCGTGCCCACGGCCAGGACCGCCGCGCCCTTGGTGAAGCTCCCGCCGCCCTGGCCCGCCGGGCCGGGGCCCGCGGCGGCCGGCGGGGTCGAGCCCGGCCCCGAACCCGGGCCCGAACCCGGCTTTGCCGGAGCACCCGAGGCAGCGGCGGCCGGATTCACGGGCACCGCCACCACCCGGCTCGACTCCCCCTCCGAGCCGAACATGAGCGTCGATCCGTCCGCCGAGTACGTCACGGACTCCGCTTGCCCCTGCCACGGTGCATCGACCCGCTCGCCCTCCCCCTCCGGCCGCCCCGCCTTCCACGGGTACGTCCGCGCGAAGAAGTAGCCGCGCAGCGTCAGCCGGGTGCCGTCCGGCGAGAACGCCCCGTCGGTGACCCACGGCAGGTCGGCCACCCGCCGGAACACGTTCGTCCCCGTCGCGGACAGCCGCTCCGGCCCCTCGTACAGCCCGCCCTTGTCCTCGCTCTTGCTCGCGACGTACACGCGGCCCGTCACCGGATGCACCATCAGCGCCTCTGCGTTGCGCGCGCCGTCCTCGTACCGCACCGTGAACTGCTCGGCCTTCACCGTGGCGTCGGCCAGCTGCTTCGGCTCCGGGAAGCGGTAGATCCAGACGTGGTCCCAGGTCCCGTTCCGGTTGTCGCCGATGTCTCCGACGTACAGCTGCCCATCCGGCCCGAGCGAGATCGCCTCGACGTCGCGCGGGGTGCCGATCCCGCTGAGCGTCACCCGGGCCACGGTCCTGCCGGTCGCCGAGTCGACGGCGTACACGTACGGGCCGTCGTCGCTGTCGTTGTGCGTCCAGTACACGCCCGGGTGGATCCGACTCGCCGCCAACCCGCTCGACTCCTTGATCCGCGGATCGGTGATCGTGAACCCCTGCGCGCCGGCGGCGGGTACGGGGGTCCCGGCGGCGGAGGCCGCCGAACCCGGCAGCACGACAAGGGCGATGACAGCGGTCAAGGGCAGCAAGCGCATGCCCCAAGCCTGCCAGCCCCGCACGCGTGTCCGGCATCACAGGGGCTGCCGGCGCGTGATCCGCGATGATGACCGGATGCGTTTCATGTTCGTCGGCGACTCCATGACCATCGGACGCGCCGGCGACTACACCTGGCGCTACCGGATGTGGCAGCACCTCAATGCCACCTTCGGCGGTCCGTACCAGATCGTCGGTCCGCGCAGCGAGGTCTACGACACCTTCGCGAACGCGCCGACCAGCCACGCGTACGCCGACCCCGGCTTCCCGGAGCACGCCCGCCGCCACCTCGCCGGCTGGGGCGAGGGCTGGCAGCACATGGCCCCCCTCATCGGCTCCGCGGTCCGCGTCGGCAAGGCCGACGTACTGCTCGTCTCCCTCGGCCTGATAGACCTCGGCTTCTATACGGACTCCACCGAGACGGCCGCCAACGCCCGCCGTTTCATCGCGGAGGCGCGCGCCGCCCGCCCGAACGTCCGGATGGTCCTGCTCCCGGTGATCCCGAACGTCCGGGCCGAGTCCGACGCACCCTTCGCAGCCGAGGTCGCCCGGTTCAACGAACTCCTGGCGAAGGCCGTCGCCGACCTGTCGACCGACGCCTCGCCGATCCTGCTGGCCGCGCGCCCGGACGCGTACGAGATCCACCACGACACCTACGACGGCACCCACCCCAACGCCTCGGGCGAGCACCGCCTGGCCGGGGAGTTCGCCGCGGTCCTGCACCAGGCGTGGGGCATCGGCGCCCCCTACCGGCCCGCCCGGGACACGTAACGCACCGTCCGCCCGGGGCACTTGCTTCGCGTGCACTCCCCCGGTTGGCTGGCGCGCCAACGCCGGTGACCGCCGCCCAGGACGAGGGGACGACGGCCACCGTACGTACGGCTACCTGTTCACCAGGCGAAGGCCTCCGGGGAGGGTCCCGGTCCGGGGAAGATCTCCTCCAGCCCGTCCAGCACCTCCTGCGGCAGCTCCAGTTCCAGTGCGCGCAGCGCGCTCTCCAGCTGCTCGGCGGTGCGCGGGCCGACGATGGGGCCCGTCACGCCCGGCCGGGTGAGCAGCCAGGCCAACGCCGCCTCCCCCGGCTCCAGACCGTGCTTGTCCAACAGGTCCTCGTACGCCTGCACCTGCGCGCGTACGGTGCTGTTGGCCAGCGCGTCCGCGGACCGTCCGGAGGCGCGGCGACCGCCCGCGACCTCCTTCTTGATGACGCCGCCCAGCAGGCCGCCGTGGAGCGGGGACCACGGGATGACGCCGAGCCCGTACGCCTCGGCGGCCGGGATGACCTCCATCTCCGCGCGCCGTTCGGCGAGGTTGTAGAGGCACTGCTCGCTGACCAGGCCGACCATCCCGCGGCGGGCGGCCGTCTCGTTGGCCTGGGCGATCTTGTAGCCGGGGAAGTTGGAGGAGCCCGCGTAGAGGATCTTGCCCTGCTGGATCAGGACCTCCACGGCCTGCCAGATCTCCTCGAACGGGGTCCGCCGGTCCACGTGGTGGAACTGGTAGAGGTCGATGTAGTCGGTCTGGAGCCGCTTGAGACTGGCGTCGACGGCCCGCCGGATGTTCAGCGCCGACAGTCGGTCGTAGTTGGGCCAGGGCTCGCCCTCGGGGGCCATGCTGGCGTAGCCCTTGGTGGCGAGGACGGTCTTCTCGCGTCGGCGGCCACCCTGGGCGAACCAGGTGCCGATGATCTCCTCGGTGCGACCCTTGTTCTCGCCCCACCCGTAGACATTGGCGGTGTCAACGAAATTCAGACCTGCGTCAAGCGCACTGTCCAGGATGCCGTGACTGGTGGGTTCGTCTGTCTGCGGACCGAAGTTCATCGTGCCGAGCACGAGTCGGCTGACCTTGAGTCCGGTGCGTCCGAGCTGCGTGTACTTCATGAGCCCCAGCCAACTGCTTCGAGTCCACTCCATGCAAGGGCGCCCCGCGAAGCGACCGATTCATGCCATGACTCACGCGTGGTCGCTGGCCCTGATCGGAGCCGGAGCTTTCGCAGGAGGTGCTGGACGGGCTCGACGGGGTGTTCCGGGGGCCCGGGCCCTCGCCGGAGGCCTTCGCCTGGTAGACGTGCCCGGGTGGCCGCCGCCTACTGTCCGACGGCAGCCGCCACGGCCACGACGACGAACATCAGCACGAGCACACCGGCCATCACACGGTTTCGGGTCTTGGGATCCACCCGTCGAGCGTAACGCGGCTTGCCGTGCTCTCCGCACCGAGGGGCGCGGGCCGCGTGGTCAGCCGCCCAGCGGCCAGGCCTCGACGATCTCGTAGCGGGGCTGTTCCCCGGGCATCCGGCCGGTGGGCAGGTTGCTGCGGACCAGGCTGAGCTCCCGGACCTGCCAGGACGTGCCCTCGAAGCCCGCCAGGGCTTCGAGGTACGGGTGCAGGTGGATGCCGCCCTGGCTGCGGGCCAGGGTGAGGTGCGGGGTGTAGCGGCGGTGCTGCTCCATCGGTACTCCGGCCCGGCGGGCGGCGGCGTCCGCACGCTCGGCGAGCATCCGCATGGCGTCGAGCCCGCCCGCGGCGCCGACCCACAGGGCGTGGTCGCCGAAGTGTCCGGAACCGTGGATGCGGAGGGAGAACGGCTCCGTCCGGTGGGCGGCGCGCGCCAGGCGGGCGTACAGGTCCGGCAGGACGGAGTCGTCCACCTCGCCCATGAAGGCGAGCGTGAAGTGCCAGCCCTCTTCAGCGGCCCAGCGCAGCCGGTCGTCCTGCACGGCCCGCACGGCTCGGCGCAGCTCGTCCACGGCCCCTTGGGGCGGCACCACCGCAGCAAACAGCCTCATGGTGCGGGAGCCTAACGCGCCCGGGTGGGTCGGGGGAGAGCCCCCGACCCACCCGGGCCGCGCCGGGCCGGGCCGGGTTAGGCGTCCACGATCGGGATCTGGTGGGACGAGGACGCCGCGTTGCCGTTGACCGGGGCGGTGCCCGCGGTGGTGCCCGCGCCGGCCGGCTGGGACATCGACGCGAGCAGCTGGCGGGCCAGGCCCAGGCCCGTGCCGCCCATGGTCAGCGCCTTCGCGAACATCTCCGACATGCCCTCGGCGCCGTTGAGCAGCACCATGTGCTCCACGTTCCCGAAAGCCCCGGCGCCCGCCTCCACGATCGCCGGCCAGTTCTCGGCGAGCTGCTGCGCGACGACCGCTTCCTGGTTCTCCGCCAGGGCGGCGGCCCGCGCCTTGATCGCCTCCGCCTCGGCGAGGCCCTTCGCCTGCGCCGAGGCCGCCACCGCGAGGCCCTTCGCCTGGGTGGCCGCCGCCTCGGCCTCACCGGTCGCCCGGGTCGCCTTCGCCGCCGCCAGGCCGCGTGCTTCGGTCGCCGCCGCGTCCGCGGTCGCCGCGGTCGTCACGCGGGTCGCCTCGGCCGCAGCCGCCAGCTCGGTCTCCTTCGCCTTGGCCTGCGCCGCCGAGATCCGGGCGTCGCGCTCGGCCTCGGCCCTGGTGCGCGTCTCGTACGCCGCCGCGTCCGCGGGCTTGCGCACGTCCGCCTGGAGCTGCTGCTCGCGCCGGTGCGCCTCCAGCTCCGCGACCCGCGTCTCCTGGACGACGACCTCCTGCCGGGCGGCGGCCTCGGACAGCGGGCCCGCCTGTCGCGCGGTCGCCGCGGCCTTGTCGCGTTCGGCCTGGTAGCCGGCCTGGAGGATCTCGCTGTCGCGGGTGGCCTCCGCCATCCGCGCGAAGGCGGTCTGCTCGGCCTCGGTGGCCAGCCGGTTCGCCTCGGCCTGCGCGATGCGCGCGTCGCGCTGGACGGCTGCGGCGTGCGGCATGGCCAGGTTCTTGATGTAGCCGGTCGGGTCCTCGATCTCGTGGATCTGCAGCGAGTCGACGATCAGGCCGAGCTTCTCCATCTCGGTGCCGCAGGCCGCCCGGGTCTGGCCGGTGAGCTTCTCCCGGTCTCGGATCATGTCCTCGACCGTCAACCCGCCCACGATGGAACGCAGATGGCCGGCGAAGACGATGTGCACCCGCTCCGGCATCATCTTCTGCTGGTCCAGGAAGCGGCGTGCGGCGTTCGCGATCGACACGAGGTCGTCACCGATCTTGAAGATCACCACGCCCTTCACCCGCAGCGGAATGCCCTGGTGGGTGACGCAATCCACGTTGAGCTGGGTCTCGTTGAGGTCCAGCGACAGCTTCCGTACCGCCTGGACGCCGGGGACCACGAGGGTTCCGCGCCCGGTGACGATCCGGAACCCCATGCCCTCGCCGAGACCCTCGGTCTTGTGCGTGGAACCGGAGATGACGAGGGCCTCGTTCGGTTCGGCCACCCGCCACATGAGCTTGAACAGGCCGATCAAGACAATGAATGCGGCGAGAACGATTCCCGCCACGACGCCGATAGCCATCGGCAACGCCCCCTTATCGCAGTGCCGTTCGACACTGACGAGGGCGAGTGTGCTCCTGTGCCGCGCCGTTCAGAAGACGCTGGCGCATTCTTGTCGCCATCTTGATACGGATGGCGTCCACGCAGGTGGCGCAGGGGCTCAGTTGTCGTAAGCCGCCATCACGTACACCGTGCGCGGCGGCAGGTGTTCCACGACCGTCACCACCGTCCCGACCGGCAGTCGGCCCGTCCCCGGCGCCGGATGGGCGAGGAAGTGTTCCGCGCCGCCGCGGATGCGGACGATCACCTCGCCCACCAGCCCCGGCCCGACCGTCCCGGTCACCCGGCCGATCAGTCCCACCATCTCGATGTCCGCTTCCCCCATGGGCCGAGGGTACGCCGCCGCGCGGGGCCCGTAACCCCGGAGGCGGCACGGCCCGCCGGGGTCGGCACGGCCGCCGTGGTGACCAGTGGCCGCGCGGGCTACGCGTGCAGTGCGGGCTACGAGTGGCCCAGGTCCGCGGCCGGGAGGTCCGTCGAGGGGACCGAGCCCGTGTCGGGGGTCGGGCGCAGCGGGAACTCGTCGGAGGCCATGGAGTCGAGCACGGGCGGCGCGGGGCGCAGCGGCTTCGGCATGACCGCGGCCTCCGAGTGGCCGCCGCAGCCGTACGACAGGGACACCAGGCGCCCGTCGGCCGGGCCGAACTCGTTGGCGCACACACCGAACGCCTGGCCCAGCGAGCCGCCGATCGCGACCAGGAACCCGCAGGAGACGCAGGAGGCGGGCGCCGCCTGGGCCATCGGGGTCTTGGACCCGAAGGACTCGTCCCAGCGGTCGGCGGCGGTGTGCAGCCCGTAGCGCGACAGGACGCGGGCGCGCCGCATGCCGAGTTCTTCGGCGACCGAGGTGATGGAGCCCCGTACGGGCACCACCGCGCGGTCGGTGACGTCGGCGTCCTCGGCCTCCACGAGCTCGGCCATCTCGGCGGACACGGCCGAGTTCGGCGGCGGGGCGTCCTCGCCCGACCAGCCCGGCTCCAGCCGCAGGTCCTCGGCGTCGGTGGGCAGCAGGTCGCCGGGGCCCATGTCGCCCGGGCGCAGCCGCTCGCTCCACGGGACCCACTCGGGGGCGAGGAGCGCGTCGGAGCCGGGGAGCAGCACCGTTTCGTCGAGGGTGACGTTCTTGGCGCGGGAGGCGCGCGTCACGGTGACGGCCCACCGCCAGCCCCGGTAGCCGGGGTCCTTGCACTCGAAGAAGTGCGTGACGACCCGGTCACCTTCCGAGATGACCGAGACGTGCTCGCCCACCACTGAGGGAGCGGCGGCTTCCTCGGCCGCCGCGCGGGCGAGGTCTACCGCCTCGGCGCACAGGCGGTCGGGGGTACGGCTTCGCGTCGTCGCAGCACTCACAGGTCTCGTTCTCTCCTACGCCGTCTCACGAGTGCGCCGTCCGTACTGTCGTCCACAACGACCCGTCGGTCCTGTCCGTACGTGGCGCGGGCGGAGCGGACCAGAGGGCCGCGTCGACGTCCGCACCCGATCGGCCTCGGGCGCACCTACCTGCTATCCATTCTGCGGGATGGCGAAGAGGCGCGCGGCCGAGAGCAACCGCCGGTGGCGCGCTACGCACGCTACCTCCTCCGACGCCTTGGGCCCACATGCAAGGTCCGATTCGCGGACAAGCCCGCGAACCGACCGCGGCCCGACGGGGCCCGACCGTGGCCCGACCAGGACCCGACGGGCGCCCCGAACGCGCCGGGACGGCACCCCGAGGGCTCCGTGGGGCACTATGTCGAGTGTGGCACCCGTTCGGTCGTCCCGTGACGGCTCGGGACCGGCCAGGCGGGCCGGCCGGGCCATCGGGCGTGCCTTGCACCTCCCCATCACCGGTACGGCACGCGGCATCCGACGGGCCACGCACGCGCACGGGGCCGGCGAATCGGGCCTCGGCAAACTGATCGAACTGCACGCCATCAACGGCGCCGGTGACGTGATGATCACGGTGGCGCTGGCCTCGACGGTGTTCTTCTCCGTCCCCACGGACGAGGCGCGCGGTCGCGTCGCCCTCTACCTGGGCATCACGATGTTGCCGTTCACCCTGCTTGCCCCGGTGATCGGCCCGGTGCTGGACCGGCTGCCGCACGGGCGGCGGGCCGCGATGGCGAGCGCGATGCTGGCACGGGCCCTGCTCGCCGTGATGATGTCGGGCGCGGTGGCCAGCGGCGGGCTGGAGCTCTACCCGGCGGCACTGGGCGTGCTGGTCGCGTCCAAGGCGTACGGGGTGGTGCGCAGCGCGGTGGTGCCGCGGCTGCTCCCACCGAAGTTCTCACTCGTCAAGGCGAACTCGCGGGTCACGCTGGCGGGCCTGCTGGCCACCGGGGCGGCGGCGCCGGTCGCGGCGGGGCTGCACGCGATCGGACCGCCCTGGCCGCTGTACGGCGCCTGCGCCATCTTCATCTGGGGCACCGGGGCGGCGCTCACGCTGCCGCACAAGGTGGACGAGGCGAGGGGCGAGCGGCGGGCCCGGCTGTCCACGCACGAGCCGCACTCGCGCAAGCCGGGGCTGCGCACGGTCAGTCCCTCGGTGCTGTGCGGTCTGCTGGCGAACGCGTCGATGCGCGCACTGTCCGGGTTCCTGATCTTCTTCCTGGCGTTCCTGCTGCGGGAGCAACCGCTGCCGGGGCAGAGCGCAGCGGTGTCGCTGGGGATCGTGGGCGTCGCGGCGGGCGTCGGGAACGCGTGCGGGACGGCGGTGGGGGCGTGGCTGCGCGCGCGGGCCCCCGAGGGCATCGTCGCGGCGGTGCTGTCGCTGACCCTGGCGGTGGCGATCTTGGCGGCGGTGTTCTTCAGCGGGCTGTTCATGGCCGTGCTGGGGGCGACCGCGGGGTTCTGCCAGGCGCTGGCGAAGCTGTCGCTGGACGCGATGATCCAGCGGGACGTGCCGGAGGCGGTGCGGACCTCGGCGTTCGCCCGGTCCGAGACGGTGCTCCAGGTGGCGTGGGTGCTGGGCGGGGCGATCGGCATCGCGCTGCCGCTGAACGGGGTACTGGGGATGTCCGTGGCCGCGGCCCTGGTGGCGGGGGGCACGACGATGGCCTACCGCGGCCTCCTCAGCTCCCCCCGCCACCGCCACCCGGGTTCCCCACGCCCCCGAGTGGCCTAGTTGCACGACCCGGTGTGGGCCCGGCCCGCGCAACGGTTCCGGCGGCGGTGGGCGGGGCGCGCCGGCAGCGGCGCGGGGGCGTCGCCCGGTGCGGGTCGGGCGCCCACCTGGCCTCGTCCCGGGACCGGCAGCGGCGTGGCGGGACCCCGTGCGGCGGGGGAGCCGGGTGGCCCGATAGCCTTCGGCTCATGACCGCACAGCTTTTCTCGGGTAGGGGCCGCCGCAGCGTCGCGGCCCTCGGAGCCGTGTCCGCCGGCCTCCTCCTTCTCTCCGCCTGCGACAAGCCGACGCCGCTGGCGACCGTGACGGTCGGCACCTCGTCGGTGTCCACCGAGGCCGCCTGCTCCGACGGCACGGAGCTCTCCATGGACAAGGTCCAGGAGTGCTTCGCCGACATGAAGGACGCCAAGACCATCGACTACGGCCGCGGGGACACCCTGCGCCTGGGTGTCGAGCCCGAAGTCGTCGAGGACGGCAAGCGGTGGCAGGCGGTCCTGGACGGCCAGCCGATCACCGAGCCCTCCGCCAACACCTACCGCAGCTTCCCCGGCGCCGACATCTTCGCCACCGGCGGCCAGGGCGAGGCCCCGTCCTCCAAGAAGCTGAACATCGTCCAGGTCGGCGAGGACGGCAAGCCGCTCGCCGTCTGGGCCTTCAACGTCAAGCTCAAGTAGCCACGTACCGACGGTGCGCGCGCTCATCGTGACCGCGGTGGCGGCGGAGGCAGACTCCGTCGCCGCTGGTCTCACCCCTCATCCGGACCCCGTGACACCGGAGCCGCGCGCCCTGCCGTGGGGGTACCCCCGGACCGGGTCCGGGGGTGGATACCCCGTCTCCCGGCGCGATCTGCCCGGCCTCGCCGCCGACGTCCTCGTCGGCGGCGTGGGGCCGGCCGCCGCCGCTGCCGCCACGGCCACCGCCCTGGCGCTGGCCGACTACTCACTCGTCGTCAGTGCCGGCATCGGCGGCGGGTTCCAGCCCGCCGCCCCGGTCGGCTCCCTCGTCGTCGCGGATGCCGTCGTCGCCGCCGATCTCGGGGCGCAGACCCCCGACGGCTTCCTCGACGTAGGGGAACTCGGCTTCGGGCGGAGCGTGCACCTGCCGCCGGCCGAGCTCGCCGCCCGCGCCGCCGAGGCGACCGGGGCGCTGCTCGCGCCCGTGCTGACCGTCTCCACCGTCACCGGTACCGCCGCCCGCGCCGCCGAGCTCGCCGCCCGGCACCCGCTCGCCGGGGCCGAGGCCATGGAGGGCTTCGGCGTCGCGGAGGCAGCCGCCGCGCACGGGCTGCCGGTCCTGGAGATCCGCGCCGTGTCCAACGCCGTCGGCCCCCGCGACCGCGACGCCTGGCGGATCGGGGACGCGCTGGCCGCGCTCACCGCCGGATTCCGCGCCCTGGGGCCCGTACTCGTCCACTGGGGAGAGCACCGACATGAGTCGTGACCCGGATCAGGCGTTCAAGATCGCCTATTCGCCCTGTCCGAACGACACGTTCGTCTTCGACGCCTGGGCCCACGGGCGGGTCCCGGGCGCACCCGCCCTCGACGTCACCTTCGCCGACATCGACGTCACCAACGGGATGGCCGAGCGCGGCGAGCTGGACGTGCTGAAGGTGTCGTACGCCGTCCTGCCCTGGGTGTTGGAGGAGTACGCGCTGTTGCCCTGCGGCGGGGCGCTCGGGCGCGGCTGCGGGCCGTTGGTGCTCACCCGCGAGCCCGGTGTCGACCTGGTCGGCAGGACGGTCGCCGTGCCGAGCGAGCGGTCCACCGCCTACCTGCTGTTCCGGCTGTGGGCGGCCGACGTGCTGGCGGGCGACGTGGGCAAGGTCGTCGTGCTGCCGTTCCACGAGATCATGCCGGCCGTCCGCGACGGCCGGGTGGACGCCGGACTGGTCATCCACGAGGCCCGGTTCACCTATCAGGACTACGGGCTGCACCGCCTTGCCGACATGGGTGAGCACTGGGAGTCCACGACCGGCCTGCCGATCCCGCTCGGCGCGATCATCGCCAAGCGCTCGCTGGGCGCCGAGACCCTGCGTGCGCTGGCCGAGTCGGCCCGTACGTCGGTCCGGATGGCCTGGGACGACCCGCAGGCCTCCCGTCCGTACGTCCGCGCCCACGCGCAGGAACTGGACCCGGCCGTAGCCGACCAGCACATCGGGCTGTACGTCAACGAGTTCACCGCGGACCTCGGCGACGCCGGGTACGCGGCGGTGCGCGGGTTGTTGACGCGGGCCGCGGCGGAGGGTCTGGTACCAGCCATCGCCCCGGACGCGCTGACCTTCCCGTAGCGCCTCCTGCCCGTCCGTGCGACGGTGCCCCGGCCCTTTCGAAAGGGCCGGGGCACCGTCGTAGGAGGGCTCAGACGTCGAGCTGGTCGGCGACCGCGCGCAGCAGGCCGGCGATCTTCGTGCCGTGTCCCTTGTCGGGGTAGCGACCGCGCTCCAGCATCGGAGTGATGTTCTCCAGCAGGGTCGTGAGGTCCTGCACGATCGAGGCGAGTTCGTCGGGCTTGCGGCGCTGCGCGGCTGCGACCGACGGCGCCGGGTCCAGCACCGTCACCGAAAGTGCCTGGTCACCACGCTGGCCCGCGACGACGCCGAACTCGACGCGCTGGCCGGGCTTGAGTGCGTCGACCCCGGCCGGGAGCACCGACGAGTGGACGAAGACGTCACCGCCGTCGTCGCGGGAGAGAAAGCCGAAGCCCTTCTCACTGTTGAACCACTTGACCTTGCCGGTAGGCACGTCCGTCCTCTGTCCTTGTGCTCGTCGGGGTCCGGTACGCCGCGCAGCGGCTCCGGACAACAGCGCAGCGGGTCGTGGCGACCCGCCGTCTCCAGGCTAGTGGGCGATGGGCAGGTGACAAGACGTTCCCCGGTCCTTCGCCGGCGCTTCGCTGTCGGCTGCTCAGGCCAGGGAACTACCCTGGTGGGGTGACTGTTACTCCTCATTGCGACGAAGCACGGCCCGGCGACGGCCTGGTACGGGCCGGCGGCATCGTGTTCATCGTCGGCGCCGTGGCCACCCTCGTGACGATGGCCCCCCTGTTCCTGCACATCGACCCGTTCCCGTCGTACGCATGGGCCGTGTGCATGCTGATGGGTGTCGGCTTCGCCGTCTCGGCCGCCGGCGTGCTGCGCTCGGCGGCGGCCCAGCGCAGGGCGGCCCGCGCCTCCCAGGCGTAGGGCGGTCCGCACGGGGCCGGTCCGTACGGGGTCGGTCCTACGGGAGCGGTCCTGGGGCGGTCCGTACGGGGGCCGGTCCTGCGGTCGGCTCCCGGCGGGTGTTCCCTCAGAGTTCCTGCGTGCGGACGTACTCCGCGAGCCACTGCGGCAGCGCCGTGAGGTCCGGCAGGACCACGTCCGCGCCCGCGTCCCGGAGTTCGGGTTCCGGGCACGGGCCCGTCGGGACCGCCACCGACAGCGCACCGGCCGTACGCGCGCCGCGCACGTCGCCCACGTGGTCACCGACGTAGACCTGCGCCCCGTACGCGCGCAGCGCGCCCGCCTTGGCCTCGGCCCACAGCCAGCCGATGACCGCGTCCGGCTCGATGCCGAGGTGGGTCAGGTGCAGCCGGGCGTTGGGCTCGTGCTTCGCCGTGACGACGATCGCGCGACCGCCGAGCGCCTGGACGGCCTCGATCGCCTCGCGGGCGCCGGGCATGGCGGTCGTCGGCGCGATGGCGTACGCGGGATAGATCTCCCGGTAGCGGTCGGCCACGGCCTCGATCTCCGTCTCCGGGAACCAGTACGCGAGCTCCTCGGCCAGCGGCGGACCGAGCCGCGTGACGGCCTCGTCGGCGTCGATGAACGTACCCGTCTCGGCGGAAAGCGCCTGGTAGGCGGCCTTGATTCCGGGACGCGAGTCGATGAGGGTCATGTCGAGGTCGAAGCCGACGGTCAGCGGTGCGGACGCGACGGGCGCAGCGGGGGTCTCGAAGCTCATGGCAGCCATTGTGCCGAGCCGGAACGGACGGCCGGGAACGCGGTCCCGGCCCCGCCCCACCGGGACGGTGAAGGACAGGGGCTGCCGGAGCCACCGCACAGCCCCCGGCCGGTGCGCCCTGCCGGAACGGACCGGGGTCGGGCCCACCGGGCGCCGGGCACCGGGCGCCCGTCAGCGGCGGCGCGAGCGCCAGGCCAGGTAAAGGGCCGAGGTGAGCGCCGCGCCCCTGGCCAGCCAGGGCCACATCCCCTGGAAGACCCCGCCCAGCCCCTCGTCCGTCAGCGGCGCGCCCCAGCGCCCGTCCAGCCGGCCCCACAACCACACCACCGCCCCCGCGAACACCACACCCGGCAGCCCGAAGACGACCCACTTCCGCTCCGCCGGCCCCAACACCCGTGAGGCGTACGCCAGCAGCCAGCCGCCGATCAGCACCAGCCACGACCCGGTCACCGCGCCCACCACGAGCACGGCCGCGGCCAGCAGCAGGAACGCGTGCGGCTTCGGGCGCGGGACGATGGCCGCCGCGGGCGCGGGACCCGTATCCACCGCAGCCCCGTCCGACGCGGCACGCCGCCGCTCGCGCAGGTACCGTACGAGGCCCCGTACGGCGGATTCGTCCGCCGCAGCCGCCCCCGGCCCCGCGCCCGTACCCGCCCCCGCACCCGCACCCGCTGCGGGCGCCGGCTTCTCCTCCACCGGCTGCTTGAACAGCTCCGGGATCTCCACGCCGCCCGCGAAGCCCTCCACCTGCGGCCCGGCGCCGTACGGCCCCGACGCGACCCGCCACCAGTCGGGCTCCAGGCCACCGCCGGAGCCGAGTTCGTCGAGCCCGGCCAGGTGCGGCGGCGCAGGGGCGGTCGACTCCGGGCGCGGCGGCACCGCCTTGCGGCGCAGCCGACCGGGCCCCCGCTGGGTCGGCACCGCCGGAACCTGGTCGGGCGCCGAAGCCGGGGAGGGGGCCGGGGACGTCGACGCGCCCAGCCCGTCGAGCACCTCCTCGGGCGTACCGATCCGCTCCAGGATGCGGCGTACGGCCGCCGGGGTCTCCGGCTCGTACGTGGCGCGCCGGCGGTCGATCTCGTCCCGCAGCCCCGCCACCAGCCGCATCCGGTCCCCGGAAGACAGCTGCCGCTGCTGCGCCAAGTCCCCGACCCGGCTCAGATATGCGTAGACCAGATGGTCGCTCTCGATCCCCACGCCCGCTCCTCCCGTACCACCCTCCCGAAAGGTAGCGCGTGCGCCCGTGGAGCGGCCGAGGGCACAGCGGATACCGTTGGCCGGATGGGGACCGGCCGACGCGACCATGGAGGCGACCGTGCCTGAGCCGAGCAGCGCTACGGGAAGCGCCACGACGAGCAGCGCCCCGCGCTCCCTCGCCGAGGCGCTGCGCACCCGCGACGACGCGGCGCTCGCCGCTCTGCTGCACGCCCGCCCGGACCTGCTCAACCCCGTGCCGGGCGACGTGACGCAGCTGGCCACCCGGGCCGGCACCAGGGCCTCGGTGGTGCGCGCCCTGGACCGGCTCGACCGGTTCGCGCTCCAGACCGCGGAGGCCCTCGCGGTGGCCCCGGACCCGTGCCCGTACCCGGTGCTGGAATCGCTGCTGGCCGGCGAACAGGGCACCACCGGCGAGGACAACGGCGCCCGGGCCGAACTCCCCCGCGCCCTGACCACCCTGCGCGACCAGGCCCTGGTCTGGGGCGACGACGCACGACTGCGCCTGGTCCGCACCGCCCGGGAACTCCTCGCGCCCTCCGCCGCCCGCCCCTCCCCCACCGGCCTCGGTCCGACCGTCGCCGAGGCCACCGCCGGGATGTCACCGACGCGCATCCAGGAGATCGTGGCGGCAGCGGGGCTGCCCGCCACGCACGACCCGGTGTCCGCCGTGGCCGCCCTCAGCAGCCTGTTCACCGACCCCGAACGGATGTCGGCCCTCCTGGACGAGGCCCCGGCGGAGGCCCACCAGGTGCTGGGACGGCTCGTGTGGGGGCCGCCGTACGGGGAGGTGACGCCGAACCCGACCCCGCCGGTGCGCTGGCTGCGCGACCGGGGTCTGCTGCTGCCGGCGTCGGCGCGGACCGTCGTGCTGCCCCGCGAGGTGGCGCTCCACCTACGCGGCGGCCTCGCGCACCGGCTGACCGAGCCGCTCCCGCCGCAGGTGACCGCACACCGCGAACACCGTCCACAGCTTGTGGACGCCAACGCGGCCGGGCAGGCGCTGGCCGCGCTGTCCACCGTCGAGGAGCTCGTGAAGTCCTGGGAGCACACCGGGCCGCCGGTGCTGCGGGCCGGCGGGCTCTCCGTACGCGACCTGAAGCGGACCGCCGCCACCCTGGACGCCACCGAGCGGACGACCGCGTTCTGGATCGAACTCGCCTACGCGGCCGGACTGCTGGCCAGCGACGGGGAGGCGGACGAGCGGTACGCGCCCACCCCCGCCTTCGACACCTGGCTCGAACTCCCGCCCGCCCAACGGTGGTCAGCCCTCGCGGCGGCCTGGCTGCCGGCCACCCGGACCGCCGGCCTGGCCGGCGAGCAGGACGCCAAGGGGCGCACCCTGTCGGTGCTCGGCCCCGACCTCGACCGCTCCGCCGCACCCGAGGTGCGCCGGCGCGTCCTCGAACTCCTCGCCGCCCTGCCCGAGGGCAGCTCGGCCGACCCGGGCACCCTGCTGGGCCGGCTCGCCTGGGAGCGCCCCGTGCGGGGGACGAGCACGCTGCGCGCCCAGCTCGCGCAGTGGACGCTGACCGAGGCCGAGGCGCTCGGCGTCACCGGCCGGGGTGCGCTCAGCGCGTTCGGCCGCGCACTGCTGGAGCACCGCGACCCGGCGCCGCTGCTGGCCCCGCTGTTCCCGGAGCCCGTGGACCACGTCCTGCTCCAGGCCGACCTGACGGCGGTGGCGCCCGGGCCGCTGCGCCGGCCGCTCGGTGACGTACTGGCCGTGCTCGCGGACGTGGAGTCCAAGGGCGGGGCGACCGTCTATCGCTTCACGCCCGGTTCGGTACGCAGGGCCCTGGACTCCGGTCGGACGGCCTCCGACCTGCACGCCTTCCTCGCCGAGCACAGCATCACCCCGGTGCCGCAGCCGCTGGCGTACCTGATCGACGACGTGGCCCGCCGGCACGGGCACCTGCGGGTGGGCGCCGCGGCCTCATACGTGCGCTGCGACGACGACGGCATGCTGAACGAGATCCTGGTCGACAAGCGCTCCGCCCCGCTGGGCCTGCGACGCCTGGCCCCGACCGTACTGGCGGCGCAGGCCGAACCCACCGCCCTGCTCGACGGGTTGCGGGCCATGGGCTACGCGCCGGCCGCCGAGTCCTCCACCGGCGACGTCCTGGTCACCCGGGCCGACGCCCACCGCACCCCGGTGCGCTCGGCACCCGTACCGGTGCCGGACGGCCCGCCCGTACCGGACGCGACGCTGCTGGGGGCGGCTGTACGGGCCATCCGCGCGGGCGACCTGGCGGCGACGGCGGTGCGCAAGGAGCCGGGCCCGGCGTCCTCGCCGGCCGGGGTGCCGGGCGAACTCCCGCGCACGAGCCCGGCGGAGACCCTGGCCACGGTGCAGGCCGCTGCGCTGACGGGGTCGGCGGTGTGGATCGGCTACGTGAACGCGGAGGGCGCGGCGAGCCAGCGGGTCATCGCCCCGGTCCGGGTGGAGGGCGGCTTCGTCACCGGGTACGACCACACGGCGGACGAGGTCCGCACGTACGCCCTGCACCGGATCACGGGGGTCGCGGAACTGGCGGATGAGCACCTTTAGGCGCAGGAGCGGCGGTTGGCGGCCGGCGTGATCGAAAACGGCTGGCCGGGTCGCCCTGCCGGCGCGCACCCTGACTCCATGTCCGAAACGAACACCACCGCGGAGCCGACCCCGAACCGGCAGGTCCGCGCCGTCCACACCGACACCACGGTCACCGTGTACCAGGCGTACTCCCCCCGGCTCGGGGTGCCCGCGGCGCGCGACGGCCGCTTCCCGCCCGCCTGGAAGCGCGAGCGGATGACGTGGATCAAGCCCTCCTTCCTGTGGATGATGTACCGCTGCGGCTGGGCCACCAAGGCGGACCAGGAGACGGTGCTGGCGATCGAGATCACCCGCGAGGGTTTCGACCACGCGCTGCGCCACGCCTGCCTGTCCCATTTCGAACGCGGTACGCACGCCGACCGGGCGGTCTGGCAGCAGGCGCTGCGCGACTCCCCCGCCCGCGTGCAGTGGGACCCGGAGCGCGACCTGCACCTGAACGTGCTGCCGCACCGCTCGCTCCAGCTCGGCCTGTCCGGGACGGCCTCGCGGGCGTACGCCGACGCGTGGACGGTCTCCATCCGCGACGTGACGCCGCTGGCCCGGGAGATCCACGCCCTGGTGCGGGCCGGTGACGAGGCCGCGGCGCGGGCCCTGCTGCCCGTGGAGACCCCGTATCCGGCGGGGCCGCTGGAGCACCTGGGCGCATAGCCACACCGCGGGCCGAAACGGAATGCGGTTGCCCATTTCCCCAGCTCAGAGGAGTTCGAAGGGGGTTCCGCTCGCTGTTGCACAGCGGTGACACAGAGGCGATGGTTCAGTGATCCACGACGTGTGAAGATCATTTCATCGCAGCAGCGGCCGAGGGGAAGTAGGACCGGCCCGAGAGCGACACCCCGCACCACCCGGCCACGGCGCTCTGCCACGGCCCCCGCCCGTCTTCTTCACCCTCGCTGTGCCCTCTTCTTCTGCCTTCTGCAGGCTGCCGCCGCTCTGCGCCGTCCGCCCGCCCTCGTTGATTCCTTGGGGGGAGTCCACCATGTCCGCTCGCACCGCCACCCGCCGTCACCTCCGCTCCGCCGCCGCCACCGCCGTCGTAGCCGCCGTCGCCGGTACCGTCCTGATGCCACTGTCGGCCCACGCCGCACCGGCCGCCGACAACCAGCACGCGCTGAAGGTCACGCTGGGCGCCCCGGCACCGAGCGGCCCGCTGACCCGCGGCGGCGCCACGGAGTCCTTCGAGCTGACGGTCACCAACCCCTCGGACAAGCCCCACTCCTTCCACCCCTGGATCCTCGGCCGGCCGGCCGGCGCGAGCCCGATCCAGCGCGACGACGTGGTCTTCAAGGTCGAGCCCGTCAACGCCCCGGCGACCACGTACTCCGTCGGCTCCCAGGACGGCAGCTGGCAGGGCATGTTCCAGCAGGCCGGCAAGGAGGCCAAGGACGGCTTCGAGGTTCCGGCAGGCGGCAAGCTGACCTGGAAGGTCACCATCGGCCTCGGGAAGGACTACCCGACCAACGACGGCGACTTCGAGGTCCGCGCCACCAGCTACAAGGGTGAAGTCGCGGAGGGCGGCGACGCATCCCTGACCTTCAAGGCGGACCCGGCGATCAAGACCGGGACCCTGGAGACCTGGTTCGACCAGATCAACCCCTGCCAGGACAAGACCGACGAGCACCAGTGCCGCGAGATGGACCTGCGCTACCGCGCCACCGGCGACGGCGAGTTCCGCACGGCCCTGGCCACCTACCTGGACCTGAACCTCGCCGACGGCACCCCGGCCGCGCAGGCCGACATCCAGCTCCAGGTCCAGGTCGACGGCAAGTGGCAGGACCTGGCGGACAAGGACGGCTACCGCCTGGCCGACATCCCGAAGGGCTTCGGCAAGGCCTCCGGCGAGCGCAAGGTGCACTTGCGCGCCAAGCTCGGCCCGAAGACGAAGCTGAAGAAGGAGACCGCCGTCACCCTGAACGCGCAGATCGGCCTGGCCGAGGGCAACACCTACGCGTTCTCGTCCGCCGAGGCCGCGTTCACGTTCGCCCCGCCCGCCGCCCCGACCTCGCCGTCGCCCGCGCCGAGCAAGTCCTCCACGACCACCACCCCGCAGCCGTCCGGCAGCTCCTCGTCCGCCGCGCCCGCCACCCAGATCGCCGCCGGCAACACCAACACCACCGGCACCGGTACCACCACCGGCTCCCTCGCGCACACCGGTGTCGACTCCAATGCCGGCCTCTACACGGGTCTGGCCGCCGTCCTCGTCGCCCTCGGCGGGGCCGCCGCCTGGCTCGGCGCCCGTCGCCGCCGCAGCGTCGCCCGCGGCTGATCCCCACCTGCCCCGACGCAGACCCGAAGGGGCTCCGACACACCACGTGCCGGAGCCCCCTCGGCGTTCCGCTCCCGTCACCCGGGCGCGACTGCTGGAGCGCGCACTCTGACGTGGGCACCTATGCCCGCCCCGAAGTCCCGCAGCAGTCCATCACCTCCGACCTCGCGGATGCGGCAGACTGGAGGTTTGGCCGTCCACGTTCGGGCAGCCACCCCACGCCGGAAAGGGACGTTTGTGAACGGGCCTCTCATCGTCCAGAGCGACAAAACACTCCTCCTTGAGGTCGACCACGAGCTCGCCGGGGCGGCACGCCGGGCCATCGCCCCCTTCGCCGAACTCGAACGAGCCCCCGAGCACATCCACACCTACCGGATCACCCCGCTCGGCCTGTGGAACGCCCGGGCCGCAGGCCACGACGCCGAGCAGGTCGTCGACGCGCTCGTCGAGTTCTCCCGCTACCCCGTGCCGCACGCCCTGCTCGTCGACGTCGCCGAGACCATGGCGCGCTACGGCCGCCTCACCCTCTCCAAGCACCCCGTGCACGGGCTGGTGCTGACCAGCACCGACCGGCCCGTGCTGGAGGAGATCCTGCGGTCCAAGCGGATCGCCCCGCTCGTCGGCGCCCGGCTCGACCCCGACACCGTGGCCGTGCACCCCTCGGAGCGCGGGCAGATCAAGCAGACCCTGCTGAAGCTGGGCTGGCCCGCCGAGGACCTCGCCGGGTACGTCGACGGCGAGGCGCACGCGATCGACCTCGTCGAGGACGGCTGGGCCCTGCGTCCGTACCAGCAGCAGGCCGTTGAGGGCTTCTGGCACGGCGGCTCGGGCGTGGTCGTGCTGCCCTGCGGCGCCGGCAAGACGCTGGTCGGCGCGGGAGCCATGGCGAAGGCCAAGGCGACCACGCTGATCCTGGTCACGAACACCGTCTCGGCCCGACAGTGGAAGCACGAGCTGGTCAAGCGGACCTCGCTCACGGAGGACGAGATCGGCGAGTACTCCGGCACCCGCAAGGAGATCCGGCCGGTCACCATCGCCACGTACCAGGTCCTGACGACGAAGCGGAAGGGCGTCTACCCGCACCTGGAGCTGTTCGACTCCCGGGACTGGGGCCTGATCCTCTACGACGAGGTGCACCTGCTGCCGGCGCCGGTGTTCAAGTTCACCGCCGACCTACAGGCCCGTCGGCGGCTCGGCCTGACCGCCACCCTCGTACGGGAGGACGGGCGGGAGTCGGATGTCTTCTCGCTCATCGGCCCGAAGCGGTTCGACGCGCCGTGGAAGGAGATCGAGGCGCAGGGCTACATCGCCCCGGCGGACTGCGTCGAGGTCCGCGTGAACCTCACCGAGTCGGAGCGGCTCGCGTACGCGACCGCCGAGACGGAGGAGAAGTACCGCTTCTGCGCGACGACGGCGACGAAGCGGAAGGTCACCGAAGCTCTCGTACGCAAGCACCGGGGCGAGCAGACCCTCGTGATCGGGCAGTACATCGACCAGCTCGACGAGCTCGGCGAGCACCTCGACGCGCCCGTCATCAAGGGCGAGACCTCCAACGCGCAGCGGGAGAAACTCTTCGACGCCTTCCGCGAGGGAGAGATCAACGTGCTGGTGGTCTCCAAGGTCGCGAACTTCTCCATCGACCTGCCCGAGGCAACGGTCGCGATCCAGGTGTCCGGCACCTTCGGCTCACGGCAGGAGGAGGCCCAGCGCCTGGGCCGCGTGCTGCGCCCGAAGGCGGACGGCCACGAGGCACGGTTCTACTCGGTCGTCGCGCGCGACACGATCGACCAGGACTTCGCGGCGCACCGCCAGCGCTTCCTCGCCGAACAGGGCTACGCCTACCGGATCATGGACGCCGACGAGCTCCTGGCGAACGACTGATCGAGGTCCGGGCCCGGCTCCGGCCGGTGCCGGGGCTGTTGCCCGGACCCGGGTCCGGGCAGCGGCCCACGTCCTGCTGTCCCAGGGACGGCCTCGGCACGGGGACGACGGATACGGGGACGGAGGAGGCGGTGAGGGGAGCCTGGTGCGTCTGCGTCGTCCGGCGGTGCCGGACGGCCCGGGCCAGCAGGGTGAGCAGCGGGACGGCCCACACCCACAGGTGCGGCCAGTCCGGCAGCAGTGCCCGGCCGGGGGCGGGCAGGTGCCGGGCCCAGAACTCGGCGGAGGCCTGCGGCAGGACCAGCAGCCCGAGCAGGGCGGTACCGACGAAGGCGCCCAGTGCCGTCAGCCCGGCCCGGATCCGGCGGGTCAGCAGCAGGTACGGGACGAAGAGCACCGGGGTCAGGGTGATCCCGGCGGCGGTGCCCAGCGCGAAGCCCTTGCCGAGTGCGGCGCCGGGCCGTCCCAGGTCCCACAGGACCAGGCAGGCGAGCGCCAGGTTGATCTGGCCGGCGAGCAGGCCCTGGAACAGCGGCTCCGCCCACAGTCCGGCGATGGTGGCGGCCAGAACGGGACCGGGCCGGGCCCGCAGTCCCGCGAGCCGGCAGGACAGCAGGATCAGCAGGGCGAGCAGGGCGGCGTTGCCGAGGACGAAGACGGTCTTCAGGACTCCGGCGGGAAGCCAGGCAGCCGGCGTGAAGAGGATCGTCGCGAAGGGCGGGTACGCGGCGGGAGGGCTCCACTCGGCGGCGGAGAACCCGTCGACCAGGGCATCGGCCATCGGGATGCGCAGGACGATGCAGAGCACTCCGAGTACGAGGAGCGAGCCCGTGACCAGCACACCGGCAAGGGGCGACTGCGAGGGGCTGGGGTGGGAGCTCCGGGTCACGCGCGTGACCCTAGTGGATCAGCGCGGCCCCTCCAGTGGTATCCGGCCAGGTCGCCGAGCGGGTTGCTGCACGGGTGCGACCCACACCGCACGGCCGGACCTCGCTCACGCACCGACGATGCGGGTCCGCGCGGAGCCGGGCGGGGTGGTGGTCCGTTGGGAGGGGCGGGGCGTCAGCGGCGTATGACGCCTGCGTCCTCGCCGTACTCGCCCAGGACGACGACGCTCACGGCGGCCGCGAGGAAGACCTTCGCGGCCCGCAGGACGTCGCCCACGAGGTGACGGGAAGGGGAGTCGGAGGTGGCGGTGGCGCCGCTCGGGCGACCGCCCCGGATCGGGGTGAAGGTTGCGGTGCTCATACATCCATGGTGCGTTCTCGTCCCCGGTCGGCACATCGCCCTGGGGTTGGAACCGCGGAGTCTCCCGCCTCCTCCTCCCGACCCATGCCACCCCCTAGTGGCCCTGCCTCAGGTCTGACACTCCCCGGTATGACGCTCGTACGGAGGTACCGCTCCGGGGGACCTGCGGGCCGACAAATCCGTTCGCGCCGCACCTGCGCACTGACTACAATCTCCGCTCTTGCCGCCTCCCGCCGCCGTATCGGGGAGAGCCGCCCGCCGGACGGAAACCGGCGGGCACCGTGCCGTGCCGCGCCAGTACCGGTACCGGTACCGATCACGCACGATCCCCAGATCAGCAGCAGGAGGCATTTTCCGTGTCCGCGCACGCCCCCCAGTCCGACACCGCCACGGCCACGGCCACGGCCACGGTCCCCGACGCCGGTCCCGACGCCGGCGCCGGTACCGACCCGGACTCCGCCGCCCGTCCCCTGGCCCGCGAGCAGGCCCACCTCACCGCCTCCCGCGCCGCGCTCCGCGCCATGCGCGAGGACGTCGAGGCCCTCGACATCCGCGACGTCACCGCGAACTGGGTCAACGCGATCGTCTTGCAGGCCCAGATCGACGACCGCATCAAGGCCCTCGCCGATCTCGCGCACACGCCGCTCTTCTTCGGCCGCCTCGACTACCTGCACGCGCCCGGCGCGGAGCTCGCCGAGGGTGCGGAGGGCGAGCAGTTCTACATCGGCCGCCGCCACGTCCACGACGCCGACGGCGACCCCATGGTGATCGACTGGCGTGCGCCCGTCTCCCAGCCCTTCTACCGGGCCTCCAAGAACGACCCGCAGGACGTCGCGCTGCGCCGCCGCTTCGGTTACACGGGCGGCGAGCTGACCGCGTACGAGGACGAGCACCTCTGCGGCCCGGCCGCGGTGACACCGTCCGGCTCCCCCGCGGGGGCCGCCGTCAGCAGGCTGCTCCAGCAGGAGATCGAGCGGCCTCGCGTCGGTCCCATGCGCGACATCGTCGCGACGATCCAGCCTGAGCAGGATGCGATCGTCCGCTCCGGTCTGTCCGGTTCCGTCTGCGTCCAGGGTGGTCCCGGCACCGGAAAGACGGCGGTCGGCCTGCACCGGGTCGCGTACCTCCTCTACGCCCACCGCGAGCGGCTCGCCCGTACGGGCACGCTCGTCATCGGGCCGAACCGTTCCTTCCTCCAGTACATCGAGCAGGTCCTGCCGGCCCTGGGCGAGCTGGAGGTCAAGCAGGCCACCGTCGACGATCTGGTGGCCCGCGACGGCCTGGAGGTCCGCGGCACCGACCCGGCCGCGACGGCCGTGGTCAAGGGCGACGCCCGGATGGCGGAGGTGCTGCGCCGGGCGGTCCGCTCGCACGTCACGCTTCCCACCGAGCCGCTGATGGTGGTGCGCGGTTCGCGCCGGTGGCGGGTGCCGGCGTACGAGCTGGAGGAGATCGTGGCGGAGCTCCTCGACCGGGACATCCGCTACGGCGCGGCCCGCGACGCGCTGCCGCAGCGGATCGCGCACACCGTGCTCGTACGGATGGAACAGGCGGGCGAGGCGCCCGACGACCGCGTCCAAGACGCGGTCGCGCGCGGCGCCGCCGTGAAGGCGGCGGTCAAGGCCGTGTGGCCGGCGGTGGAGCCGGCGAAGTTGGTCCTGCGCCTGCTGTCGGACGCGAGCTTCCTGGCGGAACACGCGGAGGGCGTCCTGTCGGACGCCGAACAGCAGCTCCTGCTGTGGCCCAAGCCCTTCCGGAGCGTGAAGGCCGCGAAGTGGTCGGCGGCGGACCTGGTCCTGATCGACGAGGCGGCGGACCTGGTGGAGCGCACGCACTCGCTGGGCCACGTCGTCCTCGACGAGGCCCAGGACCTTTCGCCGATGCAGTACCGCGCGGTGGGGCGGCGCTGCACGACGGGCTCGGTGACGGTCCTGGGCGACCTCGCACAGGGCACGACCCCGTGGGCCACGCGCAGCTGGGACGAGGCCCTGGCCCACCTGGGCAAGCCGGAGGCGGTGCTGGAGGAGCTGACGGCGGGCTTCCGCGTGCCGCGGGAGGTGATCGCCTACGCCTCGCGACTGCTGCCGTCGATCTCCCCGGGGCTGGCCCCGGTCTCCTCGGTCCGCGAGACGCCGGGCTCGCTGGTCGTCGCGCCGACGTCCGACCTGACGGCGTCGGTGGTCGAGGCCTGCCGGGCCTCGCTGGAGCACGAGGGCTCGATCGGCCTGATCGCGGCGGACGCGCGGGTCCCGGAGCTGGCCCGGGCCCTGCGGGCGGCGGGGATGGCGTATCTGTCGCCGGGTGAGGAGACGACGGGGCAGGCCCGTCTGACCCTGGTGCCGGCGTCGCTGGCGAAGGGCCTGGAGTACGACTACGTGGTGCTGGACGAGCCCGCCGCGATCGTTTCGGGGGAGCCGGACGAGCGCACCGGCCTGCGGCGCCTGTACGTCTGCCTCACCCGTGCCGTCTCCGGCCTGACGGCCCTCCACGCGGCCCCCCTCCCCCCGTCGCTGGCCTGAGGGCCGCCCCGCGAAGGCCCCGTCCCCGGTGGCTCCCCGAGCCGGGCGGCACACGAGCGGCACACGAGCCGGGTGGCGCGGGGCGGCTCGGACGCCGGCGTCACGACAGGGCGGACCGCCGGTCGGTCACCGGGCGGCCCCACCCGGAGGGCCCGGCCGCGCCGCCGACGGGGAACGCGGCCGGCCAGGACGGGACGCCGAAGCGGCCGGCCCGGCGACGGCCCTGCCCACCCCGGCGGGCGGGTACCGCCGTCACGACAGTGCGGCTCGCCACTCGGCCACCGCAGCGGCGGAAACCGGACGGCCCCACCCGGAGGGCCTGGCCGCGCCACCGATGTGGAACGCGTCGATCCCGGCGGCCCGCAGCACCGGCAGGTGCGGCAGTTCCAGCCCGCCGCCCACCAGGATCTGCGCGGTGTACCCCGGCTCCCCCTGCCGTGCCGCCTCGGCGAGCAGGACCGGCAGCCCGTCCTCGACGCCGGCCGCGGATCCCGCCGTCAGGTACGTGTCCGGCCCGGTCGGCTCCGGCAGCTCCGCGAGCGCCTTGCGCAGCTGGTCCCGGTCCGCCGCCCGGTCGATCGCCCGGTGGAAGGTCCACCGGGAGCCGCCCAGCTCCGCCACGACCGCCTCGATCGCCGCCAGGTCCGGGCTGCCGTCCGAGGCCAGGAACCCGAGGACGAACTCCTGCGCCCCTTCCGCCCGCAACGCCCGCGCCTCCGCGGCCAGCAGGTCCAGGTCCGCGGCAGAGCCCGCCGAGAAGCCGTCCGCCGTGCGGAGCATCACGCGCAGCGGGATGTCGACCGCGGCCCTGATCGCCGCGAAGGTCTCGCGCGGCGGGGTGAGCCCGTCGGCGGCCATGTCGGTGACCAGTTCAAGTCGGTCCGCCCCACCGGCCTGGGCCGCGACCGCGTCCTCCACGTCGAGGGCGATCACCTCCAGGACTGCACGGTTGCTCATTGGGCCCCACTCCTCCGGAAAAGCTGCTGGTATGCAAAATAGGTCTAGTCCAATATCTAGAGTACGGGCCTCCGCCCACCCTCCACCAGCACCATCACGCCACCCGCACAATGTGGGCATGGACCGCATGGACCGCATGGACTCCGATCCCGACACCGCACCGCTCCGCGCCCGCTGGCACGTGACCGCCAGCGCCGCCGGGGCCGCTACGGACCGCGACCCCGCCCCCTACGCCGACCGGCTCCTCGCCGCCTGGGCGGAGCCGCAGCGCCGGTACCACACCACCGCGCACCTGGCCGATGTACTGGCACGGATCGACCTGCTCGCCCCGCACGCCGCAGACCCCGCCGCCGTCGAGCTCGCGGCCTGGTTCCACGACGCCGTCTACCGCCCCGACCGCTCGGAGAACGAGGAGCGCAGCGCCGCCCTCGCCGAGCGCGCCCTGCCCGAACTCGGCATCGACGCGGTCCGCACCTCCGAGGTCGCCCGCCTCGTCCGACTCACCGTCACCCACGACCCGGCCCCCGGGGACACCAACGGCGAAGTGCTCTGCGACGCGGACCTGGCCGTACTGGCGGGCGACCCGGATGCGTACGCGGCGTACGTCGCCGCCGTGCGCGCCGAGTACGGCTTCGTCCCCGAAGCCGCCTTCCGCACCGGCCGGGCCGCCGTGCTGCGCCAGTTGCTCGCCCTGCCCCGGCTCTTCCGCACGCCCCACGGCAGCGCGCACTGGGAGGCCCCGGCGCGCCGCAACCTGGCCGCCGAGCTGGCCGACCTGGCCGATCCGACGGGCCCCGAGGGCGAGCCCGGGGAATGAGATCCCGTTCGCGGTGGTTCGTGCATGTCATGCCCGTAGCCCCCGCACGCTCCCGCATGCCCGTCGCCGTCTACGTCCTCGGCCTGTCCGTCTTCGCACTCGGCACCAGCGAGTTCATGCTCTCCGGGCTGTTGCCGCCCATCGCCGAGGACATGGACGTCACCATCCCGCAGGCGGGCCTGCTGATATCGGCGTTCGCGATCGGCATGGTCGTCGGCGCCCCGCTGCTGGCGGTGGCAACCCTGCGCCTCCCACGTCGCACCACCCTCATCTCGCTCATCAGCCTCTTCGGCCTCGGGCAGGTCGCCGGAGCGCTGGCCCCCTCGTACGAGCTGCTCTTCGCCTCCCGCATCGTCTCCGCCCTCGCCTGCGCCGGCTTCTGGGCGGTCGGCGCGGCCGTGGCCATCGCCATGGTCGAGCAGCACCAGCGGGCCCGTGCCATGGCCGTGATGATCGGCGGCCTGTCCATCGCGAACGTCCTCGGCGTCCCCGCCGGCGCCTTCCTCGGCGAACACCTGGGCTGGCGCTCCGCGTTCTGGTCGGTCGGCGCCGCCTCCGCGATCGCCCTCGCCGGCATCCTGGCGCTGATCCCGAAGATCCCGCTGCCCGCCGAGAAGCCCTCGCTGGGCCGCGAGCTGCGGATCTACCGCGACCGGCAGGTGTGGCTGTCCATCGGCATCACGGCGCTGGCCGCGGGCGGCGTGTTCTGCGCCTTCAGCTACCTGTCGCCGCTGCTGACGGAGGTCGCCGGGCTGGATTCCGGCTGGGTGCCGTGGATCCTGGCGCTGTTCGGCGTGGGCGCACTGGTCGGCACCACGGTCGGGGGGCGGGTCGCGGACGCGCACCTGTTCGGGGTGATGCTGTGGGGGATCACCGCGTCCACGGGGTTCCTCGTCGCGCTGGCCCTGCTGGCGCCGTCGGCGGTGGCAGCGGTGGGGCTGTCGTTCCTGATCGGGTTCTCGACGTTCTTCACGGCGCCGGCGCTCAACGCGCGCATGTTCAACGTGGCCGGCGCGGCCCCGACCCTCGCCGGGGCCACCACCACGGCCGCGTTCAACCTGGGCAACACGAGCGGCCCGTGGCTCGGTGGCGCCGTGATCGACGCGGGCCACGGCTTCGCCGCCACGGCCTGGGCGGGCGCGGCGATGACACTGGTCGCGATCGGGCTCGTACTGGTCGCGCTGCGCCTGCACCGCCGTACACCGCCCCGGGCAACCCGCCTGATCGCCTCGTCGGCGCAGGCCGCGACCCCGCAGCCCGCCCCCGCTGACCTCCGCTGACCTCCGGGGAGGTCCCGGGACGTCCCCGGAGGTCAGCAAGGCCGCCCACCGCTGAGCTGCGGGCCGCTACGCCGACCGCACGACCGCCGACCTGTGCCAGACGCCGGCCGCCCCGGGGCCGCTACGCGGGGCGGCCCTTCGGCCGCCTCAGCCCGGCGGTCGTGAGACGGCGGACCAGCTCCTTGCTGCCGACCTCCACCGCGCCCGCCGCGACCGCGTCCGCGTAGCGGTACGACGGCACGTCGTAGTGGTCGCGTTCGAACGCGCGCCGCGGGCAGCCGATCGACGCCGCGAAGGCGTGCAGTTCCTCGTACGAGACGTCGCTGACCAGGTGCGACCACATGCGACCGTGGCCCGGCCAGGTCGGCGGGTCGATGTAGAGCGTCACAGGCGGCTCACCGGCCGGGGCCGAAGACGGGACCGAGGCCGCCGACCGCGGCGACCTTCACTCCGGCCTTGCCGCACACCCAGTGCGGGTCGGGTCCCAACTCCGGCTCGACGTCCAGGGCGTGCGGGTCGCCGTGCGAGCAGACCGGGCACAGCGGCCAGCGCCCGTACTTCTCCAGCAGCGCGTCCTGTACGTCCTGGGCGACGAGTCCGGCGAGGTAGCCGGCCCCCTCCGGCCACTGCTCCACCCACCACCGGCGGTGCGTGACCGAGTCCTCGACGAGGGAGACGACATCGGCCTCGGCGACCTCGCCCGCGACGAGATCGGCGAGGACGAGGGCGCGGGCGGCGTGCAGCGCCTGTTCCAGGGGGGTCGCGTGGTCCATGGAGTCATTGTGAACCCGTACGGCCCAGGTGGCGAAGGTCCTTTCCGTCCGGCGCTCATGGCGCCTTGACTGCCCGGGCTGCCGAAAATAGCTTTCAGAGGTGAGCCGAGACGCGAAGGAAACTTCCAGACCGGCGGTTCCGGGACCCCCGGCGGAGGCCGGCACGAGCCGACGCGACACCGCGGCGGAAGACCACCCGGGAAGAGGCCGCCCGGGAGGAGGCCGCCCGGGAACCGTCGCCCGGCCCGGCGCACCGACCGTTGCCGCGGCCCGAAGCCCGTCCCCGTCCCCGTCCGCGTCCGCCGCGCCCGCCCCCGGCGCCCTACGGGCCCGGATCCGAGCGCTCGGCCCCTCCCTGACCCGCTCCGTACAGGCCGTCGCGGACGCCGTCGCCGCCGACCCCGCGGGCTGCGCCCGGCTCACCGTGACCGCCCTCGCGGAGCGCACCGGCACCAGCGAGGCCACCGTCGTGCGCACCGCGCGCCTCCTCGGCTACGCCGGCTACCGCGACCTGCGCCTCGCCCTCGCCGCACTCGCCGCCCAGCAGGAACCGGGCGCGTCCCCCGCCCTGACCGTCGACATAGCCGTCGACGACCCGCTCGCCGACGTCGTCGCCAAACTGGCCCACGAGGAGTCCCGGACCCTCGCCGACACCGCTGCCGGTCTCGACCTCGGCCGGCTCGGCGCCGCCGTCGCCGCGCTCTGCGCCGCCCACCGGATCGACGTGTACGGCGTCGGCGCCTCCGCCCTCGTCGGCCAGGACCTGGCCCAGAAACTGCTGCGCATCGGCCTGATCGCCCACGCCCACAGCGACCCCCACCTCGCGGTCACGGGCGCCGTCCAGCTGGGCCCCGGGGACGTCGCCGTCGCCGTCAGCCACTCCGGATCCACCGACGACGTCATCGAACCGCTGCGCGTCGCCTTCGAACGCGGGGCCACCACGGTGGCCCTCACCAGCCGCTCGAACGCCCCCGTCACCCGGTACGCCGACCTCGTCCTGGCCACCTCCGCCGCCCACGAGAGCGAGCTGCGCCCGGCCGCCATGTCCAGCCGGACGAGCCAGCTCCTCGTCGTGGACTGCCTGTTCGTCGCCGTCGCGCAGCAGACGTACGAGCGGGCCGCTCCCGCCCTCGCCGCCTCGTACGAGGCACTCGCCCCCCGCCGATCCGCCAGGAGCCCCCGCCCATGACCGCGCCGCTCGCCGCGCTCCGCGCCCAGCTGGACACCCTGACCACGGAGGCGTTCCGCCCCGAACTGGCCGACATCGACCGGCGCTCCACCCTGGACATCGCCCGCACCATGAACGCCGAGGACGCCACCGTCCCGGCCGCCGTCGAGGCACAACTTCCCCGGATCGCCGCCGCGATCGACGCCATCGCGGCGCGGATGGCCCGCGGCGGGCGGCTGATCTACGCCGGGGCCGGGACCGCCGGCCGGATGGGCGTCCTGGACGCCAGCGAGTGCCCGCCCACCTTCAACACCGACCCGTCCCGGGTCATCGGCCTCATCGCGGGCGGACCGTCCGCGATGGTCGAGGCCGTGGAGGGCGCCGAGGACTCCGCCGAACTGGCCGCCGGGGACCTGGCCGCGCGGGGGCTGACCGCCGAGGACACCGTCGTCGGCATCTCCGCCTCCGGCCGCACCCCGTACGCCGTCGGCGCCGTCGCCTTCGCCCGCGGACGCGGCGCGCTCACCGTCGGCCTGTCCTGCAACGCCGGCTCGGCCCTGGCGGCTGCCGCCGAGCACGGCATCGAAGTCGTCGTCGGACCCGAGCTGCTGACCGGATCCACCCGTCTGAAGGCCGGCACCGCGCAGAAGCTGGTCCTCAACCTCATCTCGACCATCACCATGATCCGGCTCGGGAAGACGTACGGGAACCTGATGGTCGACCTGCGCGCCTCCAACGAGAAGCTGCGCGCCCGCTCCCACCGGATCGTGGCCCTGGCCACCGGCGCCCCCGACGAGGAGATCGAGGCCGCGCTCACGGCCACCGGCGGAGAGGTCAAGCCCGCCATCCTCGTCCTCCTCGGCGGTGTGGACGGCCCGGCCGCGGCCGAACTGCTGACCGCCGCGCAGGGCCACCTCCGTACGGCCCTCGACCGAACCCGTTGACCCGCTGACCCGCTGACCCCTGACACCGACCCGCCCGCATCCCGCACGCAAGGCGACCACATGTCCACTGACAAGAACCGCGCCGCAGCCGCCGCGATCCTCCCTCTGGTCGGCGGCCCGGACAACATCGATTCGATCGCACACTGCATGACCCGCCTGCGCATCACCCTGCACGACCGCTCGCTCGTCGACGACGAGGCGCTGAAGGCGCTGCCGGCCGTCCTGGGCGTGGTCGAGGACGACACCTACCAGATCGTGCTGGGGCCGGGGGCCGTCGCCCGCATCACGCCGGAGTTCGAGGCGCTGGTGGCGGAGGGCCGCTCCCCGACCCCGCAGGCCGGGGCCGGCGTCACGGCCGAGGAACTCGCCGCCCGGGGCGCTGCGTTGAAGGAGGCGCGGAAGGCGAAGAACGCCACGCCCTTCAAACTGTTCCTGCGCCGCATCGCGAACGTCTTCGTCCCGCTGATCCCCGCCCTGATCGGCTGCGGCATCATCGCGGGCCTGGGCGGCCTGCTGACGAACCTGGGCTGGCTGCCCGGCGTCGTCCCGGCCCTCGCCGCGATCGCGTCCGGCTTCATGTCGTTGATCGCCGTCTTCGTGGGCTTCAACACCGCCAAGGAGTTCGGCGGCACGCCGGTCCTGGGCGGCGCGGTCGCCGCCGTCATCGTCTTCCCGGGCGTCGCGAAGATCGATGTTTTCGGCCAACACCTCTCCCCCGGCCAGGGCGGGGTCCTTGGAGCCCTGGCCGCCGCGCTGCTCGCGGTCCAGGTGGAGAAGGCGTGCCGGCGCGTGGTCCCGGAGACGGTGGACGTCCTCGTGACGCCCACCGTCACGGTCCTGGTCACCGGTCTGGTCACCCTGTTCGGCCTGATGTACGTGGCCGGTGAGGTGTCCACCGCCATCGGTGCGTTCGCCACCTGGCTGCTCGCCAGCGGTGGTGCCTTCGCCGGCCTGGTCCTGGGCGGCCTGTTCCTCCCCCTCGTGATGCTCGGCCTGCACCAGGCCCTCATCCCCCTCCACACCACCCTCATCGAGCAGTCCGGGTACACGGTCCTGCTGCCCATCCTCGCCATGGCCGGAGCCGGCCAGGTCGGTGCGGCCGTCGCCGTCTACTACCGCCTGCCGCACAACCGCTCCCTGCGCACGACCATCAGGTCCGCGCTCCCCGCCGGTTTCCTGGGCGTGGGCGAACCGTTGATCTACGGCGTTTCCCTGCCGCTGGGCCGCCCCTTCGTCACCGCCTGCGTCGGCGGTGCGGCGGGCGGGGCCTTCGTCGGCCTCTTCAACCAGCTCGGCTACGCCTTCGGTTCCACGGCCATCGGGCCGTCGGGCTGGGCCCTGTTCCCCCTGCTCGACGGTCGGTCGGGCATGGGCACGACCATCGCGATCTACGCGGGCGGGCTGACGGTCGGCTACCTGGTGGGCTTCGTCGCCACCTACTTCTTCGGATTCACCCGACGGATGCTCGCCGAACTGAACGCCGAGCCGGGATCAATTCCGGCCACCAACCCGCCGTCCCACGCGCCCGCTATGGCGTAAATATAGGTGCGGCGGGGAAACTGCCCGCATGCAGCTCCCCGCCGATGCCGTTGCCGCCACCGCCCTGATCGAGGTCGTACGTCTCGTCGGGCGCCCCGAGCGTTACGGCGAGCCGATGACCGGTGATGTAGTCAACCGCTGGACCGGCAGAGAAGCCGCCGACTCACTCGCCCTGATCTCCTCCATGTCGCCCGGCGAGCCCCGCCTGTGCTTCGCCCCGGGCTGGGGCCTGCGCGCGTACGACGCCGCCGAACAGCCGCTGTTCGAACTGGTCTTCTGCTTCAGCTGTCACCGTGCGTGGCTGTGGGGATCGGCCGTCCCGGCGGAGCTGGCCTTCGACACCATCACGGAGGGCAACGCCGAGGCGGATGCGCTGTTGGCACACTTCCGCGACGCAGCCTGACGTACGGGGGGAGTCTCGGTAGTACTCGTCAACCGACATCGGACCCAATGGATCTGGGCCGTCATCAGGCCTCGGAAGGTCCTGGTTCATTGGACGCAGGCAAAGCCGGTCGTCATTCGATGGTTTGCCGACGCTCCCGAGCCGGTCGACTCAGCTCGGGCAGGTTGCGGATTCGATGTGGGCCAGTTGGGCGGCGAGGATCTCTTCGAACGCGGCGCGGCGATCCGCCCCGAGGGGGCGGACGTCGCGGGCGAAGTGGGCCAGGGCGGGGAAGCGTTCGGGGTCGGCGCCGAGTACTGCGACACGGAACAGCTCCATGCCCTGTTCACGCTCTTCCGGGGTGATGGTGCTGACTCCGGCCTCGGAGGCGATCAGCGCGGCGATGAGGACCGCGAGCCGGTGGTAGCACGCCGGGATCTCCTCGTCGGGCAGTCCCGACGCGCGCAGGGCCTGCAGTACCTCTTCCATGACCAGCCGGGAACCGGCGCCGCCCGACGCGTACCGTCCCCAGATCGCGGCGAGCTGGGGCTGCTGGACGAACGCCCCCCTCACGCGCAGGGCCAGGGCGGTGATGCGCTGCTTCCAGTCGCCCTCGGCGCGGTAGCCCTCCATAGAAGCCAGGAGGATCCGGTCGGCGACCGCGCGTAGCAGTTCGGTCTTGCTGCGGAAGTGCCGGTAGAGGCTGGAGGAATCGGTCCCAAGAGTCGCGGCGAGCTTGCGCACGCTGAACGACTCCGTGTCGCTCGTGCGCAGCAACTCCCCTGCCGCATCCAGGATTTCCTCGGTCGACCAACGCCTTCGACCTGCCATTTTCGCCCCTCTCGTCGAACTCATTCTATCCATGCGCGCACTGTTGCACGCACCGCGTGCATAATGAGGACATGAGCGTGCCGAGCGACCCGGCAGCAGGCGGGCCGACGTGCCACGCGTGCCCTGTCACCCGGCTCGGGCGACCGATGTGGGGCCCGCCCCGAGCAATGCGAAAGGACGCATGTCGTGAGGAACTCACTGGATCCCGCGGCGCTGGACGCCGCCATCGAGAACGTCCACCGCGCCGGGGTGCCGGGCCTGTTCGCCGAGGTGCGTGACGGCGAGCAGGTCTGGCGCGGCGCCGCCGGAGTCGCCGATGTCGCCACCGGTCGCCCCGTCACCGCCGACATGCGGCACCGCGTCGGCAGCACCACCAAGACCTTCACCGCCGCAGCGGTTCTGCAGCAGGTCGAGAGCGGTCGGATCGGTCTCGACACACCGATCGGCCGGTACCTTCCGAAGCTGGTTCCCGGAGAACGCGGTGACACGATCACCGTCCGGATGCTGATCAACCACACCAGCGGCCTCGCCGAGTACCTCCCTTACGCCTACCCGTCCCTCAACGCGTTCCCCGCCCTCGCCGACACCGGACCCCAGAGCCTGGACGACCACCGGTTCACCCGGTTCGACCCCACTGAACTGATCGAGATGGGGGTCACCGCACCTGCCGTCGGCGCCCCGGGCAGTACGCCGGGGGTGTACTCCAACACCAACTACCTTCTCCTCGCCCAGCTCCTGGAACAGGTGACCGGCACCACGGCCGAGCAGTACATCACCCGGAACGTCATCGAGCGCGCCGGGCTCCGGGACACCGAACTCCCCACCGGCCCGTACGTCGACGGGCCGCACTCGCAGCTCTACGAGTCGTGGTTCGGCATGATCGACCCGCCGCGCGACTACAGCGTCTACGACATGTCATGGGTGGGCCCGGCGGCCTCCCTGATATCGACCGTCGCGGACCTCAACCGCTTCTACCGCCTGCTACTGGCCGGCGAGATCATCAGCCCGTCGTCGCTGGCCCAGATGCAACGCACCGTCCCGGTCATCTCCCAAGAGGGAAGGACAATCGCCTACGGCCTCGGCCTGCACCCGACGGAGGCTCCCGGGCAGGCCACCTTCTGGGGCCACGGAGGCACGGTCTGGGGTGGCGGGGCGCTGGCCATGACCCGCGCCGACGGCGAGCGGCAGATGGCTGTCGCGGTGAACCTCCAGAGGTGGAACAGGCTCGACTCCTCCGGCAAGCCGCAGCCCCATCCCATCGACGACGCGCTGGCGACTCTGTGCCGCGTGGCGATGTACGGCTGACCGTTCCGGTGTCGCCCCGCAAGGGGCGTCACCGGAGCCAGCCGCCGTCCAAGCCCGGCTCCCTCCGAACGCGCCAGAGCGGACCGCCACGAACTCCGCCAACGCTCCGTTGATCGTCGCCCGCTTGGTCGTCGTACCCAGCATTTCGGCCGCCGCGGCGAGAAGCACCTCGTCCACGTCCACCATGGTGCGTGCCAACGCCTCCTCCAGGCGTGCGGCCCGAGCGGCCCGGTACGCCGCCGCATCGCCCCGCCCGCCCGCCGATCCGGTCACGGGTGGGCCCGCTCGTGGAGTACGGCGGCCAGCCGGAGGGCGGTGTCCAGGTTGCAGCGGCCGAGGTCGACCAGCGGCAGGCCGTACGTACCGGCGGCCGAGACCCCGTCCACCCCCAGCGAGGGGAACAGGACCCCCACCCCCGCCAGGGATTCCTTCAGCTGCTGCACGGCTTCCTCGGCCGCCTGCATCCGCTCCTTCGACGTGAGCACCATGACATGTCACCTTTCTACTCTGTGTGTTCAGCTTCGACACACAGAGTGGCGACGGGCCCGCTAGCCTTTCAATAAGGACACCGCAACAACGGCACGTGTTGCCGCAGGAGTTGCCATGGCTGGTAAGAACCTTGACCCGTCCTCCTCACCCCGCGCCCTCCTCGGCGCCGAACTCCGCGTGGCACGCGAACGCGCGGGCCTCAGCCAGGCCGAGTTGGGCGAACCCCTCTTCGTCAGCGGCTCGTTCATCGGCCAACTGGAGGCGGGCACGCGCAGGATGCACATCGAGTTCGCGCGACAGATAGACGACATCCTCAACACCAACGGCTTCTTCGTCCGCAACTGCGGGGCCTTGGCCAAGTCGAAGTACCCGAACCACTTCGCTGAGGCCGCAGAGGCAGAAGCGGAAGCAAAGACGATCCGTGAGTATGCGCCCCTGGCGCTGCCGGGGATGCTCCAGACGGAGGCGTACGCGCGCGAGGTCTTTCTCGCGTACCAACCGACGGCCGTAGAGGAACTCATCACCGAGCTGGTCACGAACCGGCTGGACCGCGCCAAGCTGCTGTCCGATCCAACAACACCCCTGTTGTGGTGCGTGCTTGACGAAGCTGTCCTCCGGAGAATCGTTGGCAGTAGGGCGGTGATGGCAGAAGCCTTGCGTCACATCGCCGCCCTGATCCGTACACGCCGGATCTTCGTGCAGGTACTGCCGTTCAGCGCAGGCGCACATTCCTCCATGGGAGGCACCCTGAAGCTGATGACCTTCGAGGACGCCCCTCCACTCGCATACGTCCAAGGCAACGCGATAGGAGTGCTGCTGGACGATCCTGCCACTGTTGCCCGGCACACCCTGACCTACGATCTCCTCACGGCCAATGCGCTCTCGCCGCGTAAGTCCCTGGCCCTGATCGAGTCGGTGGCGGAGGATTACGAACATGACCAGCACGCCTGAATACGACCTGTCGGCGGCCACCTGGCACAAGTCGAGTTACAGCGATGGCACCGGCGGCGACTGCCTGGAGATGGCCACCTGGCGGAAGTCCACCCACAGCGACGCTAGCGGCGGCAGCTGCCTCGAAGTCTGCGACGGGCACACCGGTGTCGTGCCCGTCCGGGACTCCAAGGTCCCGGACGGCCCGCACCTCGTCTTCAACGCCCCGGCCTGGGCCGCGTTCGTCACCGCCCTGTCAACTTGACCCGGTCCTGAAGGACCGGGCTTGGAGGTAGCGCCCAACTGGCTGCTTCGCGACGTGACTCACCAGCCCAGGACCGGGTCGATGTCGAAAATCGGCGGGAGTCGGCCGTTGTCGTCGAGGTTGACGAACGTCCGACCGTAGAGGGCGAACGACTCGCCCAGTGGAAGGTCTCGCAGGACCGTCGACTCGCCACCCGGCTTTCCGGTGTGCGGGTCGAGGTGCCAGAGGTGGGTGTACGCGCCCTCCGTGACCACGGCGATCCGGCCGGTCCGGTCGGCGGCCAGGGCGCGGATCCGCCAGTCGTGGTCGAACGTGCGGGTCCACAAGTGGCGGCCGTCCTTCAGGGAGAACGCCGCCAGGACCTCCCGCTCCTCCCGTTCCGGGACCGCCGCGTACAGCACGTCGCCGGCGACCAGCCACGCCGTGGCGTCCGCGGTAGGGACGTACGGTGCCTGCGACTCGGGACGCGGGCGGCCCCCGTCGTCGAACACCAGGAGGCGCCCGTCACCGACGGCGGCGGCCGGGGAGGCCGACACGATGCGCGGGGGCTCGTACCCGACCGGCATCGGGAACCGCCAGGCGAGGGCACCGGTGCGGGCGTCGAACGCGACCAGCTCGACGCTCTTGCCGGTCCGGGCGAGGAGCAGGACCCGGTCGGGGCCGGCGGCGACCTCCGAAGCAGCTGCGCCGGCGGGCAGCGGGGAGCGCCACAGCTCGGCACCGGTGGCCAGGTCGTGGGCGAGTACGGCGTCCGCGGTCGCGGTCACGACCAGGGAGCCTCCCGCGGACGGCTTGCCCACGAGTTTCGGGATGTCCTTGGTCCAGCGCTGCTTGCCGGACGTGATGTCCACCGCCACCAGGCGGTTGCCGCACGTGCTCTCCGCGCTGGTCACGGTGAGCAGGCCGGTGCCGGAGGGGGTGCCCCTGCTCATCGCGCACACCGCGCCGCCGGCCGGGGCGGGGAAGCCCCAGCCGTGGCGGCCCTCGCCGTTGTAGCCGGTCACGGCGTCCGCGCGGGCCCGGATCACGAACCCCGAGTCCGGGTCCCCCGCCCAGGAGCCGAGCGGCTTGTCCGCGCCCGGGCCGTCCGGGACCTGGTACGAGAAGAGGTCCATGTGCGGGCCGCGCAGCCACGAGAATCCGAGCCAGCCGGGCCACAGGGCGACGAGCGCAACAGCGACGGCCACGACCCAACCGACGGTGGAGCGGTACCCGCGGCCCTGCACGGCCGACCACCACAGGCCGCCCGCGGCGAGCCCCGCGACCAGCGCCCACAGCACCAGCGGGCCCAGCCCGCGCGGGCAGCCGCCGGAGCTGCACACGACATCGGACATGTCCGCGACGGTCAACTTGATGCACAGGACGGCGTACAGCACCGCGACGGCGGTAAACGCGCAGGCCGCGGCAAGCCGAACGTGGTCCCCGAGCCGCTTCACGAGCGGCAGTGGCGTGTCCATGATCCCCCCGACCTGCAGCCTATCCGCGATGGGGCGGCGCCTGCGGCAGCCCGTGCGCGGACCTCAGCGCACGGGCCTGGGCCTGGGCCGAGTCCGTCAGGACCCGGTGGCGGTCAGAGACCGCCGGTGAAGAGCAGCTGGTTGGGGCTGCCCTTGCTGACGCTGGTCATGACGTCCTTGGTGGACTCGCTGGCGATGAACTCGTTGATCTCCGCCGGGTCCGCCGTCGGGTGGGCCGCCTTGTAGAGGGCGGCGACACCGGCGACGTGCGGCGCGGCCATCGACGTACCGTCGAGGGCCACGCTGCCGCCGCCCAGCTTCGCGGAGACGACGGCCTGCCCGGGTGCGTAGAGCGAGACGCACGTGCCGTAGTTGGAGAAGGAGGTCTCCTCGTCCCACTGGTTGCTCGCCGCGACCGTCAGCACGCGCGCGGCGGACGCGGGTGAGACCAGGCAGGCGTCCTTCGCGGAGTTGCCCGCCGCGATCACCGGCAGGACGCCCGCATCGGACAGGGCGGTGGCCGCGTTGTTGACCGCGTCCGCCTTGTCCCCGCCCAGGGAGCCGTTCAAGATGGCCGGCTGCTTGGCGTTCTTCGCCACCCAGTCCATGCCCGCGATGATCCCCGACCACGTGCCCTTGCCGTCGCAGCCGAGGACGCGGACGCTGACCAGGTTCGCCTTGCGCGCGACCCCGTACGTCTTGCCGGCGACCGTGCCCGCGACGTGCGTGCCGTGACCCTGGCAGTCCAGGCCGTTCCTGCCGTCGCCGATGGCGTCGTAGCCGAAGGTGGCGCGCCCGCCGAACTCGTCATGGGCGTAGTCGATGCCGGTGTCGAGGATGTACGCGGTCACCCCGGCGCCGTTGCCCTCGGTGGTGAAGTTGCCGTCGAGCGGCAGAGCCTTCTGGTCGATCCGGTCCAGGCCCCACGACGAGGCCGGCGCCCGCAGCCCGCTCCCGGAGGACGGCACCGGCACGGACTGCACCGCGGCGTCCTCCTCGACCGACTTCACGCCCAGGCTGTTGCGCACGATCGTCAGCTGGAGCGGGGTCAACGGGACCGCGAAGCCGTTCATCGCCGAGGTGTAGACGAACGACGGCTTCAAGCCCAGCTGCTGTGCGACCTTCGCCGCGTCCTGGCCCTTCTCCAAGGTCACGATGTACTGGCCGGGGACCGCGTTCGCGGACGTGTGCAGGGGGGCCGGGGCCGGGGTCGGCTCCGGGCCGGCGGCGGAGGCCGTACCGGCCACGACCGGGGTCACGGTGAGGAGGACGGCAGTGGCCAGACGGGTCATCAGGCGCATGAGAGGGGCTCCCTGGCGGGGTGGGGAAGGTCGGCACGAGTGAGCCGCCCCCATGGCGACGAGTGGGTCTGCGGGTGCGGCCTCCCCTTCCATCGGATGCCGCCGCAGCACGGCTTGAACCGCCTCCCCCCGCCTGGCCGATCACCCGGCGGTCCCGTCCGTACGGCGTGTCCGACACGGTGCAGAAAGGGGTTGACCTCCTGCGTTGAGCCCGTGCCCTCCCCTCGCCGCGCCCGGGGGCCGGCGGTCACCGACGAGATCACCCTTACGGGCCGCCGCCGAACCGGGGAGCGCACGGCGCGTGTGCTCCCCGTGCCCCCGCCACACCCGCGCACGTCGTTGACGGCTCCCGCCGCGCGTGATGGCCTCGGCCCATGCGCATCCGCCTGAGCCGAGCCCTGCCTGTGGCCGTCGCCGTCCTGGCCGCCGTCACCGCCCTGCCCGTATCCGCAGCCGGCGCCGCCGTGCGCGCACCCGTGCCCCCCACGGCCTCGGTCGATCACCCCACGTACATCGTCACCGTCCACGAGGGCCTCGACCCGGCCGAGGTGGCGGACATGGTCGGGGCCAGACCGGTGCACGTCTTCCACAAGACCCTGCACGGCTTCGCCGCCCGGCTCACCCCCGCACAGGTCGCGGCCCTCCAGGCACTACCGGGCGTGGAGTCCATCGAGGAGGACGGCACCGCGTCCGCGATGGGCAGCTTCTAGCCGCGTCCCGTCGGGGCTACCCGTCGGGGCTACCCGTCGGGGCTACCCGTCGGGGCTACCCGTCGGGGCTGCCCGTCGCGGCTACCCGGACTACCCGCGGGCCGTCTCGATGAACGCCCGGATGAGGTCCGGGGACTTCACACCGCGTGCGCTCTCGACACCGCTGGAGACGTCCACGCCCCAGGCGCCGGTGGTCTCCACGGCCTCCCGTACGTTCCCCGCAGTGAGCCCGCCGGCCAGCAGCCAGTGGCCGCGGGGGGCGGTGAACTCCTGCGAGGCCCAGTTCCAGGGCTTGCCGGAGCCGGGGTCGGGGGCGTCGATGAGCAGCAGGTCCTCGCCGTACTCCCCGCAGCGCTCGACGTGCCGGGCGGTGGCCCGCAGCAGGGTGCGGGCCTCGGCGCGCAGCGCCTCGTAGTACTCGGGGCCCTCTTCGCCGTGCAGCTGCACTCCCCGTACGCCGCTCTCCTCGGCCAACCTCCTGACCTCCTCGACCGGCTGCCCGCGGAACACCCCGACGGTCAGCACCCCGGCGGGCACCCGCGCGGCCAGGCCCCGCGCCGTGGCGGCGTCGATCGTCCGGGGGCTCCCGGCGGCGAAGACGAACCCGACGGCATCGGCCCCGGCGGCCACGGCGGCATCGACGTCCCGCTCGGTCCGCAACCCGCAGATCTTGACGAAGAGAGCGCTCATACCGCCCAGTCAACCAAACGCGCCTCGTCAACCGCACGGACGTCCCCCACCGGATGAGGTGCAATCCGCCGCCGCAGCATATTATGTCGTTGACGACATAATATGTTGCGCGGCATGAACGATCTGCACGTGATCGAGCTAGAGCCTGAAGTGCGGAGCCGGCTGGAACTGCTACCGGACAAGCAGTACCGAAAGGTCGAGGAGTACGCGGAGCTGCTCGCGGTCCATGCCGCCCGGACCCCGATGCCCTTCGCTCGGCCGCTCAGGGATGGGGTGTACGAGCTGCGGCCCACGCTTGACGGGGTCGCCACTCGGATCAACGTCCGGCCGCGGCTCCCACGGACCGGCCCACATGACATATGGCCGCGGCGAGGAAGGGGACGCCTCATGAACCACGCCCGCTGGAAGCTGGCTCGGGAGAAGAAGGCCGCACGCGCGTACGTCGAGTCGGACGAGGTCGAGGCCGAGCGGGCTGAGATCCGCCTCGCGATGGCCTTCGCCAAGGCCGTGTACGACCGGCGCAAGGCCCTGGGGCTGTCCCAGGCCGAGCTGGCCGAGAGGGCCGGCCTCACCCAGGCGAAGATCTCCCGCGTGGAGGGGGCGGATGCAGTGCCCACCCTGCCCCTGCTGCGCCGCCTGGCACACGCCCTCGACGCGTCGCTGAACATCGCGCTGAGCGAGGACCGGGAAGAGGTCACCTTCGTCGCGCGCCCTGCCGCCTGAAGTCGGCGTGCCCCTGCCCGTCCCGGACCCCTTCGGCTTCGACATCGACAGCTCGGGTTTCTGAAGGCGTCCGAAACGCCCGAGGGCGGCACCCCCCGCGGGGGGTGCCGCCCTCGTTCGAGAACAGCCGATCAACCAGAGGCCGGAGCCGGGGGCCGATCAGAAGTCCATGTCACCGCCCGGCATGCCGCCCGGAGCGGCGGCGGCCTTCTCCGGCTTGTCGGCGATGACGGCCTCGGTGGTGAGGAACAGCGCCGCGATGGAGGCCGCGTTCTGCAGGGCAGAGCGGGTCACCTTCGCCGGGTCGATGATGCCCTCGGCGATCATGTCGACGTACTCGCCGGTCGCGGCGTTCAGGCCCCAGCCGACGGTCAGGTTGCGGACCTTCTCCACGACGACGCCACCCTCAAGACCACCGTTGACGGCGATCTGCTTGAGCGGGGCCTCCAGGGCGAGCTTCACGGCGTTGGCGCCGGTCGCCTCGTCACCCGACAGGTCGAGCTTCTCGAAGACCGCGGAGGCCTGGAGCAGGGCCACGCCACCACCGGCGACGATGCCCTCCTCGACGGCCGCCTTCGCGTTGCGAACGGCGTCCTCGATGCGGTGCTTGCGCTCCTTGAGCTCCACCTCGGTCGCGGCACCGGCCTTGATGACGGCCACGCCGCCGGCCAGCTTCGCGAGGCGCTCCTGGAGCTTCTCGCGGTCGTAGTCCGAGTCGGAGTTCTCGATCTCGGCGCGGATCTGGTTGACGCGACCCTGAACCTGGTCACTGTCACCGGCACCGTCGACGATGGTGGTCTCGTCCTTGGTGATGACGACCTTGCGGGCGCGGCCGAGCAGGTCCAGGCCGGCGTTCTCCAGCTTGAGGCCGACCTCCTCGGAGATGACCGTGCCGCCCGTGAGGATGGCGATGTCGCCGAGCATGGCCTTGCGGCGGTCGCCGAAGCCCGGGGCCTTGACGGCGACGGACTTGAAGGTGCCGCGGATCTTGTTGACGACCAGGGTCGACAGGGCCTCGCCCTCGACGTCCTCGGCGATGATCAGCAGCGGCTTGCCGGACTGCATGACCTTTTCGAGCAGCGGAAGGAGGTCCTTCACGTTGCCGATCTTGGAGTTGACGATCAGGATGTACGGGTCGTCGAGCGACGCCTCCATACGCTCCATGTCGGTGGCGAAGTACGCCGAGATGTAGCCCTTGTCGAAGCGCATGCCCTCGGTGAGTTCCAGCTCCAGACCGAAGGTCTGGGACTCCTCGACGGTGATGACGCCTTCCTTGCCGACCTTGTCCATGGCCTCGGCGATGAGCTCGCCGATCTGGGTGTCAGCGGCGGAGATGGAGGCCGTGGAAGCGATCTGCTCCTTGGTCTCGACATCCTTCGCCTGCTCCAGCAGGGCGCCGGAGACGGCCTCGACGGCCTTCTCGATGCCACGCTTGAGGGCCATCGGGTTGGCGCCGGCCGCCACGTTGCGCAGGCCCTCGCGGACGAGCGCCTGGGCGAGCACGGTGGCGGTGGTCGTACCGTCGCCCGCGACGTCGTCCGTCTTCTTGGCGACTTCCTTGACCAGCTCGGCGCCGATCTTCTCGTACGGGTCCTCGAGCTCGATCTCCTTGGCGATGGAGACGCCATCGTTGGTGATCGTGGGGGCGCCCCACTTCTTCTCAAGGACGACGTTGCGACCCTTGGGGCCAAGGGTGACCTTGACGGCGTCAGCGAGCTGGTTCATCCCGCGCTCGAGACCGCGCCGGGCCTCCTCGTCGAACGCAATGATCTTGGCCATCTGAAGTGGTCCTCCAGGACTGGGGTTCCCCCTGCGCCACCGGCGCGAGGGGAGGGTTGGATTGCTCCGGACCGCGCCCGCGCCCGCGACGGACGGCCTGCGTGCCCGGCGGTTCCTTCCCGCCGGACCCTGCGGGCCTCACCGACCCGGTCCTGTGTAGTAGCACTCTCACCAGGAGAGTGCTAACGCCAATGATTAGCACTCGACCCCCGCGAGTGCAAGCGGCTCGGGGCAACACCCGGCCGGCAGCACGAAGGGCCCACATCCCGGTCGGGGATGTGGGCCCTTCGTGCGTATGCGTCGGTGGTCGATCGCGCCGGGACTAGACGGCGAGCTTGACCATGTCCGCCTGCGGACCCTTCTGGCCCTGCGAGATCTCGAACTCGACCCGCTGACCCTCTTCAAGGGTGCGGTAACCGTCCATCTGGATGGCGCTGTAGTGGACGAACACATCCGCACCACCGTCGACCGCGATGAAGCCGTAGCCCTTCTCCGCGTTGAACCACTTGACGGTGCCCTGAGCCATGCCTAACTCCCCTATTACTGGCCCTTGCGCAGGACCGCACTTCGCGGTCCCGGGTCAGAACTTGCGCCGGAACGCCTCGACCGGGGCTGAATGTATCTGCACGACTGCTGTCTGCAACAGGTCAATCCGACGAGAAATCCGGACACGGGGATACATTGAAATAGAGTGAAAATTTGGAATATTCCCGGGCAACTCGGACCCGGCATATCTCGCCAAAGCCCCATACCGCGCCTGCATGTTGACTCAATGTCAACCCTCACGCGACCCGCTCATATGCGGCGGGCAAGTACAGCGGAGGGGACTTCCCCAACCTTACCGCGCCCAACCAAGCAGAATTGCCCCCTCCACTTTTAGCGGAGGGGGCAATTCAGAGCTTTCGCGTGTCAGCGGCAGCCGGCACCGCGCGCCCGGTCAGCCCCCGGCGACGGCGGGAATGATCGAGACACCGGCGCCGTCCGGCGTCACCGCGTCCAGACCGCCCTCGAAGCGCACGTCGTCGTCGTTGACGTAGACGTTCACGAAGCGGCGCAGCTTGCCCTGGTCGTCCAGGACGCGGGCGGCGATACCCGGGTGGCTCCGCTCCAGGGACTCGATGACCTCGGCCAGGGTCGCGCCCTCGGCAGGAACCTCGGCGGCGCCGCCGGTGTAGGTGCGCAGGATGGTGGGGATGCGGACGTTGACGCTCATGGCGCTACTGCCTTTCCGGTGTGCAGGGGGGCGGGTTGAGGGAGTGTCCGGCGGATCATGGCCGAGTCTGGCCATGATCCGCCGGGTACTCCCTAAGCCAGGCCGGCGGCGCGGAACGCGTCCAGGCTCGGGCGGATGGTGGCGGTCTGCCCGCTGTCGGCGGCCACCGCCTCCAGGGTCTTGAGGCCGTCACCGGTGTTCAGGACCACCGTGGTCAGCGTCGGGTCGAGCTGCCCGTTCTCGATGAGCTTCTTGGTCACGCCGACGGTCACGCCACCAGCGGTCTCGGCGAAGATGCCCTCGGTCTGCGCGAGGATCTTGATGGCCTCGACGACCTGCTCGTCGGTCACGTCCTCGACGTAGCCGCCGGTGCGGCGCGCGATGTCCAGGACGTACGGACCGTCGGCCGGGTTGCCGATGGCGAGCGACTTGGCGATGGTGTTCGGCTTCTGCGGGCGGACCACGTCGTGGCCGGCCTTGAAGGCGGTCGACACCGGGGAGCAGCCCTCGGCCTGGGCGCCGAAGATCTTGTACGGCTTGTCCTCGACGAGGCCGAGCTTGATCAGCTCCTGCAGACCCTTGTCGATCTTCGTCAGCTGCGAGCCGGACGCGATCGGGATGACGATCTGGTCGGGCAGCTGCCAGCCGAGCTGCTCGCAGATCTCGTACGCCAGCGTCTTGGAACCCTCGCCGTAGTAGGGGCGCAGGTTGACGTTGACGAAGCCCCAGCCCTCGCCCAGCGGGTCGCCGATGAGCTCGGAGCAGAAGCGGTTGACGTCGTCGTAGTTGCCCTCGATGCCGACCAGGTCACCGCCGTACACACCGGCCATGACGACCTTGCCCTGCTCCAGGTCGTGCGGGATGAAGACGCAGGAGCGGAAGCCGGCCCGGGCGGCCGCGGCGCCGACCGCGCCGGCCAGGTTGCCGGTCGAGGAGCAGGACAGGGTGGTGAAGCCGAAGGCGCGGGCGGCCTCGACGGCGATGGCCACGACGCGGTCCTTGAAGGAGTGCGTCGGGTTGCCGGAGTCGTCCTTGACGTACAGCTTGCCGGTGACGCCCAGCTCCTTGGCCAGGTTCGCGGCGTCGACGAGCTTGGTGAAGCCGGGGTTCAGGCTGGGCTTGGAGGCCACGTCCGCGGGGACGGGCAGCAGGGGGGCGTAGCGCCAGATGTTGTTCGGACCGGCCTCGATCGCGGCGCGCAGGGCTTCGGGGTCACCGGTGGGGAGGTCGTAGGCGACTTCCAGCGGTCCGAAGCACTCGACGCAGGCGAAGATGGGGCCGAGCTCGAAGCGGGTACCGCACTCGCGACACGAAAGGCCGGTGGCAGGTCCGAGATCGACAGAGGTGGCAACAGTCTGTGCAGCCATGATGGCGAGGCCCTTTCTCCTCATCTTCCTCATGGCGCACTTCGCCATGAGACGGAATTGGCACCTTCCCTAGCCGGGGACCTCGCTGCTGCAAGCAAGCGCGAGAACCGACTGGAGGGTTGCCGGGGCTTCAACGGGCCGTGTCCCTCTGCCCCTCTGGATGAGCGGTATGGCACCGGGGTCGCGCGCTCTCGGGCGCGTCCGGGCGTTTGTGCGCGAGGACCCCCGGCATGCGGTGGTCGTTCGCGTTGTTCAAGACTGTAACCGAAGGCCTGCGCGGTTGAGACAGCCGTCCGAACCGCGAGATGGATCAGTTTTCGGCCGGAACCGCCGGGGAACGCCGAGGAATCAGGGAGTGCTGAACGTGCTGGAAGAGGTGGAGCGCTGGTTCGCGGAACGCTCCTGGTCCGCGGCCGACCGACCGCTCGACCAGCTGCTTTCCGCGAAACGTGCGGCAGGCACCACGGTCTCCGTCGTGCTGCCCGCACTCGACGAGGAGGAGACGGTCGGCGCCATCGTCGAAGTGATCCGGCGCGATCTGATCGAGGGGCTGCCGGTCCCGCTGGTCGACGAACTAGTGGTGGTCGACTCCGGCTCCACCGACCGGACGGCCGAGGTGGCCGCAAAGGCCGGAGCCCGCGTCGTGCACCGCGACGAGATCCTGCCGCGGATCCCGGCCCTGCCCGGCAAGGGCGAGGTGCTGTGGCGCTCGCTGCTGGAGACCACCGCAGACATCGTCTGCTTCATCGACGCGGACCTGCGTGACTTCTCCTCCGTCTTCGTGTCCGGGATCGTCGGCCCGCTGCTGACCGACCCGGACCTGCAGTTCGTCAAGGCGATGTACGACCGTCCGCTCGGCGCGGAATTCGACGGGCCCCCCGCCGGGAGCCCGGGCCGGCCCCCCGGCCAGGGCGGCAGGGTCACCGAGCTCGTCGCCCGCCCGCTCCTCAATCTCCACTGGCCGCAACTGGCCGGTTTCGTGCAGCCGCTGGGCGGCGAGTACGCCGTGCGCCGCTCGCTGCTGGAACGCCTGCCCTTCCCCGTCGGGTACGGCGTCGAGCTCGGCCTGCTGGTCGACGCGCTGCACACCGTCGGACTGGACGCGCTGGCCCAGGTGGACGTCGGCGTACGGCTCCACCGCCACCAGGACGGCCAGGCACTGGGCCGGATGGCCGCAGCGATCTACCGGACGGCGCAGCTGCGGCTCTCGCGCGGGCACTCCCCCAGCTACCGCCGGGGGTACCCCCACGTACGGCCGGAGCTGACGCAGTTCGAGCGCGGGCGGGACGGGTTCGTGTACCGGACGTACCCCGTGGACACGGAGGAGCGACCGCCGATGGTCGAGATCGAGGAGTACGCGGGGCGCCGCGTGGCGTGACGGCCGCCCGGTCGGCCTTGTCGCCCGGCCGGGTCCGACGGCGGCACCTCCCGGCGGCACTTCCCGGCGGAACCTCACGAACCGGACGGGTGGCCGGGGGAAGTGGCCGGGAGGAGGTGGCCGGGGTAGGACGTTTGAGCGGAAGCGGGCCGGGCTAGGTTCGCGGCATGGCTTCCCAGGTACTCGTTGCAGCGAACCGCGGCCCGCTCTCCTACGCCCTCGACGCCGACGGCGCCCTCACCGCCCGGCGCGGCGGGGGCGGTCTCGTCTCCGGACTCTCCGCCGCTCTGGCACAGCAGCCGGAGGCGCTGTGGATCTGCGCGGCGCTCTCGGACGCGGACCGGGAGGCGGTGCGCCGGGGCGTCGCCGAGCCTGGCGTCCGCATGCTGGACATCGATCCCACGACGTACGACGACGCGTACAACGGCATCGCGAACTCGGTGCTCTGGTTCACGCACCACCACCTGTACGACATCCCGCGCGAGCCGGTCTTCGACGCCCGGTTCCGTCAGCAATGGAAGTCCTACGTCGCCTACAACCACGCCTTCGCGGTGGCCCTGGCCGAGGAAGCGGCCGAGGGCGCGGCGGTGCTGGTGCAGGACTACCACCTGGCACTGGTCCCCGGTGAGCTGCGGGAACTGCGCCCGGACCTGAAGATCAGCCACTTCACGCACACCCCGTGGGCGTCACACGAGTTCCTGGACATGCTCCCCACCGACATCCGGTCCCAGCTGATGTGGGGGATGCTCGGGGCGGACGTCGTGGGCTTCCACACCTGGGCGTGGGCGAACAGCTTCATGGCCTGTGCCCGTATGGACGACCAGCGGGGCGTGGCCCAGCCGCTCTCCCCGTCGGACACGGGTGAGCAGTTCATCGAGAAGGTCCCGGCGGGCCCGGTGCACCACCGGCGCACGGACGTGTCGGTGTACCCGCTGGGCGTGGACGGGGACGAGCTGCGGGCCCTGGCGCACCGGCCGGAGGTGAACGACCGGTTGGCGGTGCTGCGGGCGGAGGTCGGGGACCGCAAGTCGATCGTCCGGGTGGACCGGACCGAGCTGTCGAAGAACATCATGCGCGGGCTGCTGGCCTACCGGGAACTGCTCACCACGCATCCCGAGTGGCGCGAGCGGGTGGTCCACCTGGCCTCGGCCTACCCCTCCCGGCAGGACCTGGCGGTGTACCGGTCGTACACGGAGGCGGTGTCCGAACTGGCGGAGGAGATCAACGCGGAGTTCGGCACGCAGGACTGGCAGCCGGTGCTGGTGTCGGTGAAGGACGACTTCGCGCGCTCCCTGGCGGCGTACCGGCTGGCGGACGTGGCCCTAGTGAACCCGGTGCGGGACGGGATGAACCTGGTGGCGAAGGAGATCCCGGTGGTCTCCGACGCGGGCTGCGCGCTGGTGCTCTCGACGGGTGCGGGCGCGTACGAGGAACTGCGCGAGGACGCGTTGACGGTGAGCCCGTACGACGTGACGCAGACGGCGGAGGCCCTGCACGTGGCCCTGTCCATGCCGGCGAACGAGCGGAGCGAGCGCACGAAGCGGCTGGCCGCGGCGGCCACGGCCCTCCCGCCGACGCAGTGGTTCACGGCCCAGCTCGCGGCCCTCGCCGAGGCGTGACCGCCGCTGCCACCGCCGCCGAGCGGAGACGGCTCCGGCCGCGGACCGGACCCGGCCCCGGCCCCCGTGCGGTGGCGCGTCAGCCGCGGATCGCCCCGGCGAGGTCCGCCAGGAAGGCGACGACCTCGCCCGGGCCGGACAGGACGAGATCGGCGCGGGAGGCGAGTTCGGGAACCTCCGCGGAGCCGCTGCACACCAGGAGGCCCGGAAGGCCGTCCGTGCGCAGTTTCTCGACGGCCGCGTAGGCGGCGAGGTCTCCGAGGTCGTCCCCGGCGTACAGGACGGCCTCGGCGCCCGTCTCCGCCAGGTACTCGGTCAGGGCGACGCCCTTGTCCGTGCCCGGGGGCCGCAGCTCCAGGACGGCCCGCCCCGGCTCCACCATCAGCCCGTGGCGCGCCGCCAGCTCGCCCAGCGGCTCGCGCAGCGCGGCGAAGGCCGCTTCCGGGTCCTCGGCGCGCCGGGTGTGGACGGCCAGCGCCCGGCCCTTCTCCTCGATCCACGTGCCGCGCCAGGCGCCGATGGAGTCCAGGAACCCGGGCAGTTCGGCCCGTACGGCGGCGACCCCCGGGTGCTCGGCCGGCGCGGTCACGATGCCGCTCACGGCGTCCCACCGTTCGGCTCCGTAGTGGCCAAGGACCACCAGGTGTTCCAGACCGGGGACCCCGGCGAAGCCCCCGTAGCGGACCGCGACGCCCGCGGGCCGGCCGGTGATGACGGCGATCGAGGCGACTTGCGGAGCCAGGGCGGCCAGCGCTCCGACGGCCGCCGGGTGGGCCCGCGCCTGGTCCGGGTCCGGGACGATCTCGGCGAGGGTGCCGTCGAAGTCGAGGGCGACCACGCTGCGGCCGGGTATGCGCAGGAGGGCTTCGAGTCCCTCCCGTCCAGCGGCTGTGACGGGCATCGGCAGGCTGTGCGGATGGCTCCCCATACGCACGACCCTAACGGCCCTGCCGGACGACGGCTACGGCGCCGACGCCGGCGGTCAGCGCCGGGCCCGCTGTGCCTCGCGGATGCGGCGGAGCCGGTTGACGGTGCCCGGCGCGTGGGCCAGCGCCCGCGGATCGTCCATGAGCGCGTTGAGCAGCTGGTAGTAGCGGACGGGGGTCATCCCCAGCCCTTCCCGTATGGCCCGCTCCTTGGCCCCGGGCCCGGGCCAGGTGCGTCCCTCGTACGAGAGCACCGCGGCCTCGGTAGCCGTCAGCCGCCCGTCGTCCGTCATACGGCCAGATTAACGCCGGGCGCCGACAGCCACCGGGCGCGCACGTCCGCCCGGTGGTCGACCGCCCGGTGGGCGTCCGCTCAGTGGGCGTCCGCCGTGCGCGCCGCCGCCGCGATGTCCTCCAGGACCTTCGCCGGCTGCCCGCCCGGCTGCACGCTCTTGCCGATCTTCTGTTTGACGTCCTCGCTCACCCCGGCCCAGGACTTCTTGCCGACCGGGTACAGCCGCGCGTTCGGCAGGGCCTGGAGGAACGTCTTCAGCTGCGGGGCCGCACCTCCGGTGGCGGACTCCATCGCCCGGTAGCCGCTGGTGGTGACCGGCAGCAGGTCGTACTTGTTGGTGAAGGTCGTCACGTTCTTGGCCTCGTACAGGTAGTCCAGGAACTTCCCGGACTCCGTACGGTGCCCGTTCTTGAACGCCATCACCCAGTCCGCGACGCCCATCGTCGAGTGGTCGGTCCCGTCCGCCGTCGGCATGGCCACCATGCCGAACTTCACGCCCTTCTCCCCCGCCTGCTTCAGCAGCGTGGGGTGGCCGTTGAGCATGCCGACCTCGCCCCGTACGAAGGCGTCGAAGGCGGTCTGACGGTCCGTCTTGGCCGGCTCTGCGGACCCGGTCAGCCCCTGACCGACCATCTTGTCGCGCAGGAACTCGAAGGTCTTGACGTTCTCCGGGGAGTCGATCGCGTACGCCTCTTCGTTGTCGGTGTAGCCGCCACCGCCGGAGAGCATCCACATCATCGTCTCCGCCTGCGCCTCCTCGCGTCCCAGCGGCAGCGCGAAGGGGGTCGGCACGCCCGCGGCCTTGAGCTTCTTCGCGGCGGCCTCCAGGTCGGCCCAGCTCTTCGGCTGCCAGCCGCCCTTGGCGTCCTTCGCGATCACGCCGGCGTCCGCCAGCAGCTTCTCGTTGTAGAAGAGCAGGCGTGTGCTCGCGACGAAGGGCATGCCGTACTGGACCCGCTTGACCTTGCCGGCGTCGGCGAGCGGCGCGAGGAAGTCTGCCTCGGTCTTGACGGAGAGCAGTTCGTCGGCCGTGTACAGCTTGCCGGCCGCCGCGTAGTCGGCGTAGGCGCCGATCTGTGCGACGTCGGGGGCGTGACCGGCCTTCACCATCGCCGCGACCTTGGCGTCGACCTCGGACCAGGAGTAGACGTTGACCTCGACCTTGATGCCGGGGTGGTCCTTCTCGAAGCCGGCGGCGAGGTCCTTCCAGTACGCCGTCGAGGAATTCTGCGGATTGTCCCCGTAGTCGGCCGCCACGACCCGCAGGGTCACCTCGTTGTTCCCGGTGAGGCTTCCCACGCTTCCGCAGCCGGTCAGCGTCACCGCGGTCAGGCACAGTGCGGCGCCGGTCGCGGCCAGGCTCAGGTAACGGCCCTTCACAGTTCTCGATCCACCCCTTGTTGTACGTACGATCCACGTAAGGTCTACACCACTTTGCCGGCTCATCCACATCCGGAAACGCACCGTGTCCGGTTCGTGTCCCGACCGGGATCCCGAATTTGTATGGCAGCTCAACAATCCCCTTCAATGGACTAGACCTTTCCACGCCGAGCACGCGAGACTGTCACCTGTGAAACCCGTGAAACACGTCATCGCCCTCGATGTGGGCGGCACCGGGATGAAGGCCGCCCTCATCGCCCGGGGGAACCACCCAGCGGCAGCCGGGGGTGGCCACCTGCTCCACGAAGCGCGCCGCGCCACCGGCCGCGACCGGGGCCCCGACGCCGTCGTCGAGACGATCCTGGAGTTCGCCGCCGAGCTGTTCGAGATCGGCCGCGAACGCTTCGGCGTGGCCGCCTCCGCGGCCGGCGTCGCCGTCCCCGGCATCGTCGACGCCGAGAACGGGATCGCCGTCTACGCGGCGAACCTCGGCTGGCGCGACGTACCGCTGCGCGAGCTGCTCAGCAGCCGGCTCGGCTCCCTCCCGGTGGCCCTCGGCCACGACGTCCGCACGGGTGGACTCGCCGAAGGCCGCATCGGCGCCGGACAGGGCGCCGACCGCTTCCTGTTCGTCCCCCTCGGCACCGGCATCGCCGGCGCCATCGGCATCGCCGGCCGCATCGAGGCCGGCGCGCACGGGTACGCGGGCGAGATCGGCCACATCGTGGTCCGCCCGGGCGGCCCCGCCTGCGGCTGCGGCCAGTACGGCTGCCTGGAGACCCTCGCCTCCGCATCCGCCGTCAGCCGCGCCTGGGCTTCCGCCTCCGGCGACCCCGGCGCGGACGCCGCGGACTGCGCCAAGGCCGTCGAGTCCGGCGACGAACGCGCCCGAGCGGTCTGGCTGGCCGCGGTCGGCGCCCTCGCCGACGGCCTGGTCACCGCGATCACCCTGCTGGACCCGCGCACGCTGATCATCGGTGGCGGGCTCGCCGAGGCGGGGGAAACCTTGTTCACACCCCTACGGACGGCCGTCGAGGAGCGCGTGACGTTCCAGCGGCTGCCCGACATCGTTCCGGCGGCCCTCGGGGACACCGCCGGATGCCTGGGCGCAGGCCTGCTCGCCTGGGACCTACTCGCCACGGAGGTACCTGCCTGATGTCCGGAAGCGCACACAGCACCGGGGGTACCCCCGGTGGCAGCGGGAGCATTCTCTCCGGCGCCAGGGTGGTACTGCCCACCGGGACCGTGGTGGGCGGGCGCGTCATCGTCGACGGCAACCGCATCGCCGGCAGCGCCGGCGAGGGCGCGCGGATCGTCGACCTGACCGGGCACTGGATCGTCCCCGGCTTCGTGGACATGCACAACCACGGCGGCGGCGGCGCCTCCTTCACCTCCGGCACCGCCGAGGAGGTCCTCAAGGGCGTACGGACCCACCGCGCGCACGGCACCACCACGCTCGTCGCCTCCACCGTCACGGGTGACCTGGACGAACTCGCCCGCCGCGCCGGCCTGCTCGCCGAACTGACCCAGCAGGGCGAGATCGCGGGCATCCACTTCGAAGGGCCGTTCATCAACCCCTGCCGCAAGGGCGCGCACAAGGAGGAACTGCTCCGCGACCCGGATCCGGCCGAGGTCCGCAAGCTGATCGACGCCGCGCACGGCGCCGCCCGCATGTTCACCCTCGCCACCGAGCTACCGGGCGGGCTGGACTCCGTACGGCTGCTGGCCGAGCACGGGGTCATCGCCGCGATCGGCCACACCGACTCCACGTACGACCAGACGCGCCAGGCCATCGACGCGGGCGCCACCGTGGCCACCCACCTCTACAACGCGATGCCCGGCATGGAACACCGCGCCCCCGGCCCGATCGCCGCGCTGCTGGAGGACGAGCGGGTCACCGTCGAGCTGATCAACGACGGCACCCACCTGCACCCGGCGATGCTGGAACTGGCCTTCCACCACGCGGGCGCCCACCGCGTGGCACTGATCACCGACGCCATGGACGCGGCCGGCTTCGGCGACGGGACCTACCACCTCGGACCGCTGGAGGTCGAGGTCAAGGAGGGCGTCGCCCGCCTCGTCGAGGGCGGTTCGATCGCCGGCTCCACGCTCACCCTGGACACCGCCTTCAAGCGGTCGGTGACCATCGACAAGCTGCCCGTCGAGTCCGTGGTCCAGGCGATCTCCGTCAACCCCGCCAAGCTGATGGGACTGTACGACGAGGTCGGGTCGCTGGAGCCGGGCAAGTACGCCGACCTGGTCGTCCTGAACGCCGAGTTCGACGTCGAGGGCGTCATGCGGCGCGGCGAATGGATCGTCAGGCCCGCCGCAGAACAGCGCTGATCGGGGGACCGGCGAAGCGGGCGGCCCGCAGGACTGGGCCGCCCGCACTCCCGTTTGACATGATCCCGGCACACACCGAGACCGGGGCTTGCCATGATCCTGACCGTGACGCTCAACACCGCACTCGACGTCACCCACCACGTACCGAGGCTGATTCCGCACACCTCGCACCAGGTCACCGCCGTGACCGAACGGCCCGGCGGCAAGGGCCTGAACGTCGCCCGCGTGCTGGCCGCCCTCGGCCACGAGGTCACCGCGACCGGCTTCGCGGGCGGGCGCACGGGCACCGTCGTACGCGAACTGCTCGCCGCATCACCGGGGGTGACGGACGCCCTGGTCCCCTGCGCCGGCACCACCCGCCGCACCCTGGCCGTGGTCGACGCGGCCTCCGGTGACACCACGCAGTTCAACGAGCCCGGCCCCCTGATCGGTTCCGCGGAATGGGCCGCCTTCCTCGCCCACTACGAGGCCCTGCTCGCCGGCGCCGGCGCGGTCGCCCTGTGCGGCAGCCTCCCGCCGGGCGTGCCCGTCGGCGCCTACGCCACCCTCGTACGGTCGGCCCGCGCGGCCGGCGTACCCGTACTCCTCGACACCAGTGGCGAGGCCCTGCGCCGCGGGGTGGCCGCCCGCCCCGAGGTGATCAAGCCGAACGTCGCGGAACTCGCCGAACTGACCGGCTCCCGCGAACCGGTACAGGCAACCCGCGACGCCCGCCGCCGGGGCGCGCACTCCGTGGTCGCCTCGCTCGGCCCCGACGGGCTGCTGGCGGCCACCGCCGAGGGCACCTGGCAGGCGACCCCGCCCCGCGCCCTGACCGGCAACCCGACCGGAGCGGGCGACTCCGCCGTTGCGGGGCTGCTCTCGGGCCTCATGGAAGGCCTGGACTGGCCCGACCGGCTGACCCGCGCGGTCGCCCTCTCCGCGGCCACGGTCCGCTCCCCGGTGGCAGGAGAGTTCGACCCCCGCACCTACGAAGAGGTAAGGGGGTCGGTGAAACTGACGGCGTGCTGAGCGGTCCGGGCCGGGATCAGCCCTTTTCGAGCCAGAGCTGGTCGAGGTTGACGTCGCACTGGTTGCCGGCCTCGCACGAGATCTTGATCGTGTTCGTGCCCTGCTTGAGCGTCACGAGCGACCAGGTGTTGGTCCAACCCTTGTCCCACTCGCCCGGCTTGGCCTGACTGAAGTTCTTCATGTTGATCGGCCGGGACTGCTGCTCACCGTTGATGGTCAGCGTGGTGCTGGCGTCCTTGCCCGGCACCCCGTAGACCATCTTCAGCTTGTACTGGCCCGCCTTGGCCACGTCCACGGTCCATGTCGCCGCCGCACCCGGGGCGTTCAGCCCGCCCACGTACTGGCCGCCCGCGCTCTTCGCGCCCGGCACCGTGCCGTCCAGCTTCGCACCGCCGGTCAGGGTCATGCCCGCACCCGAGGCGTCCGCCCTGGGCAGCTCCGCCTCCGGCGACGTCGAGGCGCCGCTCGGCTGGGGCGAGCCGGAGTGCTGCGGGGCCGCCGACTGGTTCTGGCCCGCCTGGTTGTTCTTGCCGTCCTTGTCCTTGCCCTTGTCGCCGAAGGTCAGGGCCGCACCGATGCCGATCGCGACCGCGGCGACCACCGCAACGGCTGCGATGAGCATGCCCTTGCGGCTGGAGCTGCCCCCACCACGGCTGCCCGGCGCGGGCATCGCCGCCGTGTGCTGCTGGAGCGGCGGAGCGCCGTAACCGCCCGCCTGGAGCGCCTCCGGGGCCTGGTACTGCGCCTGGTAGGCCGGGGGCTGCTGGGCCGGAACGTGGCCGCGCTGGCCCCCGTACGTCCGCTCGCCGACCGTACGCACCTGGTTGTACGAGGTACGGGGGACACCGGGCTGCACGCCGGGTTGACCACCGACCGTCGGGCCGGGGTAGCCGTATCCACCGCCCGACGTGGGCGGGGCGGCTCCGGCGGCCTGGCCGTCCGCGTAGAGATAGCCGAACGGGTCGTCGTCCTCGGGCTGGTTCGCCCCACTGTTCGGGCCGTGGTTCGCGGGCGTCGTCATCGCAGGTCACTCCTTTCGACCCACGGGAGCCTACCCCGAACAGGTGCACCCACGGGCGGCCGATCGCCTCAGCCCGCCCGCCGGTGCGCCTTGGAACGGGACCTTTTCTCGATGTACATCCGCTGGTCGGCCGAGCGCAGCACCTCGTCCGCCGACATGCCGCAGCTGGCCCAGCCGATGCCGAAACTCGCGCCCACACGGACCGCGCGGCCGTCCACCCGGATCGGCGGGATGATCGCGTTGCGCAGCCGGACGGCCAGGTCGGCGGCATCGGCCGCACCCAGGCCGTCCGCCAGGACGACGAATTCGTCACCACCCAGCCGGGCGACCGTGTCACCGTCCCTGACGCACGTCGTCAGGCGCCGGGCCACCTCGATCAGGACCGCGTCACCCGTGTGGTGCCCGAACCGGTCGTTGATCGACTTGAAGCCGTCGAGATCGCAGAAGAGCACCGCGAGTCCCTTCGTCCCGTCGTCGATGTCCGTCGCCGGCGCCACGGTGTGCACGTGGTGGTCGTACGGGCCCACCCCCGCCCCGGGGACACCGGGCGCCCCGGGGAACTCGAAGGGCTCCGGGAAGGCGTCGGCATGAAAGCCGTGCTCACCGGCACCACCACCCGCCTCGACGCCGGCGCCCTGCCCCTCGTAGGCCGCGTCGAGCGCCTCCACGGCGGTGGCACGGACCGACTGTGGCCTGCGGCACAGCCGCGCACCGAGGCGGGAGCGCAGTTCGGCGCTGTTGGGCAGACCGGTCAGTGAGTCGTGGCTGGCCCGGTGGGCGAGCTGGAGCTCGTGGCGCTTGCGCTCCTCGATGTCCTCGACGTGCGTGAGCAGGAAGCGCGGCCCGTCGGCGGCGTCCGCGACGACGGAATTGCGCAGCGACACCCAGACGTACGTACCGTCGCGCCGCCCGAGCCGCAGTTCGGCCCGGCCGCCCTCGGCGGAGGTGCGCAGCAGGGTCCCGATGTCCTCGGGATGGACCAGGTCGGAGAAGGAGTACCGGCGCAGCACGGAGGCCGGCCTGCCCAGCAGGCGGCACAGCGCGTCGTTGGTCCGCAGCAGCCGCCCGTGCTGGTCCCCGCCCATCTCGGCGATCGCCATGCCGCTGGGCGCGTACTCGAAGGCCTGCCGGAAGGACTCCTCGCTCGCGCGCAGCGCCTGCTGCTCGCGCTCCAGCCGGACCAGGGCCCGTTGCATGTTCGCGCGCAGCCGTGCGTTGCTGATCGCAATCGCCGCTTGGAAGGCGTACATCTGGAGCGCTTCGCGCCCCCACGCACCGGGGCGGCGCCCGTTGCGTGGCCTGTCCACCGAAATGACACCCAGAAGTTCCCCGCCGGACGCGTACATGGGTGCGTAGAGCCGGTCCTCGGGGTGCCACTCGTCCTCGAAGCGCGGATCGGGGCCGTCCGTGTGCCACTGGGGCACGTCGTCCTCCAGGAGGACCCAGCCCTCGGTGTGCGGGATGAAGCGGAGTCCGTCCCAGTTCTCGCCCATCGTCAGACGGCGTTCCCAGGAGCTGCGGGAGCCCACGCGACCGGTGATGAGGGCCTCAGCGGCGGGGTCGCCGGCGAAGGCTGCGACGACGAGATCTCCGTCAGGGCGTACGAGGTTGACGCAGGCGAGTTCGTAGCCGAGGCCCACGACGATGCCGTCCACGACGGTCTGCAGGGTGTCCGCCAGGCTCCTGGCCGTATTGAGCTCGGCCACCACCTGGTGAAGTTGCCGCAGGGTCGCAAGACGGACGTACGGCTCCGACTCGGTCTCCATTGCTCGCTCTCCCCGAGACCTCGACAGCAACTCCAGGTTTGTCATCGGCGTTTCGTTGCGGTGTCCCGTCCACTGAATCACAGTGAGCTGTGCGGCAGGTACACAGGGTCAACAAATCTTGCCCTCTGTGACTCAAGTCACATGAGATGAATAAAGGTGGTCGATGGAGGCCCTGTCACCTGGGAGCGCTCCCCCGCATTCTCGGCAGCAAACGATACGCCTGGGCCTAGGCCGAGGGGCCGGGACGCGACTCGGACTCGGGCCCGATGTGCGGCGCGGGGGGCGAGACTAGCGTTCCCCACGTGCCGAAGACGACCCCCGTACCCATGCCGACCGCCTCCACCCTTCATCCTGGGGGAGTGAGCAACGACGAGTTCCGTGCCGCGATGTCCCGGCTGGCGGCGGGCGTGTGCCTGATCACCGCACACGAAGCCCCCTTGACGCCGGACGGCCCGAGCGGCGAGGACGTCGGCATGACGGCGACCGCGTTCATGTCCGTGTCGCTCGACCCCCCGCTGGTCCTGGTGAGCCTGCGCGAGGGCTCCCGCATGGACGACCTCCTGGCGGAGCAGCCGCTGTGGGCCGTCTCGGTCCTGGCCGACCACCAACTCCAAGTGGCCGGCCGCTTCGCGATGAAGGGCCGCATCAGCGACCGCCTGCTCTTCGCGGACCTCCCCCACGTCAGGGGCGAGGTCTCGGGAGCCCCTTTGCTGACGGGCGCCCTGGCCACCCTGGAATGCCGTACCGAGAACCGTGTGGAGGCGGGCGACCACACCCTGGTCATCGGCCGGGTCCTCGCCTCGGCCGTGCCGGCCCCCGACTCCTCGCCGCTCACGTACTTCCGCGGCCGATACCGCCACCTGGCGGGCTGAGGGCCCCCGGCGACTACCAGTCCCGGCCGGTGCGGCCCCGCTTGGTCTCGCCCCTGGCCTTCTTCTCCCGCAGGCGGCGTTCGTTGATCCCCCGGGGAATCTTCGTGGCGCGCCGCGCCTTCGGCGGCGGGGCGGTGGCCTCCGCGAGCACGGACGCCATCCGGACCAGCGCCATCTCCCGGTTGCGGAGCTGGGACCGGTGCTCGGAAGCCCGTACGGTCAGCACCCCGTCCACCAGCCGCGACGCGAGCCGCTCCAGCGCCCGCTCCTTCCACACCTCCGGCAGCGCCTTGGTGGCCGCCACGTCGAACAGCAGCTCCACCCGCGAGTCCGAGGTGTTCACGTGCTGTCCACCCGGCCCGGAGGATCGCGAAAACCGCCAGGCGAGCTCCGCCTCGGGGAGCACGACCGAACCACGGATGACATGGGGACCAGGCATGCCCCTATGATCCAGCCCCGCGCAAGGCCCGTCACGCGCATTTTTCGCCGCGGGACCCGGCGCAGGACCTGGTGCGGGACCGGGTGCGGCACCGTGCGGGACCTGGTGCGGGACCCGAATGCTCGATCCGACTGCGCAATCCGGGGGTGAAATCCGGAGGTGGAACCTACCGACCCCCTCCCCGCGTTATGAAGGTCAGCGGTACCTTGGCCACAATCTCGCGGCCAAGCGAAGAGGAAGGGACACCAGTCAAAATGGCAGTAAGCCTGTCCAAGGGCGGCAACGTCTCGCTCACGAAGGAGGCCCCCGGCCTCAGCGCCGTCACGGTCGGCCTCGGCTGGGACGTCCGTACGACGACCGGTGTCGACTTCGACCTGGACGCCTCCGCCATCGCGGTCAACGCCATGGGCAAGGTCGTCTCCGACGGTCACTTCGTCTTCTTCAACAACAAGTCCACCCCGGACCAGACCATCGTCCACACCGGTGACAACCGCACCGGCGAGGGCTCCGGCGACGACGAGTCCATCAACGTCAACCTGGCCGGCCTGTCCGCCGACGTGGACAAGATCGTCTTCCCGGTGTCCATCTACGACGCCGACTCCCGCAGCCAGAACTTCGGCCAGGTCCGCAACGCGTACATCCGCGTCGTGAACCAGGCCGGCGGTGCCGAGATCGCCCGCTACGACCTCTCCGAGGACGCGGCCACCGAGACCGCCATGGTCTTCGGCGAGCTCTACCGCAACGGCGCCGAGTGGAAGTTCCGTGCGGTCGGCCAGGGCTACGCCTCCGGTCTGACCGGCATCGCCCAGGACTTCGGCGTCAACGTCTGAGCCCGGGCATCGGCCTGACCGGCTGACAGCACCATGGCAGAAGCCCCTCCCGGCCGTCCGGCGGACTCCGGAGAGGGGCTTCGCTGCGCTGGGCAGGCGGTCCGGCAGACGGTTCCGCCGGCAACTCGACAGACGGTCCACCATGCGCCCCGTGGACCGCGACCCCGGCGACGGCTCCGCCCCCGTTACGAAGGGCGGTCCTCGCCGTACAACCAGACGTCCCAGACCTTCTTCAGGTCGTGGCCCGTCTTCTGCTCCGCGTACGCGGTGAAATCGGCCGTGCTCGCGTTCCCGTGCCGGTGGTCCGTGGCCCAGCCGCGCAGCAGGGCGAAGAACTTCTCGTCACCGACCTCCTGACGGATCCGCTGCAGGACCATCGCCCCCCGGTAGTACACCGGATCCTCCGAGATGTCCGCGGGCCCGGGCGGCGACGCGGGCGGGAAGGCGTCCCAGTCCTCGCCGGCGTCGGCGTCCACCGCGGTGTCACCCGCGAGGAAGGCGTCGAAGGACTGCTGCGCAGTGGTCCCACCGTGGTCCTCGGACCACAGCCACTCCGCATACGTCGCGAAACCCTCGTTGAGCCACATGTCCTTCCAGGACTTCGGCGACACCGAGTTGCCGAACCACTGGTGGACCACCTCGTGCAGGACGAGCTCCTCGTCGGGCGCGCCCGAGAAGACGGGCTTGGTCTGCGTCTCCAGCGCGTACGCGAGAGAGCCGGTCGGTAGCACGATCGCGCCGGCGGTACCGAAGGGGTAGGGGCCGAACCGGCCGGTCCCCCACTCCACGATCTCCGGCAGCTTCGCCAGCCCCGGAGCACTGGCGGCCGCCTCCCCGGGCGCCACCGCCTCGTACACGGCGACACCCGACCCGGTCCGCCCGGTCGTCACCTTGAACTTTCCGACGGCGGCGGTGGCCAGGTAGCTCGCCATCGGCTCCGGACTGTGCCAGACGAACTCCGTCCGCCCGTCGGCCGTGTCCGCACGGGATCGCAACTCGCCGTTCGAAACGGCCTCGTAGCCCCGGGGAACGCTCAGCGTGATGTCGTACGTGGCCTTGTCACTGGGATGGTGGTTCCCCGGGAACCACGCCATCGACCCGATCGGCTCGCCGACCCCCACGGCGCCGTCCGCGGTGGTGATCCAGCCCTCCTTGGAACGGTCCGGATCGGTGATCGGTTTCGGCTTCCCGCCGTAGTCGATCTCCGTACGGAAGACCTCGCCCTTCTTGAGGTCCTCGGCCGGACGCACCGTCAACTCCCGCCCGCTGCGGTTGTACCGGGCGCCGCTCCCCTGCACCGTGACCCCCTCGACGTCGAGGCCACTGAGGTCGAGGTTGAAGGAGCTGAGCCCCTGCTCGGCGCGGGCGGTGATGACGGCCGTGGCGTTCAACTGCCCGTCGCCGGGGTCGTAGTCGAGGTCCAGCGCGTAGTGCTCGACCTGGTAGCCGCCGTTCCCGGCCTTGGGGAAGTACGGGTCGCGCAGCCCGGACGCACCCGGCCGCCCCTGCACCGTGCCGGCCGTACACGCCGTGGTGAGGGCGAGCAGGGCGACAGCGGCAGAGGCGGCGAGGCGGGAGCGGGAGCGGGAGCGGGCGCGGAGTTCCACGCGTTCGATCCTACGGGGGACCCGTTGCGACACCTCGGGTCAAATCCCGCGGTGGCCGAATCCCGAGGGCCGCTCCGCGAGGACGCTCACAGGAGCACCGCGGAGCACCGCGGAGCACCGCGGGCTACTTTTCGAGGGCGTCGACGCCGGCCTTGGCGTACTTCTCGTCCAGGTCGCCGCTCGGGGCGCCCGCCACGCCGATGCCCGCGACCGGGGCGCCCTTGGACTGCACGGGAGTGCCGCCACCGAGGAAGAGGGTGCCCGGGATGTCCTTCAGGTTCGGGGTCTGGGCGAGGCGGCTTACGAGCACCGACGTCGGAGCGTTCCAGGAGACGGCCGTGAAGGCCTTGCGCTGCGCCGACTCGTAGGACTGCGGACCCGCACCGTCGCCACGCAGGGTGACGATGGTGTTGCCGTTCCGGTCCACGACGGCGACCGTCACCCTCTGGTTCTCCTTCTGCGCGGCTTCGAGCGCGGCCTGCGCGGCGCGGGTGGCGGCGTCGACGGTGAGGTGGGTCGTGGTGGTGAAGTTCTTGTCGCTCGCCCCGCCGTCCTTCCCGGCGACGGCGACGGCCGGCGCGGACCCGGGCTGCGCGGACCCGGGCTGCGCGGCGCTGGCGCTGACCGCGCCGAAGGTCCCGGCGCCGAGCGCGACGGCGAGGGCGGTACCGGTGAGAACGCGGGTGCGGGTGTTCATGTCTGCTACTCCTGAGTGCGTCGGCTCGTTCTACTGCTTCCAGCCTGGGGCCGCACCCGAGGCCCACCCGTCCCCGTACCGGCTCGCATCGGCTGCCGCACCGGTTGACCCGCGGGTCAACCGATCGGTCGATGCGGACCGGGTACCGCTACGGATTGGCTGGTCGGCGCCATCACCTGCGACCAGGCACGATGGAGGAGCCAGACACCGACCCGGGAGCCCGCCGTGAGCCACGCACCGCCGCGGACGCCGCACACACCTCGGGCGCGGCGGACGCCGCCCAATGCGGACACGCGCGCGCTCGCCACCGTCATGCACACGGCGTTCTTCCTGCTCCTCGGTGCCTCGGTGGCCCGCTTCCTGCTGCGCCATCCCGGCTCGCCCAGCACCCCGTGGATCATCGCCCTCAGCATCACGCTGGCCCTGCTGTACGTCCTCGGCCCCGCCCTCGGGGCCGCACCCACCCTGCGGCGGCTGCTCTGGCTCGGACTGGTGGTGGCGACCTGGGTCGTCCTGGTCGTCCTCGCACCCAGCTTCGCCTGGTGCGCCGTCCCCCTCTTCTACACCGCCCTGCGCACCCTGCCGCCCCGAGCAGCGATCGTGCTGGTGGCCCTGCTGACGGTGTTCGTGGTGGCGGCCCAGCTCAAGCTCTCCCAAGGGTTCGACCCGAACCTGCTCCTCGCCCCGCCGGCGGTCGCGGCACTCGCCACCGCGGTCTTCGTCCACATGGAACGCCAGGCCGCATCCCAGCGCGCGCTGATCGACGACCTGATCCGCACCCGCCGGGAACTGGCCGCCACCGAGCGGCGCGAAGGCACCCTCGCCGAACGACAGCGGCTGTCGATGGAGATCCACGACACGCTCGCACAACACCTATCCAGCCAGCAGATGCTGCTCCAGGCCGCTGACCGCACCTGGGACAGCGACCCGCGCACCGCCCGCGCTCACGTCCGTACCGCCACCGACATCACCGCGCGCGGCCTGGCGGAGGCCCGACGACTGGTCCACGACCTGGCCCCGCCGGAACTCGAAGGGGGCGGCGGCCTCGCGGACGCGCTGCGCGCGCTCGACGCGGGACCGGACGTCGAGGTCCGCTTCCACCTGGAGGGCACGCCGACCCCGCTTCCGGACCGCGTCCAGTCGGCACTGCTGCGGATCGCGCAGGGCGCCCTGGCCAACGTACGCGAACACGCGCACGCCCGGACCGCGGCCCTGACCCTGAGCTTCCTGGGGGACCAGGTGGTCCTGGACATCGCCGACGACGGCGAGGGCTTCGCGGAAGGACGGGGCGCGGTCGGGGACCGCGGACACGGGCTCCCCGCGATGCGTGCCCGGGTCCGCCAGCTCGGCGGCACCCTCACCCTCGAATCCACACCCGGCGAGGGCACCGTCCTCTCCGCGGCCGTACCCCTGGAGCCCACCCGATGACGACGACGATCCTCCTGTGCGACGACCACGCAGTGGTCCGCGCCGGCCTGCTGGCACTGCTGGGCAGCGCACCGGACATCGAGGTGCTCGGCGAAGCGGGCAGCGGCGAGGAGGCCGTGGCCCTGGCCGCCAGACTCCACCCGGACGTGGTGCTGATGGACCTCCAGCTGGGCGAGGGCATCGACGGCGTCGAGGCGACCCGCCGCATCACGGCCGCGGCCGACCCCCCGCACGTACTGGTCCTCACCACCTACGACACGGACGCGGACGTCACCCGGGCCATCGGCGCCGGCGCCACCGGCTACCTGCTGAAGGCGGAGCGCCCGGAGGAACTGTTCTCCGCGATCCATTCGGCGGCAGCGGGCCGCACCACGCTCTCCCCACCGGTGGCGAGCCGCGTGATGGCCCACATGCGGGGCTCCCGGCCGACACTGACGGACCGCGAACTGGACATCCTGGGGCAGCTGGCCCGGGGCCTGGGCAACCGGGACATCGCACGGGCCCTGTTCATCAGCGAGGCCACGGTGAAGACCCACCTGGGCCGCATCTACGACAAGCTCGGCGTGGACACCCGCGCGGGAGCGGTCTCGGTGGCCAAGGAACAACGCCTCCTCCCCTGACGGCAGCAGGACCCGCACGCCCGTCGCGTCACGCCCACCCGCGCCGCCGCCCCCTCACCGCCGCCTACCGCCGCAGGGGGACGGCCGCGGTGGGGACGGCCGCCCGCCCGTGACACCATCGGGTACGTGCTCGACATCGGCTACTCCCTCTCCCGGCGCTTCCCGGATCCCCCGCAGACCGACTACCGCTCGGCGGACGTCCACTCCCTGCGCCACGACCTGTTCTGCGGGGACGTCTACCTCGCCGACACCGACAAGGACAGGGAAGTGTCCACAGCCTGGGGATGGGTGCCCGTACTGGACTTCGCCTGGGCGCTCTGCGACATCGTCGAGCAGCTCGACCAGGACCCCCGCGGCAGCCGCTCCGCCAACCGCCAGTACGCCGAACTCGACTTCACGGAGTCCACCGACCGGATGCTCTTCGAGCGCCGCTTCGGCTGGGTCGACATCGAAGCCGACTGGATGGCGCCGGACGAAGAACCCCTGACCTTCAGCCACCGCCTGCTGCGCCGCGAGGCCCGCGACTTCCTGCACGACCTGATCGCGGACCTCGTGGACATGCACGACGGACTCGCCGACAACCCCGTGATCTGGACCCTCCAGTCCCGCTTCCCCCGCGTCCCGGCCTAGTGCTGTGACCGGAAGGGTTCACCGGCCCGCGGTGTCCGGCACGGCACCTCGCCGCGTTGCCGCACCACGCACGTACGTCCCGCACGAGCCGTGGCCCTCCGCCTTGCGATGCACCACACCGGACGCCGCGGGCACGAGAACCCCCACCCGCACCCGCACCCGCACCGGGCAATACAGCTAGGCCACCACGCGCACCCCCAGCTGCGCCGCCAACGACGGGGCCAGGTCGAACAGCTGCCCGGGGCTGATCACCGCCCCGGCCAGCGCGTCCACCCCCCGCGCGATGTCCAGCTCCGCGGCCCCCCGCAGATCCACGTCCGCCATCCGCGCCCCCGAGAAATCGGCCCCCCGCAACACGCAGCCGCCGAACTCCACCCGCTCCAGCACCGCACCCCCGAAGTCCGGCTCCACCAAGACGCACCCCTCGAAGACCACGTCCTTCAGGTGCGCCTTGCGCAGGTTCAAATAGTCGATCTTGCCCCCGCGGACCACCACCCGCTCCAGTACCGCCCCGTGCAGCTGCACACCGCCCAGCCGCGCCTCCACCAGCTCCACGTCCCGCAGCGAAGCCCCGGCCAGATCCGTCCCCACTCCCCGGACCCCCTCCAGCACCGAGTCCAAGATCCGCGCCTTCGCCAACCCCGCCTCGTCCAGCGCGCACCGCCGCAGCACGCAGTCCATGAACCGGGCCCCGACAGCAGCCTGCCCCGCCAGGTCCAGGTCGACGAACTCCAGCCCGTCGTAGTCCCCGTCCGGCTCCAGCTCGCCGCCCTCCCACACGCTCAGCTCCGGCAACCGCACCTCCGGCCGCCGCGCCGCCCGCACCGTCTCCTGCTGATGTCCTCTACGCGCCATCCCCCCATCGTCCCCCGCACCACTGACAACGCCCGGCGCCCGCCTCGCCTCGCCCCGCCCCGCCCCGCCCCGCCCCGCCCCGCCCCGGGAATATCGGATGACGGCGCCACGTACCCCCACGTACCGTCCCCATCCGTGGACCCGCTCTCCGAACACCAGATCCGTACGTCCTTCGTGAACTGCACCAAGGGAGAGGCAGCCCGCCTCAAGCTGCCCCTGGACTTCACCGAAACCCCCTGGGAAGACCTCGACTTCCTCGGCTGGGTGGACCCGGGCGCCCCGCTGCGCGCCCACCTCGTCCGCCAGAGCCCCGACGGCACCCCCCTCGGCATCACCCTGCGCGTCCCCGGCACCAGCCGCACCAGCGCCCTCAAGTCCAGCGTCTGCCAGATCTGCCTCACCGGCCACGCCGCCTCCGGCGTCTCCCTCCTCGTCGCCCCCCTCGCCGGAGCCCGCGGCCGAGAGGGCAACACCGTCGGCATCTACGTCTGCGCCGACCTCGCCTGCTCCCTCTACCTGCGGGGCAAACGCCAACCGAAACTGAGGGCCGGACGCTACGAGGAAACCCTCACCCTCGACGAGAAGATCGACCGCGCCCGCACCCACCTCGACGCCTTCACCGCCAAGATCACCGGCTGACGCCGCCGCATCCCACGGCTCGGCGCAGCGGCCTCAACCCTGCGCCGAGCCCAACTGCTTCAACGCCTCGTCCGTCAGCCGGTACACCGACCACTCGTCCTGCGGCCGAGCACCCAGAGCCTCGTAGAACGCGATCGTCGGCTCGTTCCACTTCAACACTGACCATTCGAGCCGCTCGTACCCGCGCTCCACGCAGATCCGCGCCAGCTCCGCCAACAGCGCCTTCCCGTACCCGCCACCGCGCGCGCCCGGCCGTACGTACAGGTCCTCCAGGTAGATCCCGTGCACCCCGCGCCACGTCGAGAAGTTCAGGAACCAGACCGAGAACCCGACGGCCTTCCCCCGCTCCGTCTCCGCGATGTGCGCGAACGCCGCGGGCCGCTCCCCGAACAACGCCTCCCGCAACTGTTCCTCGGTGGCCCGCGCCTCGTGCGGCGCCTTCTCGTAGTCCGCGAGCTCGCGGATCATGGCATGGATGACGGGGACGTCTTCGACAACAGCACTACGGATCATGCCCGCAGCCTAAGACGCGTCGCACCCACCAAAAGGCCGCCCCCGGCACCCGGAAACTGGGCACCCCGTACCTGGACACCCGTCCGGAACCCCGTGTACCAACTCCCCCATGACGATCAACGGCGGCATCTCCTTCTGGTACGCGACGGACCACACCGCCGCCCAGCCACCCCGCGCTCCCCTCACCGGCCACAGCACCGCAGACGTCGTCATCGTCGGTGGCGGCTACACCGGCCTGTGGACCGCCTACTACCTCAAGACCTCCGCCCCCGATCTCCGCGTCACCGTCCTCGAAAAGAAGTTCTGCGGCTACGGAGCCTCCGGCCGCAACGGCGGCTGGCTCTACAACGGCATCGCCGGGCGCAACCGCTACGCCGAACTCCACGGCCACCAAGCCGCCCGCCGCCTCCAACGGGCCATGAACGACACCGTCACCGAGGTCATCGACATGGCGACCAAGGAGGGCATCGACGCCGACGTCCGCCGGGGCGGCGTCCTCGAAGTCGCCCGCACCCCCGCCCAACTCGGCCGCCTCAAGGCCTTCCACGCCACGGAACTCGACTTCGGCGAAACGGACCGCGAGCTCTACGACGCCACCGACACCCGCGCCCGCATCGACGTCGCGGACGCCGTCGGCTCCAGCTGGACCCCGCACGGCGCCCGCATCCACCCCCTCAAGCTGGTCAAGGGCCTGGCCACCGCCTGCGAACGCCTCGGCGTGGTCATCCACGAATCCACCCCCGTCACCGAAATCTCCCCCCGCCAGGCCGTCACCCCGTACGGCACGGTCCGCGCCCCGTACGTCCTGCGCTGCACGGAGGGCTTCACGGCGGCCCTCAAGGGCCACAAGCGCGCCTGGCTCCCGATGAACTCGTCGATGATCGCGACGGCCCCGCTGCCGCCCGAGGTGTGGTCCCGCCTGGGCTGGTCGGACGCCGCCACCCTGGGCGACATGGCGCACGCCTACATGTACGCGCAGCGCACGGCGGACGACCGCATCGCGATCGGCGGCCGGGGCGTCCCGTACCGCTTCGGCTCGCGCACGGACACCGACGGCACGACCCAGCCCTCGACGATCACTTCGTTGACCGACCTGCTGACCTCCTTCTTCCCGATCCTCACGGGAGTGGAGATCACCCACGCCTGGTCGGGCGTCCTCGGCGTCCCCCGCGACTGGTGCGCCACGGTGACCCTGGACCGCACCACGGGCCTCGGTTGGGCCGGCGGCTACGTCGGCTCGGGGGTCGCCACCTCCAACCTCGCCGGTCGCACCCTGCGCGACCTGGTCCTGGGGGACACCACGGAGCTGACCACCCTCCCGTGGGTCAACCACCGGGTCCGCCGCTGGGAGCCGGAGCCCTTCCGCTGGCTCGGCGTCCAGGCCCTCTACGCGGCCTACCGCGAGGCGGACCGCCACGAGGCCTCCACCCACAGGCCGACCACGACCCCCCTGGCCCGCCTGGCCGACCGCATCTCGGGCCGGCACTGACCGACCCCGCACACGCGGAAGGTCCCGGACCATGACGGTCCGGGACCTTCCGCTTCTGCACGAATCCCTTGGCCAGCAAGCCTCTGACCTGGGATGGAGCCGCCTATCGGAATCGAACCGATGACCTGATCATTACAAGTGAACTGCTCTACCAACTGAGCTAAGGCGGCATGTACGACGCTGCACAGCGCGCAGAATCGCCCTCACTTTACACAGGCTCCATACCTCGCCGCGAAGAGCTTTCCAGCGGCGTACGGGCTGCACCCGGCACCGACAGCGGCGGAAGTCACTGTCCTGCGGGTACTGACAGGAGCGCGCGGTGCGGGTAGCGTCGGGCGGAGTCCGATTTTCTGGACTAGACCTTCCACTCGGATCGTCCGGCACGTTCCTGCCGGTAGAAGGGATTCATCACCATGGCTTCTGTCACCTTCGACAAGGCGACCCGGCTGTACCCCGGCGGCGACAAGCCCGCCGTCGACGAGCTGGAGCTGCACATCGAGGACGGCGAGTTCCTCGTTCTCGTCGGCCCGTCCGGTTGTGGCAAGTCCACCTCTCTGCGGATGCTGGCCGGTCTGGAGGACGTCAACGGCGGTGCCATCCGCATCGGCGAGCGCGACGTCACGCACCTGCCGCCCAAGGACCGGGACATCGCGATGGTGTTCCAGAACTACGCGCTCTACCCGCACATGACCGTCGCCGACAACATGGGCTTCGCGCTCAAGATCGCCGGCGAGGACAAGGCGACCATCCGCAAGAAGGTCGAGGACGCGGCGAAGATGCTCGACCTCACCCAGTACCTCGACCGGAAGCCGAAGGCGCTCTCCGGCGGTCAGCGCCAGCGCGTCGCCATGGGCCGCGCCATCGTGCGCAAGCCGCAGGTGTTCCTCATGGACGAGCCGCTGTCGAACCTCGACGCCAAGCTCCGCGTTTCCACCCGTACGCAGATCGCGGCGCTCCAGCGCGACCTCGGCATCACGACGGTGTACGTCACCCACGACCAGGTCGAGGCCATGACGATGGGTGACCGGGTGGCGGTCCTCAAGGACGGTCTGCTGCAGCAGGTCGACACCCCGCGCAACATGTACGACCGTCCGGCGAACCTGTTCGTCGCCGGCTTCATCGGCTCTCCGGCGATGAACCTGGTCGAGGTTCCGATCGCTGACGGCGGTGTGAAGTTCGGCGAGAGCGTGGTCCCGGTGTCGCGCGAGGCACTGTCCGCCGCCGCGGACGCGGGCGACCGTACGGTCACGGTCGGCGTGCGCCCCGAGCACTTCGACATCGGCAGCGAGGGTGGTCTGACGATCACCGTGAACGTGGTCGAGGAACTCGGCGCCGACGGGTACGTCTACGGCAGCACCAGCGCGGCCGAGGGCTCGCAGGACATCGTCGTGCGCGTCGGTGGCCGTCATGTGCCCGAGAAGGGCGCCACCTTGCACGTGGTGCCGCGGGCCGATGAGATCCACGTGTTCTCGACCTCGTCGGGTGCGCGGCTGGCCGACTGACGGCCGGCAGGTTCGTGAAGGGGGCGCTCCTCGGTGGGGGCGCCCCCCTTCGTCTTCCCGGGCAGACCGGGCCATTCGGCCCCACCCGTCAACCCCTGATTCGAAAAACCGCATCGAACCATCCCCCGACCGGGTGACTAAATGTCGCCAAATCTTCACCGAGCGCTACTCTCGCCCTCGTGACCCACACTGCCCGCCGTATCGGCCGTTCCCTCGCCCTGGTCCTGCCCGTCGTCCTGGTCCTGTCCGGGACCCTCGCGGTCACCATGGTCCCTTGGGCGGACAACTCGCCCTCCCAGATCCTGACCGCGTCCGCCGAGGACGTCTCCGTTCCCGCGAAGCCGCGCGCCGCACAGGACGTGCTGCGCGAGAAGCTGTTGAGCGAGTTGCAGCAGGGCGAGATGCCGGGTGACGTCCTGACGCACCTCCAGCAGGAGGTGGACCGGCGTCCGTCGCTGGCCGAGCACTGCGTGGGGATCGCGCGGGCGCTGGGTCGGGCTGCCGTGGACGCCTACGGTCCGACGAAGGCGCAGTCCTTCGCCCGTCCCGTCTGTGACACCTCGTACGCGTCCGGTGTCGCCTCCATGGGCTGACGGGCGTCCTCGTACTCCCTCCGGGGCGGCGCCTCTACGCTGGCCGCCATGACCGATGCCCCGCCTCCCGCGTCCCGCTCTTCCGATTCCGCAGCCGCGTACCCGGCTCCCTTCGCGCAGGCACCCGCCCAGGCGGTCGTGCTGGCGGGTGGGCAGGGTTCGCGGCTGCGTCCGTACACGGACGACCGGCCGAAGCCGATGGTCGAGATCCCGGGGACGGGGGTGCCGATCATCGGACACCAGTTGGCTTGGTTGGCGGCCGAAGGGGTCACGGACGCCGTGGTGTCCTGCGGGCACCTGGCGGAGGTGTTGCAGGACTGGCTGGCGGGGGCCGACCTTCCGCTGCGGGTGACCACGGTGGTGGAGGAGGAGCCGCTGGGGCGCGGTGGCGGGTTGAAGTACGCGGCGAAGCACCTGCCGTACCCGGACCGGCCCTGGTACGCGACGAACGGCGACATCTGGACGCGGTTCTCGTTGCGCGAGATGGCGGCGTTCCACGGGGAGCGCGGGGCGGTGGCGACGCTGGCGTTGGCGCGGCCGCGGATTCCGTGGGGGGCGGTGGAGACGAACGAGTTCGGGCAGGTGCTGGACTTCATCGAGTCGCCGCCGTCGCCGTACCTGATCAATGCGGGGGTGTACGTGTTCGGCCCGGAATTCGCCTCGCTGTTGCCGGACTTGGGTGATCACGAGCGGACGACCTTCCCGCGGCTGGCACGCGAGCGGCGGTTGGCGGGCTTCCCGCTGCCCCAGGGGGCTTACTGGCGGGCGATCGACACGGCGAAGGACTTGACCGAGGCGGCACGGGAGTTGGCCGCGCAGAGCGGCTCCTGAGGCTTTCCGGACCGTGCGGGCGGGGCCCGGTGCGCTCTTCGCGCTCCGGGCCCCGCCGTGTTCTCGCTGCGTCCTGTCGTCAGCCGAGGAGGCCGCCGACCAGACCGGGCTTCTTCGACGGTGCGTCGCCGGTGCCGCCGGTGGTGCCGCTGCTCACCGATTTGGAGGCGGGCGGCTTGGAGGTGGACTGCTTCGGGGTGGTGGTGCTGGAGGTCTGGCCGCTGCCGGAGCCGCGGGTGGCGGTGGGTGACTGCGCGCCGGTGCCCGCGGTCTCCTTGGCAGTGGAACCGGTGCCGGCACGGCTGGACTTGGCTGCGGGTGTGGAGGCGCTGGCGGTGGGCGCCGCCGGCTTGGAGGGCTGCTGCACGGGGGCCTGCTGCTGCTTGGTCGGGGCCTGCGGCAGCGGGGTGCCGGGCAGGTAGTTACTGGGGGCCTCGCCCGGTCCGGGCACGGTGACCACGGTGGTGGAGCGGACGGCTCCGCCGAGGAGCGAGCCGATGAGCAGGGTGAGTCCGCAGACGACGGCGGCCATGATGGTTCCGCGGCGCAGGACGCGGCGGCGCAGCCGCCAGATCTCGGAGCGCGGTCCGAGGGTGCGCCAGGCTTCGCTCGCCAGTCGGCCGTCGAGGGAGTAGACGGGGGCGCCGGCGATGATCAGCGGGCTCCAGGCGGCGAGGTAGATGATGTCGGGCGCGTCGTAGGCGGGGACCGTCTTCCAGCTGACCGTCATGAGGAGTGCGGCGGACAGGAGTGCGCCGATGCAGGCGGCGAACCGCTGCCACAGGCCCAGCACGGTCAGCACGCCGACGATGACCTGGAGGAAGGCGACGGTGAGCCCGGCCCCGACCGGGTGGGCGAGGGCGAAGTCCCGCAGGGGTTCGGCGAGTGCCCAGGGTTGCAGGGTGCGCAGCCAGGTGACCATGGAGCCGCGTTCGCCGCCGTCGAAGTAGACGGGGTCGCACAGTTTGCCCATGCCTGCGTAGATGGAGATGAAGCCGAGGAAGACGCGCAGCGGGAGGAGGACGACGCCGAGGTTCATCCGGCGGCCTGGGTAGTACGAGGCCTGCCCGCGGGTGTCGGAGGGGGACCGCCGGGAGTCGGCCGCGGGTCCGCCGTCGTAGGGGCCGCCGTCGTAGGGGCCGCCCCCGGTGTACTGCGGTGCGTGGGGGAGGTCGCGGACCGGGGTCAGGGGGCGGGTTTCGGCCGGATCGCCGTAGGTGCGCTGGCCGATGACGGTCGGGGTGGCCCGGGTCTCGCCGGCCCGGTCGTGGTCGAGGTCGACGCGGGGGATGGTCTGGGTGGCGCCGCCGTCGAGGTCGTCGTGGCCGCGCCCGTTGTCGCGTACGGCCTGGAGGAGTCCGCCCATGGCGGCGGTGTCGCCGGGAGCGGACCTGCCGCTCCAGACGACGGGGGCCCGACGGCGGCCGACGCCGGCGGCGACCGCGGCGCCGCCGAGGACGGGCACCCGGCCGGGGGCGTTCGCGGGCTTGGAACGCGCGCTCGGGCTCGGTGCGAGCCGCACGCGGAAGCTGGCGTGGTTGACGATGACCTGTGCGGGGTCGCACGGCACCTTGACCATGCTCAGCGCGGGCTGGTCGTCGAACCCTGACGTTCTGGTGTCCACACTCATCTAACCGAGTGATCAGTGTTTAGGACACTGCCTTGACAGGAGGGATGTGTCCGAGGCCCGTCAAGATCAAGCCACCCCGCCCAAAACGGACGGGGTGGCACGCTCACGGGTCACGGACCGTAGGCCGTTCGGCAGAGCTCGACCGCGGATCGCGCTCAGGCGCGGCGGCGGGCGGCCTCGTAGAGCACGACGCCCGCGGCGACGCCGGCGTTGAGCGACTCGGCGCCACCCGGCATCGGGATGCGGACGAGGTAGTCACAGTTCTCGCCGACGAGGCGGCCGAGGCCCTTGCCCTCGGAGCCGACGACGATGACCACGGGGCCGGCGAGCGCTTCGAGGTCGCTGACGGTGTGCTCGCCCTCGGCGGCGAGGCCGACGATGGCGATGCCGGCCTTCTTGTACTCCTGGAGGGCGCGGGTCAGGTTGGTGACGCGGGAGACCGGGGTACGGGCCGCGGTACCGGCCGAGGTCTTCCAGGCGCCGGCGGTCATACCTGCGGCGCGGCGCTCGGGGATGACCACGCCGTGGCCGCCGAAAGCGGAGACCGAACGGACGATCGCGCCGAGGTTGCGCGGGTCGGTGACGCCGTCGAGGGCGACGATCAGCGGGTCCTCGCCGTTGTCGTAGGCGGCGGCGGTGAGGTCCTCGGGGTGCGCGTACTCGTACGGCGGGACCTGGAGGACCAGGCCCTGGTGGTTGAGCCCGTTGGTCATCCGGTCGAGCTCGGGGCGCGGGGCTTCCATCAGGTTGATGTTGCCGCGTTCGCCGGCGAGCTGGAGGGCCTCGCGCACGCGCTCGTCGTTGTCGATGAACTGCTGGACGTAGAGGGTGGTGGCGGGGACGCCGTCGCGCAGCGCCTCGAAGACCGGGTTGCGGCCGACGACCATCTCGCTGGTGCCCTTGGGGCCGCCGCGGCGGGGGGCGGGCCGGCGCTTGGCCGCCTGCTTGGCCATGGCGTTGGTGATGCGGTTCTTCTTGTGGCCCTTGCGTTCGGCGGCGGGCGGGGTGGGGCCCTTGCCCTCCAGGCCCTTGCGCCGCTGGCCACCGCTGCCGACCGTCGGGCCCTTCTTGTTCGACGTGCGGCGGTTCCTGCGCTGGCTGTTCCCGGCCATGACCTCTACCTGTTTTCGTTGGTGCTGCGATATGTACGTATGAAGAGTGTGCCGCCCGGAGCGCCGGGCGGCACAACAGACGCCGAGCCGACCGACTCGGCGGCGGGGTCGCGTCAGCGCGGTCCGAGCGTCCAGCGCGGACCGGCGGGGCTGTCCTCGATGACGAGCCCGGACTGCTGGAGCTGGTCGCGGATGGCGTCGGCGGTCGCCCAGTCCTTGCGGGCCCGGGCGGACTCGCGCTGGTCCAGGACGAGGCGTACGAGCGTGTCGACGGCGCCGTGGAGGTCCTCTCCGCGGTCGGTCTCCTCGGCCCAGTGCGGGTCGAGCGGGTCCAGGCCGAGGACGGCCAGCATGGCCCGTACCTCCGACAGGCGCGCGATGGCCGCGTCCTTGTCGTCCGCGGCGAGGGCGCTGTTGCCCTGCCGGACCGTGGTGTGGACGATGGCGAGCGCCTGCGGGACGCCGAGGTCGTCGTCCATCGCCTCGGCGAAGGCGGGCGGGACCTCAGGGGCGGGATCGACGGTCTTGCCGGCCGTCTCGATGACCCGCTGGTAGAAGCCCTCGATGCGCGCGAACGCGGACTCAGCCTCGCGCAGCGCCTCCTCGCTGTACTCGATCATCGACCGGTAGTGCGGGGTGCCGAGGTAGTAGCGCAGGACGATGGGGCGCCAGTGCTTGACCATCTCGGAGACGAGCACCGAGTTGCCGAGCGACTTGGACATCTTCTCGCCGGACATGGTGACCCAGGCGTTGTGGAGCCAGTACTTCGCGAACTCGTCGCCGAAGGCCTTGGCCTGGGCGATCTCGTTCTCGTGGTGCGGGAAGATCAGGTCCAGTCCGCCGCCGTGGATGTCGAAGGCCTCGCCGAGGTACTTGTGCGCCATGGCGGAGCATTCGAGGTGCCAGCCGGGACGGCCGCGGCCCCACGGGGTCTCCCAGGAGGGCTCGCCGGGCTTGGCGGACTTCCACATGGCGAAGTCGCGCGGGTCGCGCTTGCCGGTCTCGCCGGTCGACTCCGGCTGGCGGATGTTGTCGAGCTCCTGGCGGGAGAGCGAGAGGTAGTCCGGGTAGGACTTCACGTCGAAGTAGACGTTGCCCTCGGACTCGTAGGCGTGGCCGCGCTCGATGAGGCCGCGCATCATCTCGACCATCTCGGTGACGTGCCCGGTCGCGCGCGGCTCGTAGCTGGGCGGGAGGCAGCCGAGGGCGGTGTAGCCGTCGTTGAAGGCCCGCTCGTTCTCGTAGCCGATGGACCACCAGGGGCGGCGCTGCTCCGTGGACTTCGTGATGATCTTGTCGTCGATGTCCGTGACGTTGCGGACGAAGGTCACGTCGTACCCGCGGTAGGCGAACCAGCGGCGCAGCATGTCGAAGTTGAGGCCGGAGCGGATGTGCCCGATGTGCGGGGCGGCCTGCACGGTGGCGCCACAGAGGTAGATCGAGACGCAACCCGCAACGAGGGGGGTGAAGTCGCGGATCTGCCGGGCGCTGGTGTCGTACAGGCGAATAGTCACGGCATCCAGGGTAGTGCGCCTGCGGCAGTGCCCCGCGACCCTTTCGGGGCGCGGGGGCGGTTTGTTGCCGAAGCGGTGTCGTGCGGTGTGGTGCGGTGCGGTGCCGTACGTCGTACTCAGGCCCGGTTCGTCCGATACACGAGGGCCGTCGCGATCGCGGCGAGCCCTTCGGCGCGGCCGGTGAGGCCGAGGCCGTCGGTCGTGGTGCCGGAGACGGAGACGGGGGCGCCGGCGGCTGCGGCGAGCGTCTTCTGTGCTTCTTCGCGCCGCTTGCCGATCTTCGGGCGGACCCCGATCACCTGGATGGCGATGTTGCCGATCTCGAAGCCCTCGGCTCGGACGATGCGGGCGGCTTCCCCCAGAAGGGTGACGCCGGCGGCGCCGGACCACTCGGGGCGGGAGGTGCCGAAGTGCGCGCCGAGGTCGCCCACGCCGGCGGCGGAGAAGAGGGCGTCGCACGCGGCGTGGGCGGCGACGTCCCCGTCGGAGTGTCCGGCGAGCCCGTCCTCGCCCTCCCACAGCAGGCCGGCGCACCACAGCTCGCGGCCGGTCTCGAAGGCGTGCACGTCGGTGCCGATCCCCACGAGCGGGATCACGGGCGCGACGGCGGCACCGGCCACGGCGGCGGAACCCGGCGCAGCAGCGGGCCCGGTGGCGCCGCCCGGGGCGGTGGCCGCCTGCGAACCCGCCCCGGCGGACTCCTCGAAACCTGCGGAACTAGTAGGCATCGGTGGCCCTCCTGCGGGCGAGTACGGCCTCGGCGAGGACCAGGTCGAGCGGACGGGTGACCTTGAAGGCCTCTTCGTGGCCCGGGATCACCACGACGGTGATGCCGAGCCGTTCCACCATTCCGGCGTCGTCGGTGGCGCCATCGCCGTCGACGGCGATGGTCTCGTGCGCGCGCACGAGGGTGGGGAGGTCGAAGCCCTGCGGGGTCTGGACGGCGCGCAGCCGGGCGCGCTCGGGGGTGGCGACGACCGGTTCGGGCTCGCCGGGCTTGCCGGGCTCGACCTCCTTGACGGTGTCGGCCAGCGGCAGCGCGGGCACCACGGCGGGCGATCCGTCGTGGACGGCTTCGATGACCGAGTCGACGGTGTCCACGGGGACGAGCGGGCGGGCCGCGTCGTGGATGAGCACGGTGGTGACGTCCGCCGGGAGGGCGGCGAGGCCGGCACGTACGGATTCCTGGCGGGTCTCCCCACCGGGGACGACCAGGACCTCGGTGCGGTCGGGCAGCGTGTTCTCGTCGAGGAGCCGGCGGACCTCGACGGCTCCGTCGGGGGGCGCGACGACCACCACGAGGGACACGGCCCTGGACCGGGCCATCGCCCGGACGGCGTGGATGAGCATCGGGGTCCCGCCGAGGGTCCGCAGGGCCTTGGGGGCGCCCGGGCCGAGGCGTACCCCACGGCCGGCGGCCGGAATCACCGCGGCGGTGCGGTGGCGGCGCGATTCGTCAGACATCAGTAGCTCCGAGCCAGGTTTGTGACTTCGGCCGACATGGGTATGGCCTGAAGGGTGCCGGGTGCGACGCCCTCGCCCCTTCCGTGACGACCGGTCGAGCAGGCTGTCCGGACCCGGCATGCCGGTGGAAAAAGGCACGGGCACAGACATGCCGCAGCGCCCGGCAACAGCCCTCTCGTAGAGGAGAGGGCTCGTCATCGGGCACCACGGCACGACTGCTGTGAACGATGTTTCGCGTCAGGACGCGAGAACCTCGTCGAGGAGGGCCTCGGCCTTGTCCTCGTTGGTGTTTTCAGCGAGCGCGAGCTCGCTCACCAGGATCTGGCGCGCCTTCGCGAGCATGCGCTTCTCGCCCGCGGAAAGCCCGCGCTCACGCTCACGACGCCACAGGTCACGCACCACTTCGGCGACCTTGATGACATCGCCAGAAGCGAGCTTCTCCAGATTTGCCTTGTAGCGCCGGGACCAGTTCGTCGGCTCTTCGGCATACGGCGCGCGAAGCACCTCGAAGACCCGGTCCAGCCCGTCCTGGCCGACTACGTCGCGAACGCCGACGAACTCTGCATTGTCCGCAGGCACACGAACCGTCAGGTCGCCCTGGGCGACCTTGAGCACCAAGTAGGTCTTGTCCACGCCTTTGATCTGGCGAGTTTCGATGGCCTCGATCAGCGCGGCCCCGTGATGGGGATAGACCACGGTGTCGCCAACCTTGAACGTCATGTGACAGGTACCCCTTCCGTGGCTATCCAGGGTAACACGAGAACTGACTGTTATGAATGGCGTTTTCGCAGGTCAGGGCACATCTCAGGGCTTGACAACAGAGACACGAACGTGCTGCGAAGGGCTTCCGGAGGGGGGTATTCGCAGGTCGGAGGTGCTGTACGGACCGGCCGAAACGGCCACGTTACACCGCACCGATGGCTCCACGAGTGTGATGTACGTCCCGTTTTGCCGGTTTCGAAGCCGGGAAACCGAACTACTCCGTTCGACTGGCGACCACCAGTACGGAGCGGTTCCGGCCCAATCCGGAATTGATCACGCGGGGGCGTTCGAAGGAATCCCGGAATTGATCACCGGAGAGCAGGGCCGCGATATGCGGACGGCACATGAGCCACAGATGAACGGGGCGGGAAGTCGCGGGCGGAACGGCGGGCAGAACGCGGGCGGAACGCCGCGGGAGGCCCGGCCGGAAGGCCGGCCGGAAGCAGGGCCGGAATGCAAGATCGCGGGGGCGGTGCACGGTGGCCCGTGCACTGCGGAGGGTCGGGTGCGGGGGCGGGGCGGCGGCTCGGTAACCTAAGCGCGCTGACACACCCTTAGGGCGGCTTTACCTCGGTCGCCCCGAGACTGCCCATCCTTCCGTTCCGTACGTCCAAGGAGTTGCCGCCGCCGTGAGCCGCAGCCTTCGACGCGGCGCCCTCGCCGCCACCGCCATCGTGTTCTCGATCGCCTCGCTGGCCGCTTGCGGTGCGGGCAACGACGCGCAGACGCTCCAGATCAAGCCGGACAACGCCGCCGCCACCAAGGGCGACATCAAGATCCAGAACGCACTGGTCATCACCCAGGGCGAGAAGGACAAGAAGAGCGGCCCCGCCGCCGTCTCCGCAACGGTCTTCAACACCGGCACCAAGGCGCAGACCCTCGACGGCATCACCCTCCCGGGCAGCAAGGCCAAGGTCGTGCTGAAGGGTGCCGAGGGTGCCGGCAAGGTCACCGTGCCGGCCGGCGGCTCCGTCGTCCTGGGCGGCAAGGGCAACGCCTCCGCCGTGATCGAGGGCGGCGACGCCGTGACGAACGGCAACGCGCAGGCGGTCGTCTTCCAGCTGAGCAGCACGGGCGACGTGGAGCTCGAGGCGTTCGTCGTCCCGAACACCGGCCCGTACGCGGGCTTCGGCCCCACCGCCGGCGCCAGCCCGTCGGGCAGCCCTTCCACCAGCCCCTCCGGCAGCCCGTCCACCGCCCCGTCGGGGGCCGCCTCGGGTGCCCCGTCGGGCGCCGCCTCGGGCGTGCCGTCGGGTTCCCCCTCGCAGAGCGCCGGCCACTGAGGCGGGCGACACCGTACGAAAGGGCCCCTTTCCGCTTCAACCGGCGGAAGGGGGCCCTTTCGTGTACCGCTCGCCTCGTGCCGGTTACGGCTCGCGGAGCGCGGCTGAGCGCGGCTTACGGCTCGAACTTGTAGCCCAGGCCGCGCACCGTGACCAGATAGCGCGGCGCACCCGGGTCCGGCTCGATCTTGGCGCGGAGGCGCTTGACGTGGACGTCCAGGGTCTTCGTGTCGCCCACGTAGTCGGCGCCCCAGACCCGGTCGATCAGCTGCATGCGCGTCAGTACCCGACCCGCGTTGCGCAGCAGCATCTCCAGCAGGTCGAACTCCTTCAGGGGGAGGTCGACCTTGGCTCCGGCGACGGTGACCACGTGACGGTCGACGTCCATCCGTACGGGCCCCGCCTCCAGCGCGGCAGGGGTGACCTCCTCCGGCTCGCCGCGGCGGCGCAGGACCGCGCGGATGCGGGCGACCAGCTCCCGCGAGGAGAAGGGCTTCGTGACGTAGTCGTCGGCTCCTATCTCCAGCCCGACGACCTTGTCGATCTCGCTGTCCTTGGCCGTCACCATGATGACGGGGACGTTGGAGCGGCCGCGCAGCTGCCGGCAGACCTCCGTGCCGGGCAGGCCGGGGAGCATCAGGTCGAGGAGAACGAGGTCGGCGCCGTTGCGCTCGAACTCGTCGAGCCCGTCGGGCCCGGTCGCGGCGATCGCGACTTCGAAGCCCTCCTTGCGGAGCATGTAGGACAGGGCGTCGCTGAAGGATTCCTCATCCTCGACGACGAGCACTCGGGTCACGGAAGGACCTCCGGGGCAGGGGTGGCTGGTTCTGGTTCAGGCAGGGGTCGGATGGCTGGGTGTTGGGGCCTGTTCCGCGGCCGGGGAGGTCGAGGAGGCCGGGGAGGTCGAGGAACCCGGAGCAGCTGCTTCCGGAAGGCGCAGGGTGAACGTCGAGCCCTGACCCTCCGAGCTCCACACGGACACCTCCCCGCCGTGCGAGGCCGCCACGTGCTTCACGATCGCAAGGCCCAGCCCGGTTCCTCCCGTGGCGCGGGAGCGGGCCGGATCCACGCGGTAGAAGCGCTCGAAGATGCGCTCGCGGTCCTTCTCCGGGATGCCGATGCCCTGGTCGGTCACGGCGATCTCGATCAAGTCTCCGCCGGGAGCCGTCACCCTGCGTGCCGCTATGCCGACGCGGGTGCGGGCGGGGCTGTAGTTGACGGCGTTCTCGACCAGGTTCCCGAGGGCTGCCGCGAGCTGTCCGCGGTTGCCCCAGACGCGCAGGTCGGCGGTGCCGCCCGACGCCATGGTGATCTGCTTGGACGACGCCGTGTGCCGGCAGCGGTCGATGGCCTCGGCGACCAGCGTGTCCACGCGCACGGGCTCCGCGTCCTCCAGCGGGTCGTCGTTCTGTACCCGGGAGAGGTCGATGAGCTCCTGTACGAGGTTGATCAGGCGGGTCGCCTCGATCTGCATGCGGCCGGCGAAGCGGCTGACCGCCTCGGGGTCGTCCGCGGCGTCCATGACGGCCTCGGACAGCAGGGAGATCGCACCCACCGGCGTCTTCAGCTCGTGCGACACGTTCGCGACGAAGTCGCGCCGTACGGCCTCGATGCGGCGGGCCTCGGTGAGGTCCTCGACCAGGAGCAGTACGAGCCGGGAGCCGAGCGGGGCGACGCGCGCCGAGACCGCGAGGGCCTCGCCGCGCCCGGTGCCGCGCCGCGGCAGGTCCAGCTCGACCTGGCGTATCTCCCCGTCGCGGCGGGTGTCACGGGCCATGTGGAGCATGGGCTCGACGGCCAGCTTGCCGCCGCGGACCAGCCCGAGGGCGTACGCGGCCGAGCTGGCCTTGACCACCGCGTCGCCCTCGTCGAGTACGACGGCGGAGGAGCGGAGTACGGAGAGGACGGTGTCCACGCCGGGCGGCAGCACCGCGTTGATGTCGGGGCGCATGGAGCTCCGGGTGGGGCGTGCTTGGTCGCGCTCGCTCCAGCGGAACGCCAGCATCGCGATCACACCGGTGCAAAGACCGGCGATCGCTGCAGCTGCGGCGACCGCCGCGTTCACGTCCATGCATCCAGGTTAAGCAGGCACGACGACACTTCCACAGCCGTTCGGGTGGCACCTCGAACAGTCGTCGCCCAGAGTTCACCGTGGCGACGGGGTTGATTCACTTGTGATGCCGGAGTCGGACGCGTTAGCGGCTCAACGTGTCAACGTGGGGCACGAGGCCGCCCCGGCCCGGCCCCCGGGCAGTAACGCAGTAGGTCAAGAGAGGGACACCACCCATGCGTGACGCGTACCACGAGGAACTGGACTCGATCGGTGAAGGTCTGGTCGAGATGGCCCGGCTGGTCGGTTCCGCGATCGGGCGGGCCACCACGTCCATGCTCGACGCCGACCTGAAGCTCGCCGAGAGCGTCATCGCCGCCGACCAGAAGGTCGACGACCTCCAGCACGACCTGGAGGCCCGCGCCATCGCCCTGCTGGCCCGCCAGCAGCCGGTGGCCACCGACCTGCGCATCGTGGTGACCTCGCTGCGGATGAGCGCCGACCTGGAGCGCTCGGGCGACCTGGCCCAGCACGTGGCGAAGCTGGCCCGGCTGCGCTTCCCGGACACGGCGGTGCCGCGGGACCTGCACGCCACCATCCTGGAGATGGGTCAGCTGGCGCAGCGCCTGATGGCGAAGGCGGCCGAGGTCATCATCACGAAGGACGTCGACCTGGCGCTCCAGCTGGAGCAGGACGACGACGAGATGGACCAGCTGCACCGCACGCTGTTCCAGCACCTGATGGACGACCGCTGGAAGCACGGCATCGAGACCGCGGTGGACGTGACCCTGCTGGGCCGCTACTACGAGCGCTTCGCGGACCACGCGGTGTCGGTGGCCAAGCGCGTCGTCTACCTGGTGACGGGCGAGCACGCGGACGAGCTCCAGCCGCCGACGCAGGTCGAGGGCGTCTGAGCCGTTCTGCCCCAGTGCGCCGTTGACGCGCCGGTGTGGCTGGGCATGAATGAGGGCGAAGGCGGTCCGTCGTGCGAAGTCCCGTACGCCGCCCTGCGAGGAGGATCCATGCCCGATTCCCCCGTCCCCGTCACCCCGGAACACGAGCAGCCGCCGCGACCCGAACCACTGCGGCTCCCGCTGCTCGCGGCCTGCGGCTGCGGCTCGGGCTGCGGCTGCGGCTGCCAGTCCGGCGCACCCTGCCAGTGCGGCGGCTGACCCCGCCCGCCCGGCATCCCGCACAGGAGGGCCCCACCCGCCCGGGTCGGGGCCCTTCGCACGACACCGCCCGTCGAACCGCCCCGCGCCCCGCACGACGACGGAATCGAGTGCCCTTACCCTTCCGGTGGGGCGGAGCCGTAGCGCAGAGGTCGTCGCGCGCGGTCTCCAAAACTGCGAGGACGCCGGTTCGATTCCGGCCGGCTCCGTCCCTCCCCACCACCCCGAGCGACGAAGAGCCCCCCACCCGCTGAGAACCAGCAGGTGGGGGGCCGTTTCGTGCGTGGGGGTTACTTCTTGCCCTGGTTCTTGACCGCCTCGATGGCGGCTGCCGCGGCGGCCGGGTCGAGGTAGGTGCCGCCCGGCTTGAGGGGCTTGAAGTCGGCGTCCAGCTCGTAGGCGAGCGGGATGCCGGTCGGGATGTTCAGGCCCGCGATGTCGGCGTCGGAGATGCCGTCCAGGTGCTTGACCAGGGCGCGCAGGGAGTTGCCGTGCGCGGCGACCAGGACAGTGCGGCCGGCCAGCAGGTCGGGGACGATGCCGTCGTACCAGTACGGCAGCATGCGGACGACGACGTCCTTGAGGCACTCGGTCCTGGGGCGCAGCTCCGGCGGGATCGTCGCGTAGCGCGGGTCCTCGGACTGCGAGAACTCCGTACCGTCCTCAAGGGCCGGCGGCGGGGTGTCGTACGAGCGGCGCCACAGCATGAACTGCTCCTCGCCGAACTCGGCGAGGGTCTGGGCCTTGTCCTTGCCCTGGAGGGCGCCGTAGTGGCGCTCGTTCAGGCGCCAGGAGCGGTGGACCGGGATCCAGTGACGGTCGGCGGCCTCCAACGCCAGCTGCGCGGTGCGGATCGCGCGCTTCTGGAGCGAGGTGTGCACGACGTCGGGGCGCAGACCGGCGTCCTTGAGCAGCTCACCGCCGCGGACCGCCTCCTTCTCGCCCTTCTCGTTGAGGTTGACGTCCACCCAGCCGGTGAACAGGTTCTTCGCGTTCCACTCGCTCTCGCCGTGGCGGAGGAGGATCAGCTTGTACGGTGCGTCGGCCATGCGTACGAGCCTAATGGACGCGCGGGGGCGCTTGCGCGCGGTGTCCACGGCCGTGGATTGACGATCGGCGTCAATCCGGTGGCTCCCGAAGACGGTCTAACCGTAGGGTGCGTTGAGCAGGAGAGCCACTTACATTTCCGGGGGGATTCCGTATGTCCGTTGCCAAGGTGAGACGGGCTGCGCGCGAAAGCGTGTCGGGGCTGCCGCGAGCCTTCTGGTGGTTGTGGGCGAGCACGCTGGTCAACCGGCTCGGGGCCTTCGTCGCCACGTTCATGGCGTTGTACCTGACGCTGGAGCGGGGTTATTCGGCCTCGTTCGCGGGACTCGTGGCGGCACTGCACGGTCTGGGCGGGGTGATCTCCTCGCTGGCCGCGGGGGTGATGACCGACCGGCTCGGGCGGCGCCCCACGCTGATCGCGGCGCAGGCCTCGACGGCGTTCTCGGTGGCGCTGCTGGGGTTCATGGAGGATCCGGCGGCGATCGCGGCGGTGGCCCTGCTGGTCGGTCTGACCTCGAACGCCTCGCGCCCGGCGGTGCAGGCGATGATGGCGGACATCGTGCGTCCCGAGGACCGGGTACGGGCCTTCGCCCTCAACTACTGGGCCATCAACCTCGGCTTCGCCGTGAGCGCGACGGCGGCGGGCCTGATCGCGGAGTACAGCTACCTGGCCGGGTTCCTCGGCGAGGCGGCGCTGACCCTGGTGTGCGCGGTCCTCGTGTACGTCAAGCTGCCGGAGTCCCGACCGGAGCAGACGGGGACGGCAGGGACGGCAGGGACGGCGGAGCAGCGTACGGCCGGGCCGGAGGTCGGGCTGGGCACGGTCCTGCGGGACCGGCGGTTCATGGGCGTGGTCGGGCTGTCGTTCCTGATCTCGCTGGTCTTCACGCAAGGGTCCGTCGGCCTGCCGGTCGCGATGGGGGCCGCGGGCTTCTCCCCCGGCGACTACGGGCTGATCATCGCCGTGAACGGCCTGCTGATCGTGCTGCTCCAGATCCCGGTCACCCGGTTCATCGAGCACCGGGACCCGCAGAAGCTGCTGGTGGCCTCCGCGCTGCTGGCCGGGTACGGGTTCGCGCTGACGGCCTTCGCCGGGTCGCTGTGGGCGTACGCGCTGACCGTGTGCGTGTGGACGCTGGCGGAGATCCTCAACTCCCCGACCCAGATGAGCCTGGTGGTCCGGCTGTCTCCGCTGCACGGGCGCGGGCGCTACCAGGGGATGTACACCATGTCGTGGGCGGTGGCCGCGCTGGTGGCGCCGCTGCTGGCGGGCTTCGTGATCGACCGGTTCGGGGCCGGGTGGCTGTGGGGGGCCACGGGCGTCGTGGGCACGGTGGCCGCGATGGGGTACTGGCTGCTGATGCGGAGGCTGCCCGCCGAGAGCGGTGTGGAGGCCGACCGCAGTGCCGGTGCGGGTGGCGGTACCGGTCGCGGTGACGGCGGCCGTGCCGGTGGCGGGGACGCCCCGGCTTCCGTTCCCGCCGAGGTGCAGGCGTAGCCGCCGGATACGGGCGCGGGGCGTCACGTCCCGTCCTGCTCCGGACGGGGGGAGGCGGCGTGCCCGTACGACGTCAGGACGTGAGGCCGTCAGGACGTGAGGCCGTCAGGACGTGGGCTGCGTCAGGTGGCGGAAGGCGTCCAGGTTGCGGGTGGACTCGCCGCGGGCGACGCGCCATTCGTACTCGCGCTTGATCGCCCCCGCGAAGCCCAGCTCCAGCAGGGGGTTGAACGCCCCGTCCGCGGCCTCCAGGACGGTGCCGAGCAGCCGGTCCAGCTCCTCCGGGTTCACCACCGACAGCGGAAGCCGGGCCGTCAGGTAGACGTCGCCGAGGCGGTCCACCGCGTAGCTCATGCCGTACAGCTTGAGGTTGCGTTCCAGCAGCCAGCGGTGGACACCGGCCTCGTTCTCGTCGGGGTGGCGGATCACGAAGGCGTTGATCGACAGCGAGTGCCGGCCGACCCGGATCGCACAGGTCGTGGACAGCTTGTGGGTGCCGGGCAGCTGGACGACGTACGAGCCGGGTTCGGGGCTCTCCCAGCCCAGTCCGGCCAGGGTCAGCGTGCTCTCGATGATCGCGGCGGTGTCAGCCATGGTGGGAGCGTACGCGACGGCGATGATCATGCATGGCCGCGGTGTACACGTCCGCCGTGCCGCTCGCCGCCGTGTCCCAGCCGAAGAACTGCGCGTGCCGTGCCGCCTCCGCGCCCATCCGGTCCGTGAGGCCGGGGTCGTCCACGAAGCGCCGCAGCTCGCGGGCGTAGTCCACCGGATCGTGCCCGGGGACCAGGATTCCGGTGACCCCGTCGTTGACGGCCACCGGCAGTCCGCCGACCTCGGCGGCCAGCACCGGCGTGCCGGTGGCCTGGGCCTCGATCGCGACGAGCCCGAAGGACTCGCTGTAGGAGGGCATGACCAGCACGGACGCCGCGCGGAACCAGTCGGCGAGCTCGTCCTGGCGCACCGGCGGATGGAAGTGGACGAGGTCCGCGATGCCGAGCTTCGCGGCGAGCTTCTGCAGCCCCTCCGGCTTGGCGAGGCCGCTGCCGCTGGGGCCGCCGACGACGGGGACGAAGAGACGCCGGCGCAGCGAAGGATCCCGGTCCACGAGCTCGGCGACGGCGTGCAGCAGGATGTCGGGGGCCTTGAGCGGCTGGATCCGGCCGGCGAAGAGCGGGATGACGGCGTCCTGCGGCAGCCGCAGGCGGGCGCGGGCGGCGGCCCGGCCGTCGCCGACGGTGAAGCGGTCGAGGTTCACGCCGGGGTGGACGACGGCCACCTTGCCGGGGTCGGCGTCGTAGTACCGGACGAGTTCGTCGGCTTCCCCGGTGGTGTTCGCGATGAGCCGGTCGGCGGCGGACACGATCTGGGTCTCGCCGATGACGCGTGCGGCCGGCTCCGGCGTGTCGCCCTCGGCCAGCGCCGCGTTCTTGACCTTGGCCATGGTGTGCATGGCGTGTACGAGCGGGACGCCCCAGCGCTCGGCGGCGAGCCAGCCCACGTGGCCGGAGAGCCAGTAGTGGGAGTGGACCAGGTCGTAGTAGCCGGGACGGTGGCCGGCCCAGGCCTGCATCACACCGTGGGTGAAGGCGCACAGCTGGGCGGGGAGCTCTTCCTTGGCGAGGCCTTCGTACGGGCCCGCGTCCACGTGCCGTACGAGGACCCCGGGGGCCAGCTCGACCACGGGCGGCAGGCCCCCCTCGGTGGCCCGGGTGAAGATCTCGACCTCGATGTTGATCGCGGCGAGGCGCTTGGCCAGTTCCACGATGTACACGTTCATGCCGCCGGCGTCACCGGTGCCGGGCTGGTGGAGCGGTGAGGTGTGCACGCTGAGCATGGCCACGCGGCGCGGCTTGCGGTGGTGGCCGACGGCCGGCAGCCGCAGGCGGGGCGGCTCGTGGCGGGCAGCGCGGGCGGCGGCGATCCGGCCACCGAGGCTGCCGCCGATGCGGGACACGTACTGGCTCAAGGGAGCAGTTCCTCTCGCTCGGACGACACTCGGACGATGCTCGGACGGCATGACGGCGGGCGGTGCGGGGCATGGCGACGGAGCGCGCCGGGCGCCCTGCAAGGAGTGCAACCCGGACGGCCCCGTCCCGCATTCCGGGGGCCGCTCTTTTTTCCCTGCCGTTTGCTTCGTGGTCTGCCCGCTTTTCATCCGGCGGGGGCGCTCCGCTTACGCTCGCACCATGTCCTCCCGCTCCACTCCGCCCCCGAGCCGTGCCGGCAGCCCGGGTGGCCGGGCCCGCCCCGTGGGCGCGGTGACGCGCGGGACGACCAATCCGAACCGGCTGCGCCGGATGGACCGCTGGATCGCTGCGGTGCACGGGGCGGTGCTGCGGCGCTCGGAGGCGCCCGTCGCGGTGGACCTCGGCTACGGGGCCGCGCCGTGGACGGCGGTGGAGCTGCTGGCCCGGCTGCGGGAGGCGGCGCCGCGGGTACGGGTGGTCGGCATCGAGATCGAGCCGGCGCGGGTCGCGGGGGCGAAGCCGTACGAGCGGGAGGGACTCAGCTTCCGGCACGGCGGCTTCGAGGTGCCGTTGGAGGGCGGGGTCCGGCCGACGCTGATCCGAGCGGCGAACGTACTGCGCCAGTACGACGAGGAGCAGGTGGCGGCGGTGTGGGAGCGGCTGTGTGCCCGGCTCGCTCCGGACGGACTGCTCGTGGAGGGCACGTGCGACGAGGTCGGGCGGCGCCACGTGTGGGTCGCGTTGGGGCCCGAGGGGGCGCGCACGGTGACGTTCGCGACCCGACTGGGCTCCCTCGAACGCCCGTCGGACCTGGCGGAGCGGCTACCGAAGGCGCTCATCCACCGCAACGTGCCGGGCGAGCCGGTGTACGCGTTCCTGCGGGACTTCGACCGGGCGTGGGCGGCAGCCGCTCCGTACGCCTCGTACGGGGCGCGGCAGCGCTGGATCCGGACGGCGCGGGACCTGGCCGCGGACTGGCCGCTGACGGACGGTCCGGGGCGGTGGCGGCAGGGGGAACTGACGGTGCGCTGGGAGGCGTTGCGCCCGGCAGGGTGAAAGTGGCGCGCGTGGGAACCGACTGCCGGGGCGGCCCGTTGAGCCGTCCGGGATGCGTGTGGAGAACCGTTGGGGCCGGGACAAGATCGGGGAGCGCCCGTGAGGGTGTTGGAATTCGCCGACTCGTGGCACCATCCCGAAGGCAGTACAAAGTTACTGATGAATAGTCAGATCTGATGCGGGATCCGACTCGGGGCACCTGGGGGGACCATGGGGACCGTGGAGCGTAGGCGGTGGAGGGGTGCGTCCGCGCTGACCCTGCTGTGTGCGACGGCACTGCTCGCGGTGTCGGGTGTGGTGGGTTCGTCGGGCGTGGCGCAGGCGGCGCCGATGCCCGACCCGGGCGTCGCCTCCCTTGAGCAGGTGCGCAAGGAAATCGACGAGCTCTACCGCCAGGCGGGTACGGCGACGGACGCGTACAACCTCGCCGAGAGCGAGGCCAAGGCCCAGTCCGCCAAGATCGTGGAGATCGCGAAGCAGGTGGTGGCCGGCCAGGACCGGATCACCTCCCTCAAGAACCGCGCGGGTGCCGCCGCGCGCGCCCAGTACCGCTCGGGCGGGATGCCCGCGGGCGCGCAACTGGCGCTGAGCAACAGCCCCAGCCACTTCCTCGACGGGGCGGACCGGATCCGGCAGGGCGAGAAGGCCACCACGGACCTCCTCTCCGAAATGAACCGCACGCAGAGCGACTTGCAGCAGTACGCGAAGGACGCGAACGCGCAGTGGGAGAAGCTCGAAGCCAACCGGATCAAGCAGGAGTCCACGAAGAAGCAGATCGAGGAGAAGATCAAGGCGGCGGAGTCGCTGGAGAGCAAGCTGGAGGCCGAGGAGAAGGCCCGGCTGATCCAGCTGGAGCAGGAGGCGCAGTACAAGGCGCAGACGGCTTGGCTGTCGACGGGCGTACTGAAGGAGATCAACGCCTCGGCGTCGGAATCCGGGAAGAAGGCCGTCCAGTTCGCCACCGCGCAGATCGGCAAGCCGTACGTGTGGGGCGCCCAGGGCCCGGGTTCGTTCGACTGCTCGGGACTCACCTCGCAGGCCTGGCGCTCGGCGGGGAAGGGCATCCCGCGCACCTCACAGGAGCAGCTGCGGCTCCTGCCGAAGGTCGCGCTCAAGGACATGCGCCCGGGTGACCTCATCATCTACTTCGACGACGCGAGCCACGTGGGAATGTACGTGGGCGACGGCGCGATCGTCCACGCCCCCCGCCCGGGCCGCAACGTCACCCTGGCGGGCGCGGGCTCGATGCCGATCAAGGCAGTGGTCCGTCCCGACGCGTAAACGGCCCGTCGCGGAGGCAGGACCCCGCCCGGGCCCTGGCTCCGCCCTGCCTTCCGCTCTGCCTTCCTCCCTGCCCTCCGCCCCGGCCAGCCCCGGGGCTGCAAGAACGGCGAAACGAGGCAACCCCGACGGGCGCCGGCACCGCCTTGTCGAGCAGAACGGCGACGCCCCCACCGTGACGTTTGTCATTCGGTGGCCATCCCCTGAGGCGGACTTTCCCCCGCGATAACGGCATATGACGGTGGCCCTGGCCCAGAACACCATTCCGCTTCCCCGCCATCGACCGCTAGGGTCGGCCGCACGAGCGCACCCTCGGGGGGAGGGAAGGAACCGGAGACGATGCCCGTACCCGTACCGCGGCAGAGGGACACCTCGGCCACGGAGAGCGCTCACACCGCTCACACCGCTCACGTCGCACACGCCTCTCAGGCAGTCGTGCACGCGACCGCACCGCAGACGTCCCTGACCCTGCTGGTGATCGAGGACGACCCCGCAGGCGGACTCACCGTCCCCGAAATCCTCGACGCCGACCGACACCGCATCCGGCTCCGCACCGCCCGCAACCTCACCGAGGCCGCGCGGCTGCTCACCCCCGACGTGCACTGCATCCTGCTGGACCTCTCCCTCCCCGAACCAGGGGCGGCGACGGCAGGCGCAGGCTCGCGCACGGCGGTCGCCACCGATACCGCCGTCGACCAGTTGGCCATCCTCCGCGAGGTCCTGCGCATCGCGCCCCGCCACGCCGTCCTCGTCCTCACCGCCGAGGCCGACGCCGAGCGCGCCGCCGAGGCCGTCCGGGTCGGCGCGCAGGACTTCCTCCTCCGCGACGAGCTGGACGGCCGCCTCCTCAGCCGGGCGATCCGCTACGCGGTGGAGAGAAAACGGGCCGACATCGCCCAGTACAAGCTCGCAGAATCGAAACTGCGGGCCCAGGAGAACGCCCGCTTGGAGCGCGGGCTGCTCCCCAACCCCCTCCTCGAAGGTTCCGACCTCCGCTTCGCCGCGCGCTACCGTCCCGGCCGCAGCCGTGCGCTGCTCGGCGGGGACTTCTACGACACCGTCCGCACGCCCGACGGCACGGTCCACGCCATGATCGGCGACGTCTGCGGCCACGGCCCCGACGAGGCCGCCCTCGGCGTCGAGCTCCGCATCGCCTGGCGCGCCCTGACCCTCGCCGGCCTGTGCGGAGACGACCTGCTGTCCACCCTCCAGGAGGTGCTGGAGGTGGAGCGCCCCTGCGAGGAGATCTTCGCGACGCTGTGCACGGTGGACATCTCCCCCGACGGCCGCCGCGCGGGCCTGTGCCTGGCCGGCCATCCGGCCCCGCTGATAACCCGGCCGGGCCGCCCCGCACGGCTCTTGCCGTACGAGAACAACGGCCCGGCCCTCGGACTGCTGCCCAAGGCCCGCTGGCCGCGCCGCCAGGTGGAGCTCGGTGGCAGTTGGAGCCTGATGCTCTACACCGACGGCCTGATCGAGGGCCGCATCGGCGACGGCAAGGAGCGGCTCGGCCAGGACGGGATGGTCGAGATGATCAACCGGCACCTCGACCAGGGCCTGAGCGGCGAAGCCCTGCTGGAGGCCTCCGTCACCGAGGCCCGCCGCCTCAACGGTGGCGAGCTCACCGACGACGTGGCCGTGGTCATGCTCTCCCGCGCGGAAAGCTGACGGAGGGCAGCGGGGCGGCTGACGGAGCCCCGACCGCGCCCGGGTCTCGGTACGGCCGCACGGGGCCGCCGGCTGCTACGGCCGGCGGCTACCGTCCGCCGTTGTACGGCCCGTACGGCCCGTCGCTGCTGCTACCGCCGCTACGCCGGCCGCGCCCACCGCCCGAGACCTGCTTGAGGGCCGGGCGTACGTCGACCATGAACACGATGCTGGCCACGAGACCGGCGATCTGCAGGAACAGCATCCCGAGGAAGAAGTCCACCACCACGGTGACGCCGAGGATGACCAGCCAAAACGTCTTGGTCTGCTTCTCGGCGGCGCGGTACGCATCCTCGCGCGCCAGCAGCGCGAAGACGAAGGCCAAGACGGCGAGCGCCAGCATGGCGAACCCGAGCAACGGAAGCACTCCGTTATCGAACCCGTTCATCAACATCGCCTTGACCGCCCTCTCGCGCTTCGCACGCTTCGCACTCCTGGTGCCGCCTGGTGCCGCCCGCTCTCCACGCTACCGGCAGAGCGGCCTTCGCAAACAACAACGGGCCGGACACCGCGCTGGTGCCCGGCCCGTGGCCGTGTCGTTCGGTTCGCGAATCAGCTCTCGTCGCCCGCGAGGACGGCGGCCTTCTTCGCGTTGTTCTTGCGCGCCGTGGTCCTGCGGGCGGCGGGCTTCTCCTCGGCGGAGCCGTCGACCGAGGCCTCGGCGACGGCCCGCGGAGCTGCCGGCTCCGGGTCGGGCTCGACGGCCACGGCGATGTCGACGATCTCCTCGGAGACCTCGCCCCGCCACGTCCGCACGGCCTGCTCACCGTGCTCGGCGACCTTGTCGTAGGTCTCCTTGGCCCGCACGGCGTATTCGGCGGCTACCCCGACCCCGCGCAGCGCCAGGTCCTGGGCGGTCTCCCCGAGCTTCTTCGGGTCGATCGCGGTGAGCACCTCGGCGAACTTGGCGGTGACCGCCTCCTGCGCCTCCTTGGCCTTCTCCTGCACGATCTTCGGATCGGTGTTCTTCACGGCCTCGATGCGTGCGGGAGCCTCGGCGCGCAGCTGCTCGATGAGGCCGGGGACCTTCTTGGCCTGCTGCACCGCGAGGTCGGCGGTGCCGGCGGCGAAGTAGAGCGGAGTCGGGTCGGTGAGGGTCTTCTTCAGGTCATCGGCGATGGCCATGTGGCTGGTCCTCCCGGATCACAGTTCAGTTCGTAGGGTGCATCTCGTCGTCAGCGGCGGCCTGGTCGGCCTCGAGCGCGTTCTCCTTGCGGAACGACTCGTAGATCTGGAGCAGCACCTGCTTCTGCCGCTCGTTGATGGACGGATCGCCGAGTATGACGGCCCGCGTCTCCACCTCGTCGCGATCCCGCTCGTCGAGGATCCCGGCCTGCACGTACAGCGTCTCCGCGGAGATCCGCAGCGCCTTGGCCAGCTGTTGCAGGATGTCCGCGCTCGGCTTGCGCAGCCCGCGCTCGATCTGGCTCAGGTACGGATTCGACACCCCCGCAGCGTCGGCCAGCTGCCGCAGCGAGAGCTGAGCCTGCCGCCGCTGCTCGCGGAGGTACTCGCCGAGGTTTCCGACGTTGAGCGATGCCATGCCTCGATCCTGCCGCACTCTGCTAACTATTGCAAGCACCCGCTTGCAATAGCACCCACGGCGGGGCGGGCCCCAGCTGAGCCGAGCAGGGTAGTTGTCACGTAGGCAAGCTTGCTGTCACCAAGGTCAGGTCAACCGGTGCGCGCTGTGCTTCCTCGGGCCACCTTGGTCCACTCCGATCCGCGTCCAGTTCGCCGACGTGCGGGCGATCTCGTCCTCCAGGCGCGCCAGTCCGACCCCCGAGGCATACCCGCCGTCCGATTTCCGCCTGGCCCGCCAGAGACGGAACAATCTGCCGAGCACATGGCGCACGCTAGAAGGACGTCAATTGACATCGGACATAAGCACGTTTGCCACCCCTTCCACCGAGCGGCCGCCCTCCTCTGTACCCATCGACTGGGCGGCCGTCGAGAACTGGCTCGGACTGCGGCTGCCGGCTGACTACAAGCGGCTCGCCGACCGGTACGGGCCGCTGGACTTCGGTGAGTACGTGTGGATCCACGTGCCGTGCGTCCAGCGGGACCGCTTCGACTACGGCGAGTGGCTGCGCGCGACGCACCGGGAGGCGCGGATCGAGGCGCGGGAGCTGCCCGAGGCCGAGCGGCCCGTGCTCCACCCCGAGCCCGGTGGCCTGTTGGCCTGGGGCTGCACGCGGGGCAGCGACGTACTGTTCTGGGACACCTCGGCCTCCGTCGACCCTGACAAGTGGACCGTGGTGGTGCAGCACTCGGGGGCGGTGCCGGGCAGTGGCCTGCTCCGGTGGCACCGGTACTGCCTGACGCTCACCGAATATCTGCGGCACACCGTCCGCGACACCTGGGAGCTCCCTTCTCCTCCCGGCCCGCTACTGGGCCCGCTGCCGGGCACCGTCGCGCCGACCGCTTTTCTTCCCGACCCCGAGGCGTGGATCCCGCCCGCGCCGGTCCCGCCTCGGCTCACCGAGGCCGAGCGCCGAATCGCGCTGGAGACCGGCTTCGGACTGGACGGGCTGCGGCTACTGTCGCCGCCACCTGAGCGGCCGTACCTCGGGGACGGCTCCTGGGAGGGGCTGTTCGCCGAGCTGGGCACACGGCTGCCCGGGGAGTACGTGCGGCTGATGGACGGGTACGGCGCCGGCATCTGGAGCGGGTGGCTGCGTTTCCACACCCCGCTTCGGACCGGCGAGCGGCGTTTCCTCACGCACGTCGAGGACACAGCGGACGCCTACAGGCAGCTCAAGGACGGCAACGCGAGCTGGTACCCGCTGGCCATCTGGCCCGAGCCCGGCGGCTTCCTCCCCTTCGCCAACTCCATCGACGGCGACTACCTCGGCTGGCTCACCCAGAGCGGGGATCCCGACACATGGCCGCTGATCGTCTGGCCCCGCCACGCGGACCAGGGGCCGCCGCTCGAGGACGGTCTGATCGACACCCTCCTCGACTGGCAGCGCGGCACACTGGTCACGCACGGGTTCGCCGCCTTGGACGAGGACGACGACCCTGTAGAGTTCGCGGACTTCCGGTCCTGGGACGACCGCGCCTACTGGTGACCCTAAGCTGGCGATCGCCCGGGTGCCCGTCCGGCCGGTGCACTGGGTGTCGCGCTCGCGCCGCCCTGCTCGGGGTGGATGAGATAGCCGGGAGCCAGGCTGCAGAGGCCAGCGGTGCCAAGCAGCGCGCTGATCTGGTGACAACTGTCGTGCCTCGCCCACCCATAACCGCAGGTCATCGCTGGACTCGGTGACAGCTACCGTGCGTCGGCACATCAGCGGTGGCGGCGGCGGTACGCGACGGTGATCGCCGCCAGGAGGGGACCCCAGGCGACCAGGGGAAGGTAGAGGAATCCGGCGATCGTGGCGCCCCGGGTGGTCATGTCCGGGTGCGGAAGGGTCCACCACAGGAGGAACGGGGTCCACAGGCAGGTCAGGGCAACAGCGCCGGCACCGGCCACGGCCGTCACCGCCCGCGGCGGGACCCGGCGGCCACCGACCAGCGGAACCCGGGGCGGGAGCACCTCGCCCCAGGATCGCACCAGGCCGAGCGCGAGCAGCGCCAGTACCTCGCTGGCCACGCTGAGGGCGACCACGTAGACCCGGCCCCAGCCGGGCAGGCCGGCGGCCACGTAGCCGGCCTCGGTGTAGCCGGCGAGGAAGCCCGCGGCCAGCAGCAGGCGCCAGATGCCCGACGGCAGGGTGAGGAGAGCGGTGACGTGTGCCGCCCGAACCGCCCAGCGTGGCGCGGGCGCGGCGGTGGGGCGGAGGTGGCCTGGGGTCGTCATGCACCCCATCGTGTCGGCCGGTCGGCGGCCGTACGTCGGCCCCGGGAAGGGACCCCGCCCCCGCCGCCGGAAGGAGCCCGTAACCGCTGCCTCCCCCGTGCGGGGGAGGCAGCACCGGCCGGCTGGGGCCGGGTCATAACCAGGGCCGGGCCCGCATCAGGCCGGATCCGCGTCAGGCCGGGCGTCAGGCCGGATCCGCGTCAGGCCGGGCGTCAGGCCGGATCCGCGTCAGGCCGGGCCCGCGTCAGGCCTCGCGGGTGCCGATCACCACCGTTGCGTACAGCTCCTCCGAGGTGACCGCGCGGACCGCCAGGCCGGCTGCCGACAGGGCCGAGGCCGTCCGCGGCGACTGGCGGGCGCTCGTCTCGATCAGCAGCGCACCGCCCGGGGCCAGCCAGGGCAGGGCGCCCGCCGCGACCCGACGGTGGACGTCCAGGCCGTCCGGACCGCCGTCCAGGGAGGTCAGGGGCTCGTGGTCGCGGGCCTCCGGGGGGAGCAGCCCGATCTCCTCCGTCGGCACGTACGGCGCGTTGACCACCAGGACGTCGACGCGTCCGCGCAGGGAGTCGGGGAGCGCCGCGTACAGGTCGCCCTCGTGGACCTGCCCGCCGTAGGGGGCCACGTTCAGCCGCGCGTACGCGAGCGCCGGCGGGTCGATGTCCGCCGCGTGCAGTTCGACCCCGGGGCCGAGCTGCGCCGCCACCGCCGCGCCCAGCGCGCCGACCCCGCAGCACAGGTCCAGGATCACGGCGTCCGGTCGGGCCAATGCCACGGCCTCCTGCACCAGGAACTCGGTGCGCCGGCGCGGCACGAAGGCCCCCTCGCCCACGCGCATCCGCAGTCCGCAGAACTCGGCCCAGCCGACCACGTGTTCCAGTGGTTCGCCGGCCACCCGGCGGGCCACCAGGGCCGCCAGGTGGTCGTCGTCCTCGGCGGCGACCGTCAGCAGCTCCGCCTCCTCCTCCGCGAAGACGCAGCCCGCCGCACGCAGGGTTTCCACTATCGAAGCCAAGTAGCTCATTCCTCAGGTCTGACCAACAGGGACGCACATGCCGCCGGAACCGCCGGCGATCAGAAGACGTCCGGGCACCAGGGGCGGCGGGCCGTGCGGAACACCGCGTCCGCGAGGGCCAGCGCCCCCGGCCGCTCCTGCACGATCCGCCCGAGCGCACCCAAGCGCACCGCGGACTCGTCGCCGAGGTAGAGCGAGCCCAGCGCCGACACGTCCAGCCGCAGGTCCGCCGGCTCCTCGGTGGCCGTGCACTCTGCCGTGCCCGCATCGAGCCGGTAGCGGCCCGCGGCGGGGCCGAGCTCGTCCGTCACCTCCAGGACGAGGACCCCGGGCACGGCGTACGTCCGCGCGCCGAGGGCCCGTACGACGTCCAGTACGCGCACCCACAGGAAGTCCGAGGCGGTCACGATCCTGGCCGCGCGGGGGTCGGGCAGCAGCTGCGGCACGAGGTCGTCGGGGGCGCGGAAGCCGGTGCGGACCTTCAGGACCCAGTCGATGGAGCACAGGAAGTGCCACAGTGCGCGCTCCGCGTCCGGGGTGACCGCGATCAGCTCCTTGACCTGCACGGTGTTCTGCGGGAGCTTCGCGTCCGTCCAGTGGTCGTCCGTCGTGTAGGCGACCAGGCCGGCCACCTCGCCCGCCTCCGTCCGGTACACGGCGTGGAACCGCGGCTTGTACGGGCGGTGCGAGACCTCCTCCAGGCCCGTGGCCAGGCTCCACCAGCGGGTGTCCCGGTTCACCGCGCCGGGCGTGGTCGCGCACAGCCGCTCGTGCAGCTCCGGGCCGATCTTCCGGACCTCCTCCACGTCCACCAGATCGATGCGGCCACCGTCGGCAGCCGCCGACCGACGCGGGTCGAGTCCGGTGCGCGGTACGTCGATCTCCCATTCCGAGACGCCGGTGGCGGGCCCGTACCCGTACCGACCGTAGATCGGGTACTCGGCGGCGATCAGCGTCGAGAGCACCTCGCCGCGGGCCTTCGCGGCGGTCAGTTCGTTGACCATCATCCGGGTCAGCAGGCCCTGGCGGCGGTGGGTGGCCAGCACGGAGACGTTGGTGACGGCGCTGGAGGGCACGGCCGCCCCGCCGGGCACGGTCAGTTGCTGGGCGAAGGAGCGGAAGCTCGCCACACAGCGGCCGGTCTCGGTGTCGAAGGCGCCCTGGATGCGGGTGAGGTCACTGTTCGCGAGCCGCTGGGCGGCGTCGTCCTGCGTCACCTGGTCGAGGCGGAGGAAACCCGTGTTCAGGGCCTGCAGCCACTCGGCGAATTCGGATGCGGCGATCGGCCGAACGTCAGCACTCATAACGGGTCACGCTAGTGCGCCGACGGGGTCGCGTCGCCCCAATTTCCGTCGGGAGGCCGCGGCCCCCTTGCCTAGACCAGCAGGTCGTCCACCTGTGCCTCGCCCTCCCGGTAGCGCCGGGTGATCTCCGCGCTGCAGTCGTCCGCCGTGCGCTGGAGTTGCTGCCGGCGCCGCGAGACCTGTTGCTCGTACCTCACCAACCGGCCCATCGCTTCGTGCAGTTCGCCGTCCGTGCGGGCGGCAAGGTCCCACAGCTCCACGTCGGCCAGCATGTCCGCCGCCAGCAGCCGGAACTCCTCGCCGTGCGGGGTGCCGAGCGTTACGTGCCGGGCGGAGGCGCTCCGGCTGGAGGGCGCGTCGGCGAGGATCTCCGAGAGCCGGTCGACCACCGGCGGCTCCGGGGTCACCGGGGCCTCCGGGTCGGCGCGCCGGGCCAGTTCGGCGCGCAGGATGTCGATGCGGCCCTGGAGGAGTCTGCGGATGTAGCTCAGGTCGGCCTCGTCGCGCTGTGCGTCGCGGCGCAGCGTGCGCAGTTCCGGCAGTTCGAGCGCGGTGGCGGGCGTGGTCGGCGCCTGCTCCCCGCCCGTGCGCTGTGCCGGCGGTCGAACCGCAGCCGCCGAAGCGGCTGCGGGTGATGCGGGTGATGCGGGTGATGCAGGTGCGGAGGTACCAGAGGTGTTCATGCGTTCGTGTCCGTCCCCTCGACCGGTGCATGGGGTCTCCTCCGGCCCGTGGGACCGGGGGGAAGCACCGCCTGCGTGCATCGTGCCACTCTCCGTGCTTCCGGTGCAGTCCCACGCCACCCGATCGGCCCCTGATGGGTGCACGCCTGATACACAGGTGGTATGCGAGCAGTAGTGCAGAGGGTGGACGGCGCGAGCGTCGTCGTGGCCGGCGAGACCGTGGGCGAGGTCGTCGGCGAGGGACTGTGCGTGCTGGTGGGGGTGACCCACGACGACACCTCGGAGAAGGCGGCGCAGCTGGCGCGCAAGCTCTGGTCGGTACGCATCCTGGACGGGGAGAAGTCCTGCAGCGACGTGGGCGCGCCGCTCCTGGTGATCTCCCAGTTCACGCTGTACGGCGACGCCCACAAGGGCCGCCGCCCCACGTGGAACGCCGCAGCTCCCGGCGAGGTCGCCGAGCCGCTGGTCGACGAGGTCGTCGCGCAGCTGCGCGCGCTCGGGGCGACGGTGGAGACGGGCCGGTTCGGAGCGGACATGCACGTCTCGCTCACCAACCACGGCCCGTTCACCCTCGTCATCGACGTCTGAGACGTCTTAGATGTTTTAGGCGTCTGAGACGTCTCAGTCGTCTGATCGGCCCCGCGCCGTTACGGCGCTACGACGACCTCCTGCGCGGCGGCCGTCTTGCCAGCGAGCAGCGGGGCGTCGACCGGAACGTTCCGCTTGACCAGTGCGAGGGCGATCGGGCCCAGCTCGTGGTGGCGGGCCGCGGTGGTCACGAAGCCCAGCTGGCGGCCCTCCTCCCCGTCGGCGGCGAGCCGGATGGGGGTGCCGTGCGCCGGGAGGAGCACCTCGGAGCCGTCCAGGTGCAGGAAGACCAGGCGGCGCGGGGGCTTGCCCAGGTTGTGGACGCGGGCCACCGTCTCCTGGCCGCGGTAGCAGCCCTTCTGGAGGTGCACGGCGGTGCCGATCCAGCCCAGCTCGTGCGGGATGGTGCGGTGGTCGGTCTCCAGGCCGAGCCGCGGCCGGTGCGCCTCCACCCGCAGGGCCTCGTACGCGAGGAGTCCGGCGGCCGGTCCGTGCCCGGCGGCGAAGGCCTCCAGTTCGGCGCGGGGCAGGAAGACGTCCCGGCCGTGCGCGGTCTCGCGCACGACGTGCTCCTTGGCCACCTCGGCGATGGAGCCGGCCGGCAGGTGCACGACGGCGAACTCGGCGGTCCGGTCGGCGACTTCGACGCGGTAGAAGAACTTCATCGACTCCAGGTAGGCGATCAGCGCCTCCTGGGTGCCGGGCTCCACGTGCGCCCAGACGGTCTCGCCGTCGTCGACGAGGTAGAGCGCGTGCTCGATGTGGCCGTTGGCGGAGAGGATCAGCGCCTCGGTGGCCTGCCCGGGCGGGAGTTCCGTCAGGTGCTGGGTGAGCAGCAGGTGCAACCAGCTCAGTCGCTCCGGCCCGGTGACGGTGACGACTCCGCGGTGCGAGAGGTCGACGAAACCGCGGCCGTCCGCGAGCGCGCGTTGTTCGCCGTACAGCTCTCCGTAGTGGGCGGCGACGCCCTCGTCGCGGCCTTCGGCCTGTACGGCGCCGGGGAGATGGAGCAAGGGGCTGCTGGTCATGTCACCAAGCCTACGACCCGGCCCGGCCGGCTCCTATGCCGGAGCGTCGCGGTGCTTGGCGGCGCACTCCTTGCAGAGTCCGAAGATCGCGAAGTGTTTCATGTCGGTCTCGAAGCCGAAGGCCGCACGGAGTTTCGCGGTGAACTCGGCGGCGATGTCCACGTCCGCCTCGATCACCTCGGTGCACTCGCGGCACACCAGGTGGATGTGGTGGTGCCGGTCGGCGAGGTGGTACGTGGGGGCCCCGTGCCCGAGGTGGGCGTGCGAGACCAGCTTCAGCTCCTCCAGGAGCTCCAGCGTGCGGTAGACGGTGGAGATGTTGACCCCCGAGGCGGTCTTGCGCACCTGGGCGAGGATCTCGTCCGGCGTCGCGTGCTCCAGCGTGTCGACCGCTTCCAGCACGAGTTGACGCTGCGGTGTCAACCGGTATCCGCGCTGGCGCAGGTCGCTCTTCCAGTCGGTGCTGTCCGTGCCCTCGGTGCTCACCACCCGGCCAGTGTAAGCGCGCGAAGGGGACCGCTGGGGGTCTCGGCCGGACGGAGTCCGGGGGAGGCCCTCAGCAGTCCCCTTCGCGCACGGCCCGTGGACGGTCGGCGAGTGCTCGGCGCCTCCGCGGCGTCCGCGGCGGCCGGGCGTTCCGCTCAGCGGAAGAAGGCGATGCCGTCGTCCGGCATGTCCGGGAGGTTGCGCGCCATCTCGGCGACCTCCTCGGGCGTGACGACCTTCTTGAGCTGGGCCGACATGTAAGGGCGCAGCTCGACCTCCGGGGTCGCCTTCTCGCCGACCCACATCAGGTCGCTCTTCACGTAGCCGTAGAGCCGCTTGCCACCGCTGTACGGGCCGGAGGCGGCGGTCCGGGCGACCGCGTCCGTGGCCAGGTCGATCTGGGGCTTCTGGTCGGCGAGCTCGCCGTACCAGACCTCGACGACGCCCTGGTCGCGCACCATGACGATCTCGACCTTGCGGTGCTCGTCGATGCGCCAGTAGCCGGACTCGGATTCGAGCGGCCGCACCTTGTTGCCCTCGGCGTCGAGGACCCAGGAGCGGGAGGTGTACTCCAGGAAGTCCCGGCCGTCGTGGCTGAAGACGACCTCCTGGCCGAAGTTGCACTTCTCCTCACCCGGGAAGTCGAAGACGCCCGCGCCCTCCCAGGTACCGAGGAGGAAGGCGAGGGGAACGAGGCCCGGGTTCAGGTCGGACGGGATCTGGATCATGAATGGCTGCTCAGGCGATCTGTGGGAGGGGTTCCGGGTCAGGGCGGCGGCCGGTCCGGGGGCACCCCGGACGACCCCCCGGACGGAGTCTGGGGGTGATCAGCGCTGGCCCTGGTACAGCTTCTTCACGGCGAGGCCGGTGAAGGCGAGCACGCCGACGCAGACCAGGACCAGCAGGGAGGTGAAGAATGCCTCAAGCACGGGGTGCTCCTCGCAATGATGTGGGCTTGTACGGGGCCGGTCCCCAAGCCTACTGGCCCGGGGACCGGCGCACTCCGTGAGGTAGGCCGCACGCCCCTTGCGGGGTGATCAGCCCAGCAGCTGGCTCTGCAGGATCACCGTCTGGTGGAGGGGGACGACCGGAGCCTCCCCCTTGCGGGTCTGTAGGACCAGCCCCTGGATGTCGCCCGCCTGGACGCAGCCGAACCGGACCTGCTCGTCACCCGTCGGCTTGGCCTCCTGATAGAGCGTGACGTCGCGGGCGGGGTTGTGCCGGGAGGGGCCGAAGTACGCACTGTCGCTGCCCAAGTCGTTGCGCTGGCTCTTCTTGACCTCGCGCCAGACCGGGTCGGGCTCCAGCACCGCGGCCTTGGCCAGGCTCGTGGACATGGTGCAGCCCTTGAAGGCGTCCACGAAGCCCGGAGCGTTGAAACGCAGCAGGTAGATGCGGGTGCGGGTGCCGTCCGGGGTGGTCCAACCGCGCCCTACGATCTGGCGCAGCCCTTCGTGCACGAGCTGCGTCTTGAGCTTCTCCCGCTGGTCCGCCTGGTACTCCTCCAGGAGGGTGTCGACGGTCACCACCTCGTCCTTCTCCTGCTTCAGCGTGGGGTCGGGGGTGGCACCGGCAGGTGCGGGCAGCAGCAGCTGGGTCAGACCTGCGTAATGGATGCCCTCCGGGTTGTCCGCGGCGTACGGCAGCGCGGCGCCGGCCGGCAGCTGCGGCTTGGCGAGCACCGGGTACTTCCAGCGGCCGTCGTCCCTGGTGGACAGGCCGGGGATGTCGGTGCGCTCGGGCCGGGTGATCCCGTACGCGACTCCCGTGCCGACGGCCGCGAAGACGAGCACGGCGGCGGTCCAACGCAGCGCGGCGAACAGCTTGCGGCGGTCCTTGGGCGCGGGTGGCCCGGCCTCGACGGCCGGCGTGGCGGTGTCGGCCCCGCCGGGCGCCTGCTCCGGGGCGGCCTCGGTGGTGTTCAGCTCGGTCACGCGGACTCCCCGGGGGACTTCAGGTGGTTCAGCTGCCGCTTGAACACATCGGCGCCGGCGTTCGCGGAGAAGGGCTTCGGCCCGTACATCCGGAAGGCCACGAGCACATCGCCCTGGAGGGCCACGCAGTCCATGGCGTCGATCTTGTCCTTTGCGTCCGTCTTCTCCTTGCCGAGGGTCTCCAGGGCGCACTTGGCGTCCGGGAAACCCTCGATCTTCGGCGCGTCACGGTCGTCGCCGGTCAGCTCCAGGAGCCTCTTGCTGAACTCGGAGAACTTCGCGAGGGTCTGGGGATCGGCCTGGGTGAGGTGGATCTCCATCACCTGGTGCTCGCGTACCTGGTGGTAGCTGCGTCCGGCCATGCCCTTCAGCTTCAGGTCGACCAGCGCCTTGTCCCGTTCCGCCCGCTTGTCGCCGGACAGCCCGGAGCGCGCCTCCTTGAGGGCCTGGAGCGCCTGCTCCCCCGACACGTAGAAGTTGTTTCCGTCCCCGTCGATGTCCGGGCCGGGCTCGAAGCCGATGGGGAGCGGCAGCAGTTTGCCCGTCAGCTCGTTCGGCGGCACGGTCGGCATCGGGTCCGGCGTTCCGCTGGGCCGGGGGTCCGCTTTTGCGGCTGCCCAGTAGCGGGTCGGTGCGCTGCGGTCGGCATCGGCGATCCGCCCGGCCCCCCAGAGGGCCCCGCCCGCGAGAACGGCGATGCCGACTCCGCCCGCGATCAGCGCCGCGGTCCGGCGGCTGCGCGCCCGAGGCGCGGTCGCCGGCGCGGTCTCGGGGGCAGCCGGCTCGGGGGCAGCCGGCTCGGGGGCCGGCGCACCGGTCGTCCCGGGCGCCGCCTCCGCCGCCTCCGCCGCCTCCGCCGCGCCAGCCGCCTCCGCCGCGTCCGTCGGCTCCGTCGGCTCGGCCGTCACGGCGTTGGTGCCGTCCTGCGGGTCGCTCACAGCCGCTCCCACTGTCGCTTGGCGATCTCGACGACGTCGTTCTCGTCGACAGCGCCGCGGTTGTTCATGTATTCGACCTCCATGACGATGTCGCCGCGCCGGGCAATGACCGTGGCCGACTTCATCGGGAGGTAACCCGGCTTCTCCCGCTGCGCCGAGTCGACCCACAGGTGGCCGAAGTCGGCAGGCACGCCGGGCAGGTCCTTGCCGGAATTGCCCGCGTACTCCTTCTCGTCCAGGTAGCCGTGGGCGTGCTGGTACCAGTCGGCACCGGAGCGGTCGTTGTACTGGAAGAGCCGGATCTCGACGAAGTTCCGGTCGTCCTGTGCCCAGTTCAGCGCGGCGATCCGCCGCACGCCGTGGCCGATCTGGCTGGTGAGACCGCCGCCCGGCTGCTTGTAGTAGTCCGCCGAGAACTCGTCCGGGGACTGGATCCCCGAGTAGCGGACCTCTGCCCCGGACGGGGCCTCGATCAGGAGCTTGGTAAGGTCGTCGTCCGTCTTGTGCCAGCGGTTGGCGTTGACGGAGCGGGCACTCGTCGACTCGTTCGGGGCCTGCGGCTTCGGCTGGTCGATCTTCTGCTGCGCCAGCGGCGGCAGTGGTGTGGGCTCGCGGTCGTACTGGATCGCGTAGCCGGTGACCGTGCCCGCGAGCACGCCGAGTACGACGGCGCCGGCGATCAGGAGGACCGTACGGCGGCCGCGGGGGCGGCGCGCTCCGGTCTCCTCCCCTTCCGACTGCTCGGGGATGGTCTGTGCGTGTTCCAAGGAAGTCCCCCCACAGGACATGGGGCATCGGGTGATCACCCGTGCACACGCATGACATGTACAAGGTAGGGGTGGTTGTACGCACGTTTATTACGTTCGTATCTCGCCGGGTGTCACTCTTCGCGACGCCGCTTTCCGTCCAGTTCGTCCCACCACTCGTCGGACTTCGGGTCACCGGAGGGGTCGTCCCACCAGCGGTCGTCCGGGCCGCGCCGGTTCGCGATCATCGCGGCGACCGGGGGGATGACCATGGCGACCACGCACAGGGCCACGGCCGCCTCGACCGAGAACAGCCGCACGAAGGACCAGGCGGAGACGAAGAGGAAGATGCATCCGCCCATGAGGAAGAAGTAGACGCGGCGCCGCCGGGCGTACATGCCTCCAGGGTAGGGCCGGGGAGCGGACGGCGCGAAGGGCCGCACCCCGTTCCAGTGGCGTCCAACCCCTGGGGTGCGGCCCTCCGGCCGGTTCGTTTCCCGCTGCGTGCGCAGCGCGGTCGTCAGACCGCGATCGCGACGTCCGTCACGCCGCCGGCCTCGGCGACCACCACGGCGCGGTCCGCCTGGGCGCCGGGGACCAGCGCCCGCAGCGTCCAGCTGCCGGTCGCCGCGTAGAAGCGGAACTGGCCGGTCGCCGTGGTCGGGACCTCGGCCGTGAACTCGCCGGTCGAGTCGAGCAGGCGCACGTACCCGCTGACGGGCTCGCCGTCCTTCGTCACCTGGCCCTGGATGGCGGTCTCACCGGGCTTGAGCGTGGCGAGGTCGGGCCCGCCGATCTGTGCTCCACACATGTTCTCTGTCCTGTCCTGAGAGAAGTCGTACTGACGGGGGCGTCGCGTGCCCGGCCGTCGGATTACTTGTTGGCGCCGAGCTCGATCGGCACGCCGACCAGGGAGCCGTACTCGGTCCACGAGCCGTCGTAGTTCTTGACGTTCTGCTGGCCCAGGAGCTCGTGCAGCACGAACCACGTCAGCGCGGAGCGCTCACCGATGCGGCAGTACGCGATGGTGTCCTTCGACAGGTCGACCTGCTCGGCCTCGTAGAGGGCGGTGAGCTCCTCGTCGGACTTGAAGGTGCCGTCGTCGTTGGCGTTCTTCGACCACGGGATGTTGCGGGCGCTCGGCACGTGGCCGGGGCGCTGCGACTGCTCCTGCGGGAGGTGCGCCGGGGCGAGCAGCTTGCCGGAGAACTCGTCGGGCGAACGGACGTCGACCAGGTTCAGGGCGCCGATCGCGGCCACGACGTCGTCGCGGAAGGCGCGGATCGAGGCGTCCTGCGGCTTGGCCTTGTACTGGGTGGCCGGGCGGTTCGGGACCTCGGCGCCGTCGACCAAGTCGCGGGAGTCGAGCTCCCACTTCTTGCGGCCGCCATCGAGGAGGCGGACGTCCTGGTGGCCGTACAGCTTGAAGTACCAGTAGGCGTAGGAGGCGAACCAGTTGTTGTTGCCGCCGTAGAGGACCACGGTGTCGTCGTTGGAGATGCCCTTGGCGGAGAGCAGCTTCTCGAAGCCCTCCTGGTCCACGAAGTCGCGGCGGATCGGGTCCTGGAGGTCCTGCTTCCAGTCGATCCGGACAGCGTTGGTGATGTGGTTCTTGTCGTAGGCGGACGTGTCCTCGTCCACCTCGACGATGACGACGTTCGCGTCGTTCAGGTGGGCCTCGACCCAGTCGGCGTCTACGAGGACGTCGCTGCGGCTCATGGTGTTCTCCTCCGGGGCAGTGTGCGGCGGGGCGTGCTGTGCAGGTGCTGCGGGCGGTGTGCGGGGTGCAGCGGGTGCGTACCGCTGCGGGCGGCGCCCTCGGGCACTGCGCGGGGAGGCGTCAGTGGGCAGGAGGGGGCCGCTGCGGTGCGGTCATGCGGGAAGGACGGTCGTCCGGCTGATGGAGCGGAAGCGCTCACAGGTCACATGGATCGACAGAGCATGGCGGCGACGCGACACAGGTCTACTGCCCGTCGCTTCGTGAGGTCCGCCTGCTGATGCTTCATAGCCATGGATCGTAGGGACGAATCGGCCGCCCTGTCACCGGCGTGTCATATGTCGAGACAGGATCGTCCGCATAGTGGGATGCGAACCGCCCCGGGCAACCGCCGCACGGCCTCCGGAGCCCTCGTACGGCCCATCCTTCTACGGATCGGACCGTACCGTCTCACGATCCGGCCAGCACCACGTCCGTGCCGCTCAGCGTCAGGTGGACGCCGCCCTCGTCCGAGGTCAGTGCGGCCAGCTGGAGCCCGGCCGGCAGGCCGCCGTCGAGCCGACGGTCGAAGTCGGTCTTCTTCCGGACCGCGTTCTCGATCCCGGGAATGCCCTCGCCCGGCACCTCGTCGGCCCGGACCCGGACCGTCTTGCCCCCGCCCTTGGCGTCCACGAGCGTGACGGTCGACACCACGCTGCGGGTCAGCGTCCGACCGAGGACCTCCAGGGACGCGGTGACCTTCACCTTGCCCGGCGCCCCGCCGTACGTGACCGTCACGCCGGTCTGCGAGGCCTCCGTCAGGTCCTGGTACGTGACCAGGGCCGTGCCCTCGGCCCGCCGGGCGGTGCCGCCGCTGTAGTCCCCGTTGAGCTTCACGCTGTGGAAGCTGGCGTCGAGCTGGGAAAGCCGCGTCTTGCGGCCGTCCGCGACGGCCTCGACGCCCTTCAGCCGCACGTCGACCCGTTCGAGGTCGTGGCTGAGCGCCTGGGTCAGGAACGGGAACCCGTGGATGTCCACCTCCGCGCTCCCCGCCAGCCCCTGACGGGCCTGGATGCGGTCGGCCAGCCGGTTCTCGGCATAGCCGACCGCCCAGCGGTCGGCACCCACGAACAGCGCCCCCAGCACCACTCCGATGATCACAACGACACGCAGGAACCGCACGAGCCCCTCCCCCTGTAGACGGTACGTGCGTTCTAGTGGACCATGGTCGGCCGTACGGAGGCCGTCAGTGCCACCGTGACGCCCGCCGCCCGGGGCCTCAGCCCACCACCCGCCCGATCAGGTAGACGGCGGGAGCGGCGGCGGCCAGCGGCAGCGCGACACCGGCCGTCATGTGGACGAACTTGGACGGGTAGTCGTACGCCGCCACGCGCAGCCCGATGAGCGCGCACACCCCCGCGGCCAGGCCGAGCAGCGCCCCGCCCACCCCGAGGTCGGTCAGCCCGCCGATCGCGATGCCGGCGCCGGCCGCCGCGGCCAGCGAGACGCCGACGGAGCCAGCGGTCGGCAGCGGCAGCGCGCGGGTGAAGACGGCGACCGCGACGGCCACCGCACCGACGCTCACGGCGGCGGAATCGGCGGCCAGGTAGCCCGCGCAGATGATGGCGAGCGCGGCCGAGGCCACGGAGGCCATCAGGCCGTACATCCGCTCGTCGGGGTCGGCGTGGCTGCGCAGCTGGAGGACCAGCGTGAGCAGCACCCAGGCTCCCAGGGTGCCGATGATCGCGCCGGGCCCGTACGTGGCGTCCACGGCGAGGACGGCGCCGTCGGCGACGAGGGCCCCGAGGAAGGCGAGGGCGATGCCCTGGCGGGCGGGCCACATGCCGTTGAGCCGGAACCAGCCGGCCGCGGTGAGGCCCTGGAGGGCGATCAGCGGCACGAGCAGCGCGAGGTCGCCGACGGCAGCGGCACCGGCCAGCAGCAGCCCGAGGCCTGCGGTCAGTACGGCCGACTGCGGGCCGGGGTCGATGATCGGCGACCGGCCTTCGGCGCGGGCCTGGGCGGGATCGACGGCCCGCACGGTGTTGCCGCCGAGGGTGGGCGGCGAGTACGCCGGCGCCTCACCCGGAGCGTCGGGCGCCGCGGGCGCCACGCCGGACGCCGAAGGGGTGGCGGCGGGCCCCCCGGGGCCGGGGTACGGCGGCAGGAAGGCCGTCTCCTCGGCGGCGCCGCCCACCGGTGCGGGGGCCTGGGGCGGGAGGTAGGCCGTCTGCTCGGCCGCGGGCCCGGTCCAGGCCGCGGCCGAACCGCCGCCCTGCGACCAGCCGGCCGCAGGGGCCGGGGCTGAAGCGGACGCCGGGGATGCGGGCGCCGGGGATGCGGGCGCCTCGTCGCGGAACCAGCCCTCCGGGGCGGCCGGCTGCGGGTCCACCGCACCCGGCCCCGGGTACGGCAGCAGGTACGCGGTCTCCGCCGCCGGAGCGGACCAGTTGGGGGCCTCGTGGCGGAACCAGCCCTCGGGAGCGGCCGGCTGCGGCTCGGCCGCGTTCGGCGCCGATTGGGGCGGCAGGTAGGCGGTCTGCTCGGCGGCGCCGGCTCCGTCCGCCCACGGCGCGCCCGTACTCCCCTGGGACCAACCCGGGGCCCCGGCCGGGTCCCGGGGAGCCGGGGCATCGTCACGGAACCAGCCCTCGGGTGCCACGGACTGACCGGGCAGCCCGCCCAGCCGCGGCTGGGCGGGCTGCCCGGACTGGTCGGGCTGGAGGTGCTGGGCGTACGGCTCCGGCAGGCCCTCGTGAACCGGCTGGTACCCGGTGTCCCAGGTGTCCGACTGCCAGGTCTGGGTCCCGTACGGGTCCTGGTGCTGCTGGTGCTGTTGTTCCTCGGGAGTGCTCATCGGTTTCCGCTCACCCGCCCGCGAACGGTGGGAGCACCTCGACGGTGCCCCCCTCGGTCAGCAGGACGGCATCGTGCGGGCGCTTGCCCACGGGCTCGTCGTTCACGAGGAAGGAGCAGCGCAGCAGGACCCGGGTCAGCTCCCCTGGGTGGCGTTCCCGCACGGCGTCGAGCGCCTCGGCCAGGGTGTGCGCCGAGTACGGCTCCTCCGCCGTCTCGGCGGCGGCCTTGGCCGCCGCCCAGTAGCGGATGGTTCCGGTTGCCACTGCAGCTCCTATCGTCGGCTCTCTACCGTCGTCGGCCTCCATGATGAACCCTTCCGCCCGCTGGTCCGGCGTACCTCCGCGCGCCCCGTGTGCGCCCGGGCTGCCCGTCCCAGGTCCATCGATCCGGTGAAACCGGGGCATAAGCTGGGCGTAAGGGTGTCCGGAACCACAGAACGGGGATCAACGAAGCCTCGGCCCCGCCCGGGCGGGTGGGCTATTCTGCTGGCGAGAGGATCCGGGCAACGTTGCCCCCGGGTCCTTTTGTGCTTTCAGCACGTTGAACGGATCGAGAACAGTGTTGTCCGTCCGGGCCTCAGGGCGCGGGGACCGCACGGCCGCCACACCGCACCACGCACCACGTACGAAGCAGTACCGCGAAAGTCCTCGACGGGACCGAGGAGGAACCGACGTGATGGACCAGCGAACCGTGCAGAACCACACCCAACAACGGTTGGGCAGTGCCGCCGACCGGGCAGGTGGTCGGGCATGAGCTCCCTCCTGCTGCTGACCAACGCCCTACAGCCGTCCACCGAGGTGCTGCCCGCCCTCGGCCTGCTGCTGCACAACGTCCGGGTGGCGCCCGCCGAGGGCCCGGCCCTCGTGGACACCCCCGGCGCGGACGTCATCCTCGTCGACGGCCGTCGCGATCTGCCGCAGGTGCGGTCGCTGTGCCAGCTGCTGCGCTCCACCGGTCCCGGTTGTCCGCTGATCCTCGTCGTGACGGAGGGCGGCCTGGCGGCCGTCACCGCGGACTGGGGCATCGACGACGTCCTCCTCGACACCGCCGGCCCGGCCGAGGTCGAAGCACGGCTGCGGCTGGCCACCGGCCGCCAGCAGCTGGGCTCCGACGACTCCCCGATGGAGATCCGCAACGGCGACCTGTCGGTCGACGAGGCGACGTACTCGGCGAAGCTGAAGGGCCGGGTCCTGGACCTCACCTTCAAGGAGTTCGAGCTCCTCAAGTACCTCGCGCAGCACCCGGGCCGGGTCTTCACCCGGGCCCAGCTGCTGCAGGAGGTGTGGGGGTACGACTACTTCGGCGGCACCCGGACCGTGGACGTCCACGTACGGCGGCTGCGCGCGAAGCTCGGCCCCGAGCACGAGTCGCTGATCGGCACGGTCCGCAACGTCGGCTACCGCTTCGTCACGCCGGAGAAGGTCGAACGGGCAGCGGCGGAAGCGGCGGCGCAGGCAGCCGCCAAGGCCGCGTCGCAGGCGGCGTCCAAGGCCTCGTCGCAGGCCGCGGCCCCGTCCTCGACCGACGTCCCCCGTATGGAGGAACCTCCTGTGATCGCCCAGTCGGCAGGACGGCCTGCCCAGAGGTAGGTCACCCCGCGTAGACTCCGAGCGTGGCCAAGGTGACGCGGGACGACGTGGCGCGACTTGCGGGTACTTCTACCGCCGTCGTGAGCTACGTCATCAACAACGGACCCCGGCCGGTCGCCCCGGCCACGCGCGAGCGTGTACTCGCTGCGATCAAGGAGCTGGGCTACCGCCCGGACCGGGTCGCGCAGGCGATGGCCTCGCGGCGCACCGACCTCATAGGCATGATCGTCCCCGACGCCCGCCAGCCGTTCTTCGCGGAGATGGCACACGCGGTCGAGCAGGCCGCCGCCGAGCGCGGAAAGATGGTCCTGGTCGGGAACTCCGACTACCGGGACGAGCGCGAGGTCCACTACCTGCGCGCTTTCCTCGGCATGCGGGTGTCGGGCCTGATCCTGGTCAGCCAGGGCATGAGCGAACGCGCCGCCTCGGAGATCGAGGCCTGGGACGCCCGGGTGGTCCTGCTGCACGAGCGGCCGGAGGCCATCGACGACGTCGCGGTCGTCACGGACGACATCGGCGGCGCCCAGCTCGCCACCCGCCACCTGCTGGAACACGGGCACGAGTACGTCGCCTGCATCGGCGGCGTGGAGAACACCCCGTCCGTCGGCGACCCGGTCGCCGACCACGTGGAGGGCTGGCGCCGGGCCATGCGGGAATCCGGCCGCTCGGTGGAGGGCCGGCTCTTCGAGGCGCCGTACAACCGCTACGACGCGTACCGCGTGGCGCTGGAGGTGCTGTCGGGGCCGAACCGGCCGCCGGCCATCTTCTGTGCCACGGACGACCAGGCGATCGGCGTGCTGCGGGCGGCGCGCGAACTGCGCATCGACGTTCCCGGCGAACTGGCGGTGGCCGGCTTTGACGACGTCAAGGAAGCGGCCCTGACCGACCCGCCGCTGACGACGATCGCCTCGGACCGCCCCGCCATGGCGCGGGCCGCGGTGGATCTGGTCCTGGACGACGCCCTCCGGGTGGCGGGCTCGCGCCGCGAGCGCCTGAAGCAGTTCCCGTCGGCGCTGGTCATCCGTCGCTCCTGCGGCTGCCACTGACCGCTCCGAGCCGGGTTTATATCGGGCATACGAGGTTCTGTCGGGCTTCTCAGCCTGGACTCAGGAAGCTCTCATGAACCGTGGACACAGTCGTATCCATGACCGAGAGCTTCCGCCGCGCAGGCGAGTACCCGCAGGAGCACCGCCCGACCCCGAGCGCGCAGTCCGGCGAGGGCGGGGAGCACGGCCGCGACCAGCCGGCAGCGGCACCGGGCGCGGCGGCGGCTTACCCGCCGCCACCCGGGTACCCGGCCGTCCCCGACCCGGCCGTCCCCGACCCGGCCGCCGCCGCGCCCGGCTGGCACGAGGCGCACCAACCCCCGGTCTTCCCCGCTCCCCCCGCTCCCCCGGTCCCGCCGGCTTTCGTGGGGCCCGCGCACGCGGCCCGCGCCAAGCGGCCCGTCGCCCTGCTCGTGGCCGTGGCGCTGGCCGCCGCCGTCGTCGGGGGCGGCACCGCCGCGGCCGTACAGCAGCTGCTCGGCGACAAGGGCGGCAGCGGCAGCGGTGTCAACGGCACCAACGTCTCGCAGTCCAGCAGCGGCACCGTCGCCGGCGTGGCCGAGCAGGTCAGCCCCTCCGTCGTCCGGATCGACACCCGCACCGGGTCCGGTCAGGGCACCGGCTCCGGCATCGTGCTCACCGCCGACGGCGAGATCGCCACCAACAACCACGTCGTGGACGGCGCCACCGAGATCCAGGTGACGATGAGCGACGGCAAGAAGTACCCGGCCAAGACCCTCGGCACCGACCCCGACAAGGACCTCGCCCTGATCAAGCTCCAGGGTGCGGCGGGCCTCAAGCCGGCCCGGCTCGGCGACTCCGACGGCCTCAGGGTCGGCGACCAGGTCGTCGCGATCGGCTCCCCCGACCGCCTCACCGGCACGGTCACCAGCGGCATCGTCTCGGCGCTGAACCGCGAGGTGAACGTGCCCAAGTCCGAGCAGCAGTCCCCGCAGCGCCAGCGCAGCGACGGCGGCTGGCCCTTCTCGTACGGCGGTCGGCAGTTCAACGGGAACACCGGCTCGAACACCACCTCGTACAAGGCCGTCCAGACGGACGCCTCGCTCAACCCCGGCAACTCCGGCGGCGCCCTGGTCAACATGAACGGCGAGGTCGTGGGCATGCCCTCCGCGATCTACTCCCCCTCCAGCGACGGGTCCACCGCCGGCAGCGTCGGTCTCGGCTTCGCCATCCCGGTCAACACGATCAAGGCCGACCTGGCCTCCCTCCGCAAGGGCGGCAGCGGCGGCGCGGGCTCCACCAGCGACGGGAGCGTCAACGGCAGTGGTAACGCCGCCAACGGCTTCGGGACCTCCTACTGAGCGTCCCGTGCGAGCCTGGTAGCACCGACCACGAACCCCTGGGGGAACGAGCATGAATCCGGCCGAAGGCGAACCGCACCGCATCCTCGTCGTCGACGACGAGCCGGCCGTGCGGGAGGCCCTGCGCCGCAGCCTCGCCTTCGAGGGGTACGCCGTACAGACCGCGGTCGACGGGCTCGACGCCCTCGACAAGACGGCCTCGTACGCACCCGACCTGATCGTCCTCGACATCCAGATGCCCCGCATGGACGGCCTGACGGCGGCCCGCCGGCTGCGTGCCGCCGGCAGCACCACCCCGATCCTGATGCTCACCGCCCGCGACACCGTCGGCGACCGCGTCACCGGCCTCGACGCGGGCGCCGACGACTACCTCGTCAAACCCTTCGAACTCGACGAGCTGTTCGCCCGGGTCCGCGCCCTGCTGCGCCGCAGCGCGTACGCAGCGCCGCCGGCAGGCGGCGCGGAGCCGGAGGACGTGCTGTCCTTCGGCGACCTGCGCATGGACCTCGCCACCCGCGAGGTCACCCGGGCCGGGCGCCCGGTAGAGCTGACCCGCACCGAGTTCACGCTGCTGGAGATGTTCCTGGCGCACCCGCGCCAGGTCCTGACCCGCGAGCAGATCCTCAAGACGGTGTGGGGCTTCGACTTCGAGCCGAGCTCCAACTCCTTGGACGTGTACGTCATGTACCTGCGCCGCAAGACCGAGGCCGGCGGCGAGCCCCGCCTGGTCCACACCGTGCGTGGGGTGGGCTACGTGCTGCGCTCCGCCGGGGCGGGCGACTCCGGAGGTCCCGAGTGAGCCCGGCCGCCAGATTCCGCGGGCTGCCCCTGCGCTCCCGGCTCGCGCTGCTGGTCACGGTCGCGGTGGCGGTCGCCGTCGCGGCCGTCGCCGTCGTCAGCTGGTTCATGGTCCGCGCGCAGTTGAAGGACCAGCTGGACAGCTCGCTGCGGTCCACCAACGCCAGCGCGCAGGCCAACCAGACGCTGCCGCAGCTCGGCTGCCGGGAGAAGGTGCCCGGCGCCATCGTGAACAACCTGAGCGCCCAGGTCCAGATCGTGCTGCCCACCGGCGGACGCTGCTGGGTGGACGGCAAGAACACCCTCCCGGTGACCGGATACGACCTCCAGGTCGCCCAGGGCCAGCGCGGACCGGTGATGTACGACGGCCGCACCACCGACGGCACCCCCGTACGCGTCTACACCCAGCCGGTGGAAGTCACCGGGCCGGTGGGCGGCAGCGTCGCCATCTCGGTCGCCAAACCACTGGCCGACATCGACAAGCCGCTGTCCACCCTCGCCTGGGTGCTGCTCTTCGTCAGCGGGGTGGGTGTCGTCGGCGCGGGCGCGGCCGGGCTGTGGGTGGCCCGTACGGGACTGCGGCCCGTCGACGAACTCACGGGCGCCGTCGAGCACATCGCCCGCACCGAGGACCTGACGGTACGGATCCCCGACGAGGGCGACGACGAGATCGCCCGCCTGTCGCGCTCCTTCAACTCGATGACGGCCGCCCTCGCCTCCTCCCAGGAGCGGCAGGCCCAGTTGATCGCGGACGCCGGCCACGAGCTGCGCACGCCCCTCACCTCCCTGCGCACCAACATCGAACTGTTGGCCCGCAGCGAGGAGACCGGGCGGGCCATCCCCGCGGAGGACCGCAAGGAGCTGCTGGCCTCGGTCAAGGCGCAGATGACGGAGCTGGCCGCGCTGATCGGGGACCTCCAGGAGCTGTCCCGCCCGGACGAGGCCCCGCCCGCCCGGCTGGAGGTGGTGGCCCTGCACGAGGTCGTGCAGAGCGCGCTGTCCCGGGTCCGGCTGCGCGGCCCGGAGCTGCACTTCGCTTCGACGCTGGAGCCCTGGTACGTGCGGGGCGAGGCGGCTGCGCTGGAGCGGGCGGTGGTCAACGTACTGGACAACGCGGTGAAGTTCAGCCCTCCGGGCGGCTCGGTGGAGGTGTCGCTGCGGGCGGGCGAGCTGACCGTGCGCGACCACGGTCCGGGTGTCCCGGCCGACGACCTCCCGCACGTCTTCGAGCGGTTCTGGCGGTCTCCGTCGGCCCGGGCCCTGCCGGGCAGCGGGCTCGGTCTGTCGATCGTGGCCCGTACGGTGCAGCGCACGGGGGGCACCGTCGAACTGCGGGCCCCGGTGGACGGCGGCCCGGGGGCGGAGGCGGTGCTGCACGTCCCGGGCGCGCCGACGCCGCCGCCGACGCCGCCGCCGGCTCCACAGCCGGTGGCGCAGCCGGCAGCGCCGTCAGACGGGTCAGTTGTGTCGGATCAATGAGGCGACCAGGCCGGAGCGGGTGTTCGGGAAGTCCATCGGAACGATCCCGAGCCCGGTCCGGCCGGCCAGCTCAGACCCGTCGACGAAGGCGTGCACCTGCGGGTTGAGGCGGTCGGAGTTCCAGCGCGGCGGCATGTACGCCGAGGTGCTGGTGTAGTTCACGAAGAGCTTGCCGGGCTGTTGGACGGCCCGCCGGAACTGGTTCTCGATCTTTCCGCGCTTCGCGAAGGGCTCGGCCATGTAGTCGTCCTGGATGTCGAAGACGTTGCCGTCGCCGTACCGGAGCCCGGGCAGCCCCCCGTTGTCGGCGAGCAGCACCACCTTGCCGCGGGCCTGGCCGAGGGTCGGCAGGCTGTCGGCGATCCGGAACAGCGGACGCCAGCCGCGGTGGTCGAGGTAGTCGTCGAAGACGGCGCGGAAGGTCGCGTCGCTCTCCTCGGAGTATTCCTGCTTGACGCGCATCAGCACGGTCTCGGAGGGGTGTGCGGCGAGGAAGTTCGCGCAGGAGACGAGCACGTCGCCGAACATCATGCCTTGGTAGAAGGAGCCGTGGTGGATCGCGAACGATCCCCCGGTGACCCGGCACCGGACGTCGAGGAAGCGGATGCCCGAGTCGAGCTGTTCGGCGATCGAGGTGTTCTGGCAGGCGACGTAGAGCCCGCCCTGACGGGCGCCCGAGTCGTGGGTGCCGGGAACGGTCATCCGCTGGAGGGCGGTGGCGTCGCCGAGTCCGGCCATCCAGTCCTGCGTGCCGAGGGTGGCGCGGGTCCGGGCGGAGGCCGGGGCCGCCGCGAGTCCCACGGCGCCCGCTCCCGCCGCCATCGCCCCGACCAGAAATGCCCGACGATCCAGTGTCATGCCCGCCCCTTTGCCGACCCGATGGTTGGTCCCCCAGCCACCGCTGGGAGGTGCCCCAGATTCTGGCGTGCGGAAGCAGGCTTTACTACCCGTCGGTAGGGCTCACCTTTCGAGCAACTCCGCCATGTCGCGCAGCCCTTGAGCCAAATCCCGACCGCTCGGTGCGTGCTCGGGGTCGGTCAGGGTCTGCACCATCACCCCGGTCAGCAGCGCGACGTGCACCGACCCGAGGACCCGTACGTCCTCCTCGGTGACCGCGTCCTCGGGAACCCCGCGCAACTGGGCGGCCACCATGCGCCGGGACCGGCGCTGGCCCTCGGCGAGGATCGCGAGCAGCTCGGGCGAGGACTGTGCGTGGACGAAGGCCTCGACGGAGGCGGTCCACAGCCAGCGCATGTCGCCGAAGTCCCGGATCTTGCGGTCCCAGGTGTCGGCGTACCGTTCCCGGGCGGTGTCGCCCTGGCCGGCGAGTCGGCCCGCCCCCGCGGCCCATTCGTCCATGGCCGCGAACAGCGCGAGGTTGAGCAGGGCCTCGCGCGAACCGAAGTGGTATCCGATGGCGGCCATGCTCACGTTCGACGCCGAGGCGATGTCGCGCACCGTCGTACGCAGGTACCCCTTCTCCTCCAGGCAGCGGCGCGCTCCGGCCAGCAGGTCCTCGCGATTTCCCATGGCGGGATCGTATCCGCGCCCCTTCTTGGGCAAGCGCGCAAGACAATCGTATTGCGCGCTTGCCCAAATCCTGTCAGGCTGCCACTGTCACCACGACGCGCCCACGACGCACACAGGGGAGAGCCAAACCATGCGCCACGAGCTGAAGATCGACGACCGCACGCTGTCGTACCTGGACTTCGGCGGGCCGGGCCGCCCGCTGCTCGCGCTACACGGAGGCATGTCCGAGGGATTCGCGTTCGCCGGCCTCGCCGAGGCCCTGGGCGACGCATGGCGGGTCATCGCCCCCGACCAGCGCGGCCACGGGGACTCCGACCGGGCCGCCGACTACACCCGCGCCGGGTACGTCAGCGACGCCGTCGCCCTGCTCGACCACCTCGGCCTCGACGCCCCCGTCGCCCTCCTCGGCTACTCCCTCGGCGGGCTCAACGCCGTCCACCTGGCCGCCGCCCACCCCCACCGGATCTCAGCGCTCATCGACGTGGACGCCGCCGTGGAGATCAACCCCGCCGGCAACGAGTGGATGGCCTTCCTCCAGGGCATGCGGTACACCGCGCCCACCCGGGAGGAACTCCTCGCCGCGGCCGGGCCGGTGGGCTCCCAGATCGTCGCCCAGGCGCTCCGCCCGCTCCCCGACGGAGGCTGGCGGCTGCCGTTCCACCCGCAGGACATGCTCGACTCCGTCGAGGCCTGCCGCGGCGACCACTGGGCCGCATGGCTCGGCAGCGAGTGCCCGGCGCTGCTGATCCACGGCACCCGCAGCGCGTCGCTCCCGCAGGAGCAGGCCGACGCGATGGTGTCCCGGCGCCCGGGGACCACGTACGCACCCCTCGACGGGGACCACTTCGTGCCGTTCACCGACCCGGAGGGGTTCCACGGGGCCATCGGGAAGTTCCTCGCCACCCTCTGACCCCGCCGACCCCTCTGACCCTTCTGGCCCCTCCGTCACGGGGGAACGGGGCGGCGGGGGGAACGCCGAAGGGGCGGCGGGCCGGAAGGCCCGCCGCCCCTTCGGGCGTGCTGCACGCAGGTGTTACTTGATGACCGTGATGCGGTCCGCCACCGGCGGGGCGATCGGGGTCGCCGCCGTCGACTTCGCCAGGTAGGCGTTGAAGCACTCCAGGTCGGAGGCGCCGTTCAGCTTGTTCTTGTGCTCCTTCAGGACGGTGAAGCCGTCACCGCCGCCCGCGAGGAACTCGTTCATCGCGACCCGGTAGGTCTTGGCGGGGTCGATGGCCGCGCCGTTCAGCCTCACCGAGTCCACGACGACGCGGTCCGCGCCCGTCTTCGTCATGTCCAGCGTGTACGTGAAGCCCTTCGAGACCTGGAGGATCTTCGGGTTCGCACCGTTGACCGGGCCGCTGACCTGCTGCTGGAGCGCGGTGATCAGCTGCGCACCGGTCAGGTCCACCACGTTCATCAGGTTGTTGAACGGCTGGACCGTGTAGGACTCGCCGTACGTCACGACGCCGTCGCCCTCGTCACCCGCGGCCTTGTAGGCGAGGTCGGCACGGATGCCGCCCGGGTTCGTGAGGGCCAGCTGCGCGCCGCCCTTGTCCGCCGGGGCCGTGGCCGCCAGCTGCGCGTCGACGAGCAGGTCACCGAGGGGCTTCTCGTACGCCTCCGTGCCACGGCCCGTGATGTCCGCCGAGATGTAGCCCATCGGACGGTTGGCGATCGGGGCGGCCAGCTTCTTCCAGCGGTCGATCAGCGCGGTCATGTCCGCGGCCTTGGGCTGCTCCCGGGTGACGACCTTGTTGACCGGCTTCGGCGCGGAGACCGGCGTGCGGACGATGTCCTTGGTCTGCCGGTCGTAGGTCAGCGTGGTGTCCGTGAACAGGCGGCCGTACGAGGCGGCCGAGGTCACCATGCGCGGATTGCCCGCCGGGTCGGGGATGTTGCACGCGTACGCCTGGTGCGTGTGGCCGGTCACCAGCGCGTCGACCTTCGGGTTCACGTTCTTCGCGATGTCCACGATGGCGCCCGAGATGCCCGCGCCGGCGCCCGGGGAGTCGCAGTCGTAGTTGTACGCGCCGTTCGCGGGCAGGCCGCCCTCGTGGATCAGCGCCACGATCGACTTCACGCCCTGCTTGTTCAGCTCCTCGGCGTACTTGTTGATCGTCTCGACCTCGTCACCGAACTTGAGGCCCTTGACGCCGTCGGCGGTCACGACGTCCGGAGTGCCCTCCAGGGTGACGCCGATGAAGCCGATCTTCACGTCGCCCTTCTTCCAGATGAAGGTGGGCGACATCAGCGGGCGCTTGGTCTTCTCGTCCGTGACGTTCGCGGCGAGGTACTTGAACTGGGAGCCCGTGAACTCCTTGCCGTACTCGAAGCACCCCTCGACCGGGTGGCAACCGCCGTACGCCATGCGGCGCAGCTCGGTCTTGCCCTCGTCGAACTCGTGGTTGCCGACGCTGGTGACGTCGAGCTTCAGGTCGTTCAGGGCCTCGACGGTCGGCTCGTCGTGGAAGAGACCGGACAGCATCGGGCTGCCGCCGATCATGTCGCCCGCCGCAGCGGTGACGGAGTACTGGTGGCCCTTGCGGGCCTCGCGCAGGCTGGTCGCCAGGTACTCGACACCACCGGCGGGGATCGCCTTGGTGGTGCCGTCCGCCTGACGCTCGGTCACGTTGCCGGAGGAGCCCTGCGGCGGCTCCAGCGTGCCGTGGAAGTCGTTGAACGACAGCATCTGCACGTCGACGGTGCGGCCCTTGGCGGCACCGCCACCACTCGCGGCACCGGCCGGGAACGCGCCCGCGACCATGGCTCCGGCGCCGGCCGTGACGGCGAGAGCGGTGAGGGTCAACCGGCGTACTCGGCGGTGTCGTTGTGGCGTCGCTGACATTTAGTCCCCTTTTGGACAGCGGTAAAACATGAGAGGTCGGCCGCAGCCTATGGTCAACGCGCGTAGCACGACAGGGGGTACCGGGTATCGAGCTGGTTACGTGCAGAAGACGGATCACCGCCCGGACCAGGCCCGCACACCCCCGCAGCCCCCTCCCGCAGTCGTACGCTCGACACATGACTGACGACGCAGCAGCGGCCCTGGAGCCGGGACGCCAGATTCAGACGCTCGACGAACTGACGGGAGAACAGGCCGACGCGGTGCTCGCCCTCATCGAGGACGCGGCACGCACGGACGGCACCACCGCCGTATCCGAGCAGGGCCGCCTCCAGCTGCGCGGCGGACGCCGCGAGGGGATCCGGCACTTCCTGCTCACCGAGAAGGGCCGGCTCACCGGGTACGGACAGCTGGAGGACACCGACCCGGTGGAGGCCCCCGCCGCCGAGCTCGTCGTCCACCCCGCACTGCGCGGACGCGGCCACGGACGGGCCCTGGGCTCGGCCCTCCTGGCCGCCTCCGGCAAACGCATCCGGGTGTGGGCACACGGCGGCAAGTCCGCCGCCCGCCATCTCGCGCAGGTCCTCGGCCTGACCCTGTTCCGCGAGCTGCGCCAGCTGCGCCGCCCGCTCGGCCCCGACGCTCCCCCGCTGCCCGAGCCGGTCCTGCCGGCCGGGGTGACGGTGCGGACGTTCGTCCCCGGCCAGGACGACGCGGCCTGGCTCGCGGTGAACGCGGCTGCCTTCGCCCACCACCCCGAACAGGGTGCGTTGACCCAGCGGGACCTGGACGACCGCATCGCGCAACCCTGGTTCGATCCCAAGGGCTTCTTCCTCGCCGAACGGGACGGGGAGCTCATCGGCTTCCACTGGACGAAGATCCACGCGGCGGAGCAGCTCGGCGAGGTCTACGTCCTCGGCGTCCGCCCCGGCGCCCAGGGCGGCGGCCTCGGCAAGGCCCTCACCGCCATCGGCCTACAGCACCTCGCCGCGGCGGGCCTACCGACCGCGATGCTGTACGTGGACGCCGACAATCCGGCGGCCCTCGCCGTCTACGAGGGCCTGGGCTTCAGCACCCACGAGGTGGACCTCATGTACCGCACCGAGAGCTGAGCACCACCGCGCCGTACGGGGCCCGCCGGCGCGCGGAGCCCCGTACGGGCGCATGTCGGGCGCGAAAACAAGCACTCGTGCACCATCCGGACCCTGGAAGCCATACGCCATTCACCGGACCTTAAGACGCGCTTGCGACTCTCCCCGCATGCAGCCCCGACTCCGACTGACGGCGAACGATTCCGACGCGCCCGTCCTGCCGCTTGCGCGGAAGAATGGAGTCATGAGCCACCAGCCCAGCGCAGGCCCCACCGAGGTCCCCGCACAGCACCCGTCTCACACGTCCGCCGCTGCCTCCACCGGCCCGGCGACCGCGCACGCGCGGATCGGGTCGATAGCCGCGCACCGCCCGCACCCCGGCCTCGAACCCGGTCTCGCCCCCGATCTCGACGCCGACCCCGACGCCTACGACGACAAGGACGGCGGCGAACTCCCCGCCGGACGGTTCCTCGACCGCGAGCGCAGCTGGCTGGCCTTCAACGAGCGGGTGCTCGAACTGGCCGAAGACCCCGCGACCCCGCTCCTGGAGCGCGCCAATTTCCTGGCGATCTTCGCGAGCAACCTCGACGAGTTCTTCATGGTGCGCGTCGCCGGCCTCAAGCGCCGCATCGCGACCGGTGTCGCCACCCGTTCGGCCTCCGGCCTGCAGCCCCGCGAGGTGCTCGACCTCATCTGGACGCGCTCGCGCGAGCTCATGGCCCGGCACGCCGCCTGCTTCCAGCAGGACATCTCCCCGCAGCTCGCCGAAGAGGGCATCCACCTCATCCGGTGGCCCGACCTCACCGAGAAGGAGCAGGCCCGCCTCTTCACGCTGTTCCGGAACCAGATCTTCCCGGTGCTCACCCCGCTGGCCGTGGACCCCGCGCACCCCTTCCCCTACATCTCCGGCCTCTCGCTGAACCTGGCCGTCGTCGTACGCAACCCCGTGAGCGGGCACCGCCACTTCGCGCGCGTCAAGGTCCCGCCGCTGCTCTCCCGCTTCCTGGAAGCCTCCCCGCAGCGCTACGTCCCCCTGGAGGACGTCATCGCCGCGCACCTGGAGGAGCTCTTCCCCGGCATGGAGGTGCTCGCGCACCACATGTTCCGCGTGACCCGCAACGAGGACCTCGAAGTCGAGGAGGACGACGCCGAGAACCTGCTCCAGGCCCTGGAGAAGGAGCTCATGCGGCGCCGCTTCGGCCCGCCGGTGCGCCTGGAGGTCGAGGAGTCCATCGACCCCGGCGTCCTGGACCTCCTCGTGCAGGAGCTGAACGTCTCCGCCGCCGAGGTCTACCCGCTACCCGGCCCGCTGGACCTGACCGGCCTCTTCGGCATCGCCTCCCTGGACCGGCCCGAGCTGAAGTACCCCAAGTTCATCGCCGGCACCCATCGGGACCTCGCCGAGGTCGAGTCCGCGTCCGCGCCCGACATCTTCGCCGCGCTGCGCGAGCGGGACGTACTGCTGCACCACCCGTACGACTCGTTCTCCACCTCGGTGCAGGCCTTCCTGGAGCAGGCCGCGGCCGACCCGGACGTCCTCGCGATCAAGCAGACGCTGTACCGGACCTCCGGCGACTCCCCGATCGTGGACGCCCTGATCGACGCCGCCGACTCCGGCAAGCAGGTCCTCGTCCTCGTCGAGATCAAGGCCCGCTTCGACGAGCAGGCCAACATCAAGTGGGCCCGCAAGCTGGAGGAGTCCGGCTGCCACGTCGTCTACGGACTGGTGGGCCTCAAGACCCACTGCAAGCTGTCGCTGGTGGTCCGCCAGGAGGGCGACACCCTGCGCCGCTACTCACACGTCGGCACCGGCAACTACCACCCCAAGACCGCCCGCCTGTACGAGGACCTCGGCCTGCTCACCGCCGACCCGCAGGTCGGCGCCGACCTCTCCGACCTCTTCAACCGGCTGTCCGGCTACTCGCGCCGCGAGACCTACCGCCGGCTGATCGTCGCCCCGCGCTCGCTGCGCGACGGACTGATCACGCGGATCGACAAGGAAGCCGCCCACCACCGGGCCGGCCGCCCCGCGTACGTACGGATGAAGATGAACTCGATCGTCGACGAGGCCCTCATCGACGCCCTCTACCGGGCCTCCCAGGCGGGGGTGCCCGTCGACATCTGGGTCCGCGGCATCTGTGCCGTGCGCCCCGGGGTCCCCGGACTCTCGGAGAACATCCGGGTCCGCTCGATCCTCGGCCGCTTCCTGGAACACTCGCGGGTCTTCGCCTTCGGCAACGGCGGCGAACCCGAGGTGTGGATCGGTAGCGCCGACATGATGCACCGCAACCTCGACCGCCGCATCGAGGCACTGGTCAGGGTCGCCGACCCGGCCCACCGCGCGGCACTGGACCGGATGCTGGAGACCGGGATGTCCGACTCCACCTCCTCCTGGCACCTGGGCCCGGACGGCGAATGGACCCGGCACAGCACGGACCACGAGGGCCAGCCGCTGCGGCACGTTCAGGAGATGCTCATAGACGCCCGGAGGCGCCGGCGTGGCTCTGCCAAACCATGACCTGACAGCGCGTGGACAGGGGTCCGCCGGAGACGTGCTCGGCACGTACCTGCGGGCCCAGGCCACCGCCTTTCTACGCGCGATGCGCCTGCACGACGAGAGCGCGGCGAGCCCCACCGGCACGGCCGGCACGGCCGACGCCTCGGGAGGCACTGATGCGGCGCGCAGCCTGCGGGGGGCTGCGCGCCGCATCAGCGGATCCCTGGCCACCTTCCGGGTGGTGACCGAGTCGTCCTGGGCCGACGGGCTGCGCACCGAACTGGTGTGGCTGTCCTCGACCCTGGCCGACGAGCACGCGTACGCCGCCCGGCTGGTCCGGCTGCTGGACGCACTGCACCGGCTGTCGGGCTCTCCCGAGGTGCCCGCGCCCCGAGGCACCTACGGTGCGCTGACGGTGGGCTCGGCACGGGCGGCTGCCCTGCTGGAGCGGCAGCTGACCCTGGCCCGGACCCGCGCCCACTCGGCGACCCTGCAGGCCATGGGCTCGTCCCGGTTCCACGCGGTCGCGGACGCGGTGGCGGTGCTGGCCTCCGAAGTGCCGCTGGACCCTATCGCGGCGCGGGGGCGGGTGAACGAGGTCCTGGTCCCGCTGGCGGAGGTGGTACAGACCCGGCTGGCGGCGGCCGTCTCGACGCTGCTGCCCGCCGAGGAGGCCCACCCGTACAACGCCGACCACGACGGTTCCTGGCACGAGGTGCGCCGGCTGCTGCGGGTCCACCGCTACGCCCGGGAGGTGCTGGGCGAGGACGTGGCCCGGTTGAAGGCGGCCGGCGAAGCCCTGGACCGCCACCGCGACGCCGCCGAGGCCGCGGCGGCTTCGGCGACCGCGGCCCGGACACCGCGGATCGCCCCGGCGACGGCGTACGCGCTCGGGGTGCTGCACGCCGACCAGCGGCACGAGGTGGAAGCCGCCCGCTTCAGCTTCCAGGACCTGTGGCAGCCGGTCGCGGCGACCGCCACCTGACACGGACCGAGAGCCATCCGAAGGCGCCCGGAGGCGTTCGAAGGGACGATGGAGACCACAAGGATCCGGCCAACCCTGCGCCGGCCCCGACACGGCCACCGGCCCTGACACCGGCCCGAAGACGGTCACATAACGGTAACGGCAGGACAACGGCGCATGACATTCCGGAGCAAACTCGACCATCCACACCAGGCCGTCCGCCACGGTTCACCCGCCGTTCACTCGCCCCGGTCGGCTGCTTCACCTGATCTGCCTAATTTCAGTGGTGCACGGAGCGCGTTACCGGCCAGATCCCGGGGCCGACCGTGCACCCGACGTAGTCCTCTTCGTAGTCCTCTTCGCACGCCGCCCCGATACAGAAAGCGGCCGGCGGCTTCTGGAAGGAACACCCGAAAGTGAAGCTTCAGCGCAAGAACCGGCTTCGTGCCTCCGCCCTCGGGGCCCTCGTCGTGTCCAGCGCCCTGGTCCTCACGGCGTGCGGCTCGGACGACAACACCAAGGACGGCGGCTCCGCCAGCGGCAAGCCGTCGGCCGCCGCTGCGGGCGACATCAAGTGCGACGGCGCCAAGGGCAAGCTCCTGGCCTCCGGCTCCTCCGCCCAGAAGAACGCGGTCGACCTGTGGGTGAAGGCCTACATGGCCGCCTGCTCCGGCGTCGAGGTGAACTACAAGTCGTCCTCCTCCGGTGAGGGCATCGTCGCCTTCAACCAGGGCACCGTCGGATTCGCCGGCTCGGACTCGGCGCTGAAGCCCGAGCAGGTCGAGGAGTCCAAGAAGATCTGCACCGGCGGCCAGGGCGTCGACCTGCCGATGGTCGGCGGCCCGATCGCCCTCGGCTTCAACGTCGCCGGCGTGGACAAGCTGAACCTGGACGCCACCACGATCGCCAACATCTTCAACGACAAGATCAAGAAGTGGGACGACGAGGCGATCAAGAAGCTGAACCCGGGCGTCACGCTTCCCTCCACCGCCATCCAGCCTTTCCACCGCTCCGAGGACTCGGGCACGACCGAGAACCTCGGCAAGTACCTCAAGGCCGCCGCTCCCGAGGCCTGGCCGTACGAGGCCGCCAAGAAGTGGCCGGCCCCCGGTGGCCAGGGCGCGTCCGGCTCCGCCGGTGTGGCCTCGCAGGTCAAGGCCGTTGACGGCGCGATCGGCTACTTCGAGCTCTCCTACGCCAGCGCGCAGAACATCAAGACGGTTGACCTGAACACGGGCGCCTCCGCCCCGGTCAAGGCCGCCTCCGACACCGCCTCCAAGGCCATCGCCGCGGCCAAGATCGCCGGCACCGGTTCCGACCTGGCGCTTAAGCTCGACTACACCACCAAGGCCGAGGGCGCGTACCCGATCGTCCTGGTGACGTACGAGGTCGTCTGTGACAAGGGCAACAAGGCCGAGACGCTCCCGACCGTGAAGTCCTTCCTGAACTACACCGCCTCGGACGCGGGCCAGAAGGTCCTCTCCGAGAACGGTTACGCGCCGATCCCGGCCGAGATCAACGCCAAGGTCCGCGAAGTCATCAACTCGCTGTCCTAACGACTGAGCCTCGGGTGTCGGGCGGCTCCCGTCCGAGCCGCCCGACACCCGAGGACCCTTCCCCTTCACCCGGGGGAATCCGGTGCACCGCCGCCAGGGGGCCCGCCCCCACACAGACCGGAAAGACCATGGCTTCCACCACACCCACCCAGATAGACACGGCTCCGCCTGTCTCCCGGAGCGGAAGGTCCACCGGCCGCGCCGGTGACAAGATCTTCGCGGGGCTCTCCAAGGGCTCTGGCATCCTGCTCCTGGTGATCATGGCGTCGATCGCCGTCTTCCTCACCTACCGCGCCTCGCTCGCACTGTCGAAGAACGAAGGAAACTTCCTCACCACCTTCGACTGGAACGCGTCGGCCAACCCGCCCGTCTTCGGCATCGCCGTCCTGCTCTTCGGCACCGTCGTCAGCTCGATCATCGCGATGGCCATCGCGGTTCCGATCGCCGTCGGCATCGCCCTGTTCATCTCGCACTACGCGCCGCGCAAGCTGGCCGCGCCCCTCGCGTACGTCGTCGACCTGCTGGCCGCCGTACCGTCGATCATCTACGGCATCTGGGGCGCCCTCTTCCTCGTCCCGCAGCTCGGCGGTCTGAACCTCTGGCTCGACGAGTACATGGGCTGGACCTACGTCTTCGACAAGACCCAGGTCGGCGTCGCCCGCTCGCTCTTCACCGTCGGCATCCTGCTCGCGATCATGATCCTGCCGATCGTGACCAGCGTCAGCCGCGAGGTCTTCCTCCAGGTCCCGCGCATGAACGAGGAGGCCGCCCTGGCCCTCGGCGCGACCCGCTGGGAGGTCATCCGGATGTCGGTGCTGCCCTTCGGCCGCTCCGGCGTCATCTCGGCTTCCATGCTCGGCCTCGGCCGCGCGCTCGGCGAGACCATGGCCGTCGCCACCGTCCTCTCCCCGAGCTTCCTGATCTCCGGGCACCTCCTGGACCCGGGTGGCGGCACGTTCGCACAGAACATCGCCGCGAAGTTCGACGAGGCCAACGAGTTCGGCCGGGACGCGCTGATCGCCTCCGGCCTGGTCCTCTTCCTCCTCACGCTGCTGGTCAACGGCGCGGCCCGCCTGATCATCGCTCGCCGCAAGGACTTCTCGGGGGCGAACGCCTGATGAGCCACGCAGTTCAGGACCAGCGCCCCGTCCGGGCCCGCAAGTCCGCCGCCCCCTCCGGCCTCACCCGAGGCGGCCTGCCCCGCTGGGCCCCGGCCGGGATCGCGGTCCTCTCGATCGCCCTCGGCTGCGGCATCGGCGCCGTCGCCGGCCTCAACAGCAAGATCCAGTGGGGCCTGATCTCCTCGCTCCTGTTCGTCGCGATCACGTACACCGCCAGCGCGGTCGTCGAGAACCGCCGCCAGGCCAAGGACCGCGTCGCGACCTCCCTCGTGTGGGTCTGCTTCGTCCTCGCCGTCATCCCGCTGCTCTCGCTGATCTGGACCACCGTCAGCCGCGGCCTGAAGGCACTCGACGCGAACTTCCTCAGCCACTCGATGAACGGCGTCACCAGCTTCGAGGAGGGCGGCGGCGTCTACCACGCGCTGCTCGGCACCATCGAGCAGGTCGCCCTGGCCACCCTGATCGCCGCGCCCATCGGCCTGCTGACCGCCGTCTACCTGGTCGAGTACGGCCGGGGCTCGCTCGCCAAGGCCGTGACCTTCTTCGTCGACGTGATGACCGGCATCCCCTCCATCGTCGCGGGCCTGTTCATCCTGACGACCTGGAACCTGATGCTCGGCTTCGGCCCGTCCGGTTTCGGCGGCTCGATGGCCCTGTCGATCCTGATGATGCCCGTCGTGGTCCGCTCCACCGAGGAGATGCTCAAGCTCGTCCCGAACGAGCTGCGCGAGGCCGCGCTCGCCCTCGGCGTACCGAAGTGGCGCATGATCCTCAAGGTCGTGCTGCCCACGGCCATCGGCGGCATCGCCACCGGAGTGATGCTGGCCGTCGCCCGCATCGCCGGTGAGACCGCCCCGATCATGCTGCTGGTCTTCGGCACGCAGCTGATCAACGGGAACCCCTTCGAAGGCGCTCAGTCCTCGCTCCCCCTGTACATCTGGGAGCAGTACAAGGTCGGCAGTGACGCCTCCTACGACCGGGCATGGGCCGCAGCGCTCGTCCTGATCGCCTTCGTCATGATCCTCAATCTGGTGGCCCGCGGCATCGCCCGCTGGAAGGCCCCGAAGACCGGTCGCTGACGCGACTCATGAAAGCGAAGTGACCCTCATGGCCAAGCGAATCGACGTCAGCGGCCTGTCCGCCTTCTACGGCAACCACAAGGCCATCGATGACATCTCGATGACCGTGGAGCCCCGCTCCGTGACCGCCTTCATCGGCCCCTCCGGCTGCGGCAAGTCCACCTTCCTGCGCACCCTGAACCGCATGCACGAGGTCACCCCCGGCGGCCGGGTCGAGGGCAAGGTCCTCCTGGACGACGAGAACCTGTACGGCCCCGGCGTGGACCCGGTCGCGGTCCGCCGCACGGTCGGCATGGTCTTCCAGCGCCCGAACCCCTTCCCCACCATGTCGATCTTCGACAACGTGGCGGCGGGCCTGCGGTTGAACGGCAGCTTCAAGAAGTCCGAGCTGACCGAGATCGTCGAGAAGTCCCTCCAGGGCGCCAACCTCTGGAACGAGGTCAAGGACCGCCTGAACAAGCCCGGCTCGGGCCTCTCCGGCGGCCAGCAGCAGCGTCTGTGCATCGCCCGCGCCATCGCGGTCGAACCCCAGGTCCTGCTCATGGACGAGCCCTGCTCGGCCCTCGACCCGATCTCCACCCTGGCGATCGAGGACCTGATCGGCGAGCTCAAGGAGCGCTTCACGATCGTCATCGTGACGCACAACATGCAGCAGGCGGCCCGCGTCTCGGACCGCACCGCCTTCTTCAACCTGTCGGCAGTGGGACAGCCCGGCAAGCTCGTCGAGATCGACGACACGGACCGGATCTTCTCCAACCCGTCCGTCCAGGCGACCGAGGACTACATCTCGGGCCGCTTCGGCTAAAGAGCGTCCTGCGGTGCTGCATGGCGGTGCCACCGCAAGGCGAAATGAGAAAGGGCCGGCTCCCCCTGGGTGGGGGGAGCCGGCCCGCTTTCGTGTCCGTCCGCGTACGTGCCCGTCCGCGTACGTGTCCGTCCGCTTTCGTGCCCGTCCGCGCTACCGGACCTAACCGACGAAGGCCAGGTCCACGATCCAGAAGCTGAGCGCGGCCACCAGGGCAGCCGCCGGCATGGTGATGAACCAGCCCATGATGATGTTCTTGGCCACGCCCCAGCGGACCGCATTGACCCGCTTGGTCGCGCCCACGCCCATGATCGCCGAGGTGATCACGTGGGTGGTGGAGATCGGCGCGTGGAAGAGGAACGCCGAGCCGAACATGATCGAGGCGCCGGTGGTCTCCGCCGCGAAGCCCTGCGGCGGGTCCAGCTCGATGATCTTGCGGCCGAGCGTACGCATGATGCGCCAGCCGCCCGCGTACGTACCCAGCGACAGCATCACGGCGCACACGATCTTGACCCAGATCGGGATCTCGGAGCCCGCGGTCTGCAGCTCCGCGATGGTCAGGGCCATCATCACGATGCCCATCGTCTTCTGCGCGTCCTGAAGACCGTGGCCCAGGGCCATGCCGGCCGCGGAGACGGTCTGCGCTATGCGGAAACCACGCTTGGCCTTGTGCGGGTTGGCCCGGCGGAACATCCACAGGATGACGACCATCACCAGGTAGCCGACCAGCAGGCCGACGACGGGCGAGACGAACATCGGGATGACGACCTTGTCGACCACTCCCGACCAGATCACCTCGGTGCCGCCGGCGAGCGCCGCACCCACCATGCCGCCGAACAGCGCGTGCGAGGAGGACGAGGGCAGGCCGAAGTACCAGGTGATCAGGTTCCAGACGATCGCGCCGACCAGGGCCGCGAAGAGGATCCACATGCCCTGGTTGCCCTTGGGCGTCTCGATCAGCCCCTCGCTGACCGTCTTGGCGACCCCGCTTCCGAGGAAGGCGCCGGCGAGGTTCATCACCGCGGCCATCGCGAGCGCGGCACGCGGGGTCAACGCACGGGTCGAGACCGAGGTCGCGATCGCGTTCGCCGAGTCGTGGAAACCGTTGGTGTACGTGAAACCGAGCGCGACACCGATGGTCACGATCAGAGCGAAGGTGTCCACGTGGTTCAGGACTCCTTGACCGCGATGGTCTCCACCGTGTTCGCAACGTGCTCGAACGCGTCGGCCGCCTCTTCGAGCACGTCGACGATCTGCTTGAGCTTCAGCACCTCGATGGCGTCGTACTTGCCGTTGAAGAGCTGGGCGAGCAACTTGCGGTGGATCTGGTCGGCCTGGTTCTCAAGGCGGTTGACCTCGATCCAGTACTCGGTCAGGTTGTCCATCGTCCGCAGGTGCGGCATGGCCTCGGCGGTCAGCTCGGCCGCCCGCGCCAGCACCTCGATCTGCTGCTCGACGCCCTTGGGGAGCTCCTCGACCTGGTAGAGGACGACCAGGTCGACGGCCTCTTCCATGAAGTCCATGATGTCGTCGAGCGACGACGCGAGGTTGTAGATGTCCTCGCGGTCGAACGGCGTGATGAAGGAGGAGTTCAGCTGGTGGAAGATCGCGTGGGTGGCGTCGTCCCCCGCGTGTTCCGCTGCCCGCATCCGCTCCGCGATCTCGGCTCGGGCGGAGGAATCCGCTCCGAGCAGTTCCATCAGGAGCTTGGAGCCCGTGACGATGTTGTCCGCGGATGCGGCGAACATGTCGTAGAAGCTCGTCTCCCTGGGGGTCAGACGAAATCGCACGTGGGGTCCTCGGGGTGCATTGGATTCGGTCAGGCTGATGCTAGGCGCATCCCCCGGCCAGGGCTAACCGGCGGTTCCTGGCAGTTCTTCAGTGTCCTCCATCAGGCAGAGTTGGCACCACGGCCCCCTGTCCCTCCGACCGGGGGCCGGTAACCTATACCCATGAGGGGTATGTAGCCCCTCGGTCCGGACCACGGGAGGACGCATGACTGCCATCGAGGCGGGAGGGGTGCCCACAGCGGTAGCTGCGGGAGGTTCCGGAGCGGACGCCGGCGCCGGCGGCGGCGGCGCCGTGCACGGCTACCACCACCAGAAGGACGAGCACCTCAAGAGGCTGCGCCGCATCGAGGGCCAGATCCGGGGCCTCCAGCGGCTCGTCGACGAGGACGTCTACTGCATCGACATACTCACCCAGGTCTCGGCGAGCACCAAGGCGCTCCAGTCCTTCGCGCTCCAACTCCTGGAGGAGCACCTGCGCCACTGCGTCGCGGACGCGGCCGTCAAGGGCGGGGACGAGATCGACGCCAAGGTCGAGGAAGCGACGAAGGCGATCGCCCGGCTGCTGCGCACCTGAGCGGGACCGCGCCGGCGCGTACGGTCACGGGGCGTCGGGCGGGGGCCGCGACCCGGCAGGGGCGACCCCGGAGGGCGGCAGCGGGGCGGCGACCGAAGGCCGGCAGCGGGGCGGCGACCCCGGAGACCGGCAGCAGGGGGCAGCAGGGGGCAGCGGCCTTACAGTCCGAGCCCCATCAGGACCTCGTCGATCCGGTCCTGGCTGAGCCGCTCCTCGTTCGCCGTGGAGGCCGCGATGATCAGCTCGCCGCACAGCTCGATCTCGGCGAGCGCCACGTGGTCCTGCACCGTCGTACCGCCAGCGGGAGTCACGCTCGTCACCTCAATCTGCCGTCATCGGTCGTCGGCGCTCGGTTTCTCAGCGTAGGGAGGACGGGGCGCTGTGCGCATGACACGGATGGACCATTTCCGGATACCCGGCCATGACCCGATCGCGCGGCCCCGGGACCGTCCGGCCGGCTATTCGGCGATCTTCCCGGCGTAAATGTCCCCGCTTGCGGGCAATACGACGGTCACCGGCGTCCCGAACCCGTAGAGCAGCGTGGTCGAAGAGACATCGATCACGCCATTGTTGACATAGGTGAAGCGGTGCCTGACCTTCCGCAGCCGTCCCTCCTGGTCGAAGTAGGCGTCGAAGGGCACGGTGTCCTTGCTGAACCCTTTCGCCGCCGCCTCCAGTGCCCCCTTGACCGCTGGTGAGGCTCTCTTCGCGGCCTGCCCGATGTCGGTGGTCCCCCGGTAGTGCCGCACCTTCGTACCCGCCACCTCGGTCTCGCCCACGTACGTCACGTCCTGCGCGCCGCGCAGCAGCTCGGCCGCGACCAGCGGGTCGGTGGCGCCGCCCGTGACCAGGTTCCCGTCCGCGAGGGTCGTCGTGTCGACCCGGACCCACTTGTCGGCGGGCACGCCCGCACCCCGGTTCTTCATGTAGAGGGCTCCGGGTACGAGCAGCTCGGTGATGGGCCGGTGCTCGTCCTTGCCGGCCGCGTCGGCGGGGAGCATCACCAGGAGCTGTCCCATCCGGTTCTTGAAGTCGACGCCGCCCTCGCCGCGGATGGTGACCCGGGTCCCGCCGGTCGCCATGTCCATCGCCGTACGGGCCCGCGCGCTGCCGGTCCGCGCCAGCTGGTCGGCAGCCCCCCGGACGATCACGGCCGGGTCGGCGGCGGGCCTGTCGTCGCCCGTGTCCGCACCTCCGCACCCGCTCATGGCGGCCACGGTCACGGCCATGCCAAGGGCGAGCACCGCCTCACCCGCACGCTCACGCCGCTGCCTGTGCTGGTGCACCACCATCGCCTGCCAACCCCCAACGCATGACCGCTGTTTGCCCGAGGTCCCCACCCGCTCCGGTTAACGAGGTCCCGGGTTTCCCGTCACGGTCCACAGCCCGCCCGACCCAGGTACCTTGGTGATGTGGATTCGCACACCAAGGCGTCGCTTGTCCCTCCGCTTGAAGCCGTACCGGTCCCGCGCCCCACACAGCAGCCGGCCACCGGACACACCACGAGCACCACCGAACGCGGCGCGTTCTGCCTGGCCGTCTGCACCTGCGGCTGGAAGGGGCCGGCACGCCGCTCCCGGGACCTGGCCCGCAAGGACGCGGTCCAGCACATCTCGGGGTAGGAACGCGGCGCCGACATCGCCCGTTCGGACGGCCTGGCTGGCCGACGCACCCGGGAGCGGATGCCCTGGATGCATGCCAGGACCCGCACCCCGCGTCGCGGCCCTCTTCTGGGCCCTGCTCATCGCCATCACGCCCGCCGCCGCGGCCGTGGCCACCGGTCTGTGGCCGCGCTCCCGATACCGCCGGGACGACACCTCCGCCGGCCGGGGCGTCGAGAGCGGGGACCCGTGACCCAGCGACCCCGCCCACCGGCGGTGCTCCTGTGTTTCGCCGCCGCGGTCCTGTGCCTGCTGGCGGCGGTCCTGATCTCCCTGTGGGACGCGTACGGACACGCGTGAATCCGGCGACGCCCGGCGGGACCCGGTAGCGCCCGGCGGGACCCGGTAGCGCCCGGCGACGCCCGCGGCAGCCGTGAAGAACTAAGCGGCGAGGTCGCTCTCGTGCGTGAGGCAGCCCGGCGGCGGGGTCTGGGTCTGCGCGAGGTCCACCGGGAGGGGCAGGGCGCGGCTCTTGGCGCGCACCAGCCGGCCCGCGCGCGGAGAGCGGGCCACCGCCCGCACCACCGGCGTCAGCAGCGCCATCGCGAGCGGGGCGAGCACCAGGACGACGGCGGTGCCCAGGGCGAATCCCCCGATGACATCGGTCGGGTAGTGGACGCCCAGGTACACCCGGCAGATGCCCTCGACGAGGGCCAGGCCGATCCCGATGAGCCCGAGCTTGCGGTTCGCGAGGAACAGGCCGACGCCCAGGGCCATCGCGAGGGTGGCGTGGCCACTGACGAAGGAGAAGTCGCGCTGACCGAAGTCGGGTTCGAGCACCTCCAGGCCGCCGTGTTCGTGGAAGGGCCGGGGCCGCGCGACGAATGCGCGCAACGGGACGTTCACGAGCAGGGCCAGTGCGGCGGCGAGCGGGGCCCACACCAGTGCGGCGAACGACTCGACGGCCGTGCACTCGTCCTGCCGGCGCGCGCCGTGCCAGCACCACAGGACGAGGAGCAGCAGGGCCAGCGGGATCCCGTACGCGCCGACGAGGCCGACGGCCCGGTCGACGCCTGCCGGAGCGTGTCGGGCCAGCCCGTTGACGTCGTACAGCAGGCTTACGTCCACGTTCGGCCCACTACTTGTGAGTCCAGCCATGGCGATGCGCCCCTTGCCCTTACTCGGTTCCCCTCGGGCGCACCCCTGCGTGCGCCCCTGAACCCCCCGTTGATCAAACACTGCGTTCATGGAACGGCCGTTCTCACGGCCCCGTTCCGCTCTCCACCGAATGATCACGCCAACGTTATCGAAGAGTGACTCATCGTCGCAGCTCAGGGCCTTGGCTTAACGCAGTGTGGCTAGGGCGACTTGGCGTCGGCAGCACGGTTCGGGAGCGCCTCCGCACCGTCCTTGGTGACACGGGTGGCACCGAAGTAGTCCGGGGTGTCGATCTTGTCGAAGCGGATCACCGCACCGGTGTACGGGGCATTGATCATGTATCCCCCGCCGACGTAGAGGCCGACGTGCCGGATCTCCCGAGAGTTCGTCAGATCATCGGAGAAGAACACCAGGTCACCGGGCAGCAGTTCGCCGCGCGAGGGATGCGGCCCGGCGTTGTACTGGTCGTTGGCGACGCGCGGCAGTTCGATCCCCACGCTCTCGTACGCGGCCTTGGTCAGACCGGAGCAGTCGAACCGCCCGTCCTGATCGGGCGTACCGTTTCCGCCCCACAGGTACGGGGTCCCCAACTGCTTCTGCGCGAAGTAAATGGCCCCGGCAGCCTGCTGCGAGGGCGCAACCCGCCCAACGGGCCGCGCAAAGCTCTTCTCTAGGCTGCGGATGCTCTTCACGTAGCCCTGCGTCTCGCTGATCGGAGGCACGCCACCGGCCTTGATTACGCGGTAGGGCCCGGCGTTGTACGCGGCGAGCATGTTGTCGGACTGATCGCCGGGAACACCCTTGACGTCCTGGGCGAGGACGCAGTCGTAGGAGGCTGCCGACGGAATGGCGTCCCGGGGGTCCCAGATGTCCCGGTCCCCGTCACCGTCGCCGTCGATCCCGTACCTGGCCCAGGTGTCGGGGATGAACTGGGCGATACCACGCGCATCGGCATGGCTCACCACGTCCGGCTTCCAGCCGCTCTCGGTGTACAACTGGGCGGCCAGCAAGGCTGGGTTCAGGGCGGGGCAGAGGTTCCCCCACTTCTGCACCAGCGACTGGTAGGCGGCCGGGACGGCCCCCTTGGCCAGTCCGACCGCCTGCTTGCCGCCGCTCGCGATGCCTGCCGCCGCCGAATACGTTCCGACGACGAGCAGCGCAATGAAGGCCAGGCATGCCCCGACCCCGATCCCGCTTGCCATCCAGAACTTGCGCACTCGTCAACACTGCCTCATGACAGGGGGGCTGACAGCCCTTTCGACGCTCCGCCTCGGCACTATTTCACCGGAAAGCCGGTGCAGAAGATGTTGGCGTACTCCTTGACGCCCCGGACGTGGAAGAAGACCACGGTCCAGTTGCCCGGGTCATTGGCGAGCGGGATGGCGTTGAACGTCCGCTCGACACCCTGGTTGTCCACGAGCTGCTGGCGGAAGTCGTCGGGATAGGTGAGGTACGCCCCGCCCTTGTCCTTCGCCGCGTCGAGGTCGATGGGCTTACTGGTGTATCCGATGGTCTTGTTGTAGTCCTTCACGTCCTCGAAGGGTCGCCCCGTGGTCTCGTCGATGTCGTGCGGGGGCTTGACCCCCACCGACACGTAGTAGGGGCCCTTCTCCGTGTGGTAAGGCTTCAGCATCACGTGGATCTTCACCTTGCCGGTGACGGCCTGCGCATCCGGCGCATCCGCGTCCACCACGGAAGCCACCAGGTACTGGGACCGTTCCTCCGCGGGCAGGTTGCAGCTCCCCGCGCCGGGGGCGGCGCCCGTCCACAGGTCCCGGGACGGATTCGTCGGCTCGATGTGCCCGGGCACCCCGTCCGAGGCACCGGCGGCGGGGCTCGACGCCGCTGACACCGACGGAGCCGGCGAGGCCTGCCCGGAAGGGGGCGGCGCGCCCTGGCTCTGCCCACCTTGGGCCGGACCGGCCGGCTGGCCAGCCGCTCCCTGGTCCTTGCTCCCATCGTCGCCGTCCCCGAGCACCAGGTATCCGCCCAGGGAAAGGATCCCCGCCACTACACCCGCCGCTACCGTCAGCACCCAGCGCGCCGGCCGGCGCCCGCCAGCGGGCGTCTGCTGCCCCGGCGCCGTCGGCACGTACGTCGGCACGTACGACGGCTTGGAAGGCCTCCCGGGGCCGATCGTGGGCAACTCCGGCAACGGGGTGGCATCGCCTCCCGTCGCCGTGAAGGTCGCGTACACCGGATCGTCGATCAGCGCCGAGTCCACCGCGCACCGCCGGATGATCTCGGCGGGCGTCGGCCTGACGGCTGGGTCCTTGGCGACGCAGGCCTCGATCAACGCGGCGAGCTCCGGCTCGACCCCCTCGGTGTCCACCTGACCGTGGACCACCCGGAAGCTGACCGCCGTGGGATCGCCCGCCCCGTAGGGCGCCCGCCCCGTCGCCGCGTAGGCGATCGTGGCCCCCAGCGCGAAGACGTCGGCCGCGTCCGCCACCTCGTTGCGCAGCAGCACCTCGGGAGCTGCGTAGCCGGGCGTTCCGGGGGCCGTGCCGTCCTGCGTAAGAGCCGTCTGGGCCGTGCCCTTGGCAATGCCGAAGTCGATGAGCTGCGGCCCCTGCGCGCCCAGGATCACGTTCTGCGGCTTGAGGTCCCGGTGGGTGACCCCGTACGCGTGGACGCTCGCCAGGCCCTCCGCGAGGGCCGCGAACAGCCGCCGGCAGGTGTCCGCCGGCAAGCCGCCGCGTTCCGCCACGGCATGACTGAGCGTCGGCCCCGCCACGTACTCGGTCGCCAGCCAGAACGGAGGCGCAGCCAGCGAGGCGTCGATCAGGTTCGCGGTGTACGCCGACCGCACCGCACGCACCGTCTCGGCCTCGCGCCGGAAGCGGGCGAGCGCCTCCGGATGGCCCGTGATCTCCTCTCGGATCACCTTGACCGCTACCAGCCGGCCGCCGGGCGAGCGGGCGAGATAGACCTGTCCCATGCCGCCGGCGCCGAGCCTCGCAAGCAGCGCGTGCGCTCCGATGTGGCTCGGATCGATCTCTCTGAGGGCCTCCATTCCCAAGAGACTGCCACACCGATTCACCTGCTACAGAAGCGGGTTGGCTAGGAACGTGGAGCGACGAACAGACTCTGCGCGCTCCGCCCGATGGGCCCCTTCTCGTCGTGCAGCCGCGCCTCCGCCAAGCCGATTCCGGCCGCCTCCACGCTCGTACGGGCCTCCACGCACGCCCACTCGCCCACCGGATGCCGGTGCAGGTGGACCGTCAGATCGCTGTTGACGAAGACGTACCGGCCGAAGTCCATCACCGAGCTGATCCCGTTGCCCGAGTCGGCGGCGACCAGCACCCGGTCCAGCGGCCTGGTCTCCTCCCCGGCTACGAGCGGCACCTTCATCCGCATCCAGCACGTACCGGGCCCCAGTTCCACGAACGCGCCGTCGGTGAACCGGGTCTCCATGGCCGAGTGGTACCCCTTCTCCCACGGCACCGGGAAGAACGGAGTCACCTCCACCTCCCCGGGGGGCGGCAGCTGCGGCCCCGGGACCACACCCGGCACTGCCTCCTCGGCCACCCGGATCCGCAGCGCCCGCGCCAGCATCACCGGCGCGGCTCCCGCCGGAGCGAGCGCGGCATCGACCACCTCGGTGCTCCGGCCCGCCCGTACCACCGAGGTGGTGATCTCCAGCGGGCCGATCGGCACCGGGCGCAGGATCTCGTACGTGATCCTCGCGGTCCGCATGTCCTCGCGGGCGCCCGGCCGCTCCTCGACGGCCCGCCCGAGCAGCGCGGCCGGCGGGCCGGCGTGCTGCGCGCCCGGGTCCCACGGCCCGCGCGTGTTCTCGGTGGCCAGGAACCGCCCGGCGTCCACCCGCTCGAAGAACCCTTCGACACCCATGCACCGCACGCTACCCACAGGTAACCCTCGACGCCAGGGTCCGCCGGAGCCCGCCGGAACCCCGGAGCCCCCCGGGCCCCCGGGGCCCGCCGGAACCCCCGAAGCCCGCCAGAAGCTCAGCGGGCGAACCCCAACCCGACCCCCAGCCCCACCAGCACCGAGCCGATCGCCCGGTTCAGCGCCTTCTGCGCCTTGAGCATCCGGTCGCGCAGCCGTTCGTTGGAGAAGAACAGTGCCACCGCACCGAACCAGCCCAGGTGCGCCGCCGACATGAACAGCCCGTACCCGGCCTGCTGCCACACCGCGGTGTCCGGATCGACGACCTGCGTGAACGTCGACACGACGAACAGCGTGGTCTTCGGATTGAGCACATTGGTCAGGAACCCGGACCGCAGGGCACCCAGCCGGGTCAACTGCGGCTCGGACCGGAGGTCCACGGTCACCTCGGCCCGCGTCCGGAAGGTCCGGATCCCGATCCACACCAGGTACGCGGCGCCCGCCAGCTTGATCGCCGTGAAGAGCGCCGTGGACGAGGCGATCAGCAGACCGACCCCGAGCATCGTGTACGACACATGGACCAGCACCCCGGCCGCGACCCCCGCTGCCGCGAACAGCCCCGTGGGGCGCCCGTACAGATAACTGTTCCGGACCACCATCGCGAAATCGGCGCCCGGACTGATCACGGCGAGAAGGGTAATGACTGCGACTGCGATCACTTCTGTCATGTACCGATGCTACGAATGCCCGCGCACCCGCGACCACGGCCAACCCGGTTCGCCCCACTGATACTTGAGAGATGACACCACCACCCTCCCGCCCCTCGCCCCTCCCGCCGCTCTCCCTGCGCCCGTTCCGCCCCGCCGACGACGCCCCGGCCCTGCACCGCTGGATCACGACCCGGGCCGAGCTCGTTACCTGGGCGGGCCCCGCCTTCACCTGGCCGCTGGACGACAGCCAGCTCACCGCCTACGCCACCGAGCCCGGTCGCCACACCTGGACCGCGGTGTCCGCCGACGGACACCCCCTCGGGCACGTCTCCGTACGCGGCACCCGCCTGGGCCGCGTCCTGATCGACCCGCGGGCGCGCGGGCGCGGCCTGGGTGAGGCCCTCCTCACACTCGCCGTCGACCGCGCCTTCGGCGAGCTCGGCCTCCCCTCGCTCGACCTCGGCGTGTATACCCACAACACCGCGGCCGTACGTCTCTACGAGAAGCTCGGCTTCCGTACCGAAGAGGTACTGGAGGACGTGGAGGAGGTAGACGGCATCCGCTGGTCCGCCTTCCAGATGCGACGGGCCGCCCCCGCCCGGTGACAATGGACGGGTGTCCGCCAACCCCGCCCCTCCCGCCGCCACCCCGGCCACCCCTGACCTGCATGCAGACTGCTCGAACTGCTTCGCGCTCTGCTGCGTCGCCCTGCCCTTCGCCAAGTCCCACGACTTCGCCGTGAACAAGGCCGCCGGAACCCCCTGCACCAACCTCCAGCAGGACTTCCGCTGCGGCATCCACACGCAGCTGCGTGACAAGGGCTTCCAGGGCTGCACCGTCTTCGACTGCTTCGGCGCGGGCCAGCAGGTCTCCCAGGTGACCTTCGCCGGCCGCGACTGGCGCACGCACCCCGGCACCGCCGGCCCGATGTACGAGGTCTTCCCCGTGATGCGGCAGCTGCACGAGCTGCTCTTCTACGTCACCGAAGCGCTCGCCCTCCCGGCCGCCGCCCCCGTCCAGGCCGAGCTGCGCCGCGTGCTGGCCGAAACCACTCAGTGGACCGGGGCCGACGCGGACGCCCTCGCCGCCCTCGACGTCGGCGCCCTCCGCCAGAAGATCAACACCTTGCTCCTCAAGACGAGCGAGCTGGTCCGCGCCAAGGCCCCGGGCCGCAAGAAGAACCACCGCGGCGCCGACCTGATGGGCGCCCGCCTCGCAGGGGCGGACCTGCGTGGCGCCAACCTCCGCGGCGCCTACCTGATCGCCGCCGACCTCAGCGGCGCCGACCTGCGTCTGGCGGACCTCATCGGCGCGGACTTCCGCGACGCCGACCTCCGCGGGGCGGACCTGCGCGACGCGGTCTTCCTGACCCAGGCCCAGCTCAATGCCGGCCGGGGCGACGCCACCACCAAGATCCCGGCCACCCTGACCCGTCCCGCCCACTGGTCGGCGCCCTGACGCCCTGATGCCCGGCCGCCCTGATGCCCGGCCGCCCGGCCGGTCGGCCGCCCGTCAGGGCCTGATGATGGCCGTCCACCCCGACGGGCAGGCGAGCGCGCCCTCCCCCGTGTACGTGCAGTGGTTCTCGTACACGTCGCCCTTGGTGGTCAGCACCTTCACGTACACGGTGTAGCCCAGGGTGTTGATCGACACTCCGCACGCGTTCCGCGGATGCCCGGGGTTCAGCGGCGTGGTGAGGTCCTTCCAGGCGTACGGGCCGACCGGCGACGTGTCCCGCCGCCCCACGAACGTCCTGCCCCGGTAAAGGAGGGCACTGAACTCCAGGTCGCTCTCGCCCCTGGTCGTGTCGATGTCCTGGCACGGCCCGGGCGGACCCGCCGGCCCCCGGTCACCCTTCGGCCCCCGGTCACCCTTCGGCCCCACGGGACCCCGCGGACCCGGCGACCCGACGCAACCGCTCTCCTTCACGGACGCCGCGCCGGCCGCGAGCGGCGCGGGCGCCGGCAACGTCCTCGCATCGGGCTCCGGGCACCCGCTGCCGCTCCGGTCGAGAGTCACCGCCGCCCCCTGCTGAGGGGCGGCCACAGCCGGGACCGCAACGCCCGTGAGCGCGATCACCAGGGGTACCGCGAAACCACCGGCCAGCCACGCGTGCCGAACCGCCTTCACCGTGGAAACCATCCGAACGCTCCTTGGGTCGTCCTACCGAACAGCCTGGAGCATCCCCCGCAACCCGCCTTACCGATGGGCCGACTGACGGAAAGTCGGACCAACGTCAGCGGGTCGGCCCAACGACACGCCCGCCCATTGCGCCGAACGGCGGCCCCCCGGGCCGCCTCCCTGGCCGCCTCCCGCACGCCGAGAGGACAATCATTGCCCGGGGTCACCCCCCGTGATACACAGAGTGACCATACGTTCTTTCGCATACTCACCGCCCACGCCCAGGTCAGAGCGCACGGGCGGGCCACGGGTCGGGAGATCGGGTAAAGAGAGCCGTCAAGTCGACATACGGCGGCGGTTTCATCAGCGAAGATAGTGCGTGACCCCTGCCGTCGGGCACGGGCTACCGGAACTACCCATACAGGGGCGGTGAGTTACATGATCCTGGCAGCCGAAAAGGGCGACATCACCACCATCATCGGCGGAATCGCCCCAAATTGGGGGCCGTTCGGCAGTCTCGGCAACGAAGCGAAGGTCATGGTCGAGGTGGTCATGGCTGTTGCGATCCTCCTCTGCCTCGGCATCGCCATCTGGGGCGCGGCCAAGCAGCGCATCGGCGCGACCGCGCTGCGCGACACGTTCAGCGCAGAACAGGGCAAGGGCCTGATCGTGGCCGGCCTCACGGGCGTCTTCATCATCGGCTCCCTCGGCACCCTCTTCACCATCGTCTACGGAATGGCCGTCTAGCCCGGCCGCCCACCGGGCGCCGGACCTGATGAGCATTCACCACACCGCAGCCACGCGGGAACCAGCGCTACCGTCGGACGACGCGGAGGGGGCGGACACACAATGAGCAACGACGACCAGTACGGCGGCAGCGGCGCCGGCAGCGGCTACGGCGAGGTCGGCGGCACCGGCCAGACCCGCACCCGCCTCCCGGACGCCCCCTCGGACCCGTACGGCGCCCCTCGCCGTACACCGCGCGCCTCGCGGGGGCTGGTCACCGTGGTCGGCGTGGTGGTCCTCCTGGTCGCCGCTATCGCGTTCGCGAACCAGTCCGGAAACACCCCGACCACCCCCACCTCGGAAAACCCCCCGGCAGCCACCTCCACCACGGCAACGGGCACCCGCCCGGTGGACGGCAAGAACGGCACCATCCCCAAGGGCTTCGCCCACGACGAACAGGGAGCCCAATCGGCCGCCGCCAACTACGCGGTAGCGCTGGGCTCTGACGGCATGTTCGACAGTGTCCGGAGACGGGCCATCGTCCAGGCCGTCTATGTGCCGGACGTGGCTGCCGCGCGCCAAAGCGACCTCGATCGCGTCTACACGGATCAGCAGTTCTTGGCACGCATCGGCCTCGATGCCGGGGGCAAGGCCCCGAAGGGCCTCATGTTCATCTCCCGTACGAACCCTGTCGGGACGAAGGTGGATAGGTTCGGCGGCGACACTGCGACCGTCTCCGTCTGGCACTCGACCCTGTTCGGCCTCGCAGGCGAGGGCTCGAAGAACCCGGTCGCGGAGAGCTGGTACACCAACACGTTCGAGCTCCGCTGGATCGACGGTGACTGGCGCATCACCGATTTCACCCAGAAGGACGGCCCGGCCCCGGTCGGCCGAGACCAGAGGGCCTCCTCCGCCGAGGAAATGGCCGCCGCCGTGTCGCAGTTCGGGGGGCTCACCTATGCACGCTAGCCGTCGCGGCTTGTCCTTCACCGCCGTCGTAGCCGCCCTTCAGACCACCGCGGTACTCCTGGCCACCCGCGCGGTGGCCGCTCCCACGCCCACCCCGACCCCGACCCCGACCCCGACGCCGACTCCGACTCCGACTCCGACTCCGCAGGCAAGCAACAACCCCTGCGACCTGATCCGAGGCCCGGCCAAGGACTACTGCGAGCGCGGCGCCGAGGCCACACCCGGCGGCGGCTCGAAGACCGGCCTCGCCCCCGGTGACCCCACCGACGCCCTCAACCCCCTCGCCTCCCTGGCCAAGGGCTGCGCCGATGCCGCCGCCTGGATCGTCACCGAGCTCAGCAAAGCCGTCAATGGTACGGCCAACGTCGACTTCACCAACGGCGCCTTCCTCAAGCAGTACGCCATCGTCTTCGCCGCCTCCACCATCCTCACGCTCGTCCTCTGGCTCTTCGCGGTCGCCAAGCGCGCCATCCGCGGCGTCCCCCTCACCACCGCCATCTCGGAAGCCGTCGGCTTCCTCTGGCTCACCGTCCTCGCCTCCGCCTTCACCCCCCTGATCCTCTACACCGTGGTCTCCGCGACCGACGGTGTCACTGAGGTGATCGCCTCCGCGAGCGGTGGCCAGACCGACGTCTTCTTCGGCTCCTTCATCGAGGCGCTCAAGAAGGGCGACAGCATCGGCGGCGGCCCGATCATGCTGATCGTCGTCTCGCTCGTCACCGTCCTCGCCGCCGGTGTCCTGTTCCTGGAGCTGTTCATCCGGGCCGCCCTGCTCTACGTGGGCGCCCTCCTCGGCGTCGTCGTCTACGCCGGGCTCGTCGACCGGAACCTCTGGGGTCACGTCCGCCGCTGGGCCGGCATCATGATCGCCGTCATCCTCGTGAAGCCTGTCATCGTGATCGTCCTCGGCCTCGCCGGGGCCCTGGCCGGCGAGAAGGGCCCCAACGCCTTCTCCGCCGTCGTCTCCGGTCTCGCCATCATCCTCCTGGCGATCTTCGCCTCCGCGATGATCTACCGCTTCGTCCCCGGCTTCGGCGACGAGATCGCCTCCGCCCGTGCCGGCCGCAGCAAGGCCACGGACGGCGCCCAGGCCGCCGCCGTCATCAGCTCCCCGGCCTCCCTCGTCTCCCAGGGCATCAAGACGCACAGCAGCCGCGGCGCCCATCGCGGAGGCGGCGACGGCGGGGGCCCCGGCGCCCCCCGTCCCGCCAACCCCCTCTCCGGAGGCGTGGCCGCCCACAGCAGCCGCCCCACCTCCGGCGGCGGGCCCGGCGGCGGATCTGTCCCCTCCGCCGCACCCCCGCCCCGCACGAGCTCGAGTACGAGGAACCCAGGAGGTGACGGGCGTTGACGACCCAGTCCCACCAGCTGCACCCGGTCGCGCCCCGCCGCACGTATCTCATCGGCCGGGCCCGGCCGAACGCGATCGTCGGCAAGAACCGCGAGAGCGGCGAGATCGCCCTGATCATCGCCGGCGCGTTCTTCGGCATGATGAGCGGTCTGCTCGTCCCCGACCTCATGCTGCGCATCGTCAGCCTCGCCGGCTTCCCCGTGCTCGCGCTCGCCGCCGTGTACGTCCCGTACAAGGGCCGCACCTTCTACAAGTGGTTCGAGATCAACCGCAGCTACAAGCGCACCCTGCGCCGCGGTACGACCTACCGCTCCGGTGCCATGGAAGCCGGCGTCCGCGCCGCCGACGGCCGCGAGGTCGAGATCGGCCCGCCTCCCGGCATCGGCCGGATCAACTGGCTCGCCGCACCCTTCGGCCCCGACGAGATCGCCGTCCTCCTGCACGCGGACCGAAGGACCGTCACTGCGGCCATCGAGATCGAAGGCCCTGGCGTCGGCCTGCGCGACAGCGAGGACCAGGAAGCCCTCGTCGACCGCTTCGGCACCCTCCTCAAGCACGTGGCCAACGGCGACGGCTTCGTCACCCGCCTCCAGATGCTCGCCCGTACCCTCCCCGCCGACCCCGACGCGCACGCCAAGGACGTCGCCCAGCGCGGAGACGTGAACGCCCCCGTCTGGCTGCGCGACTCGTACGACCAGCTCCAGTCGATGGTCTCGACCTCCTCGGAGCAGCACCGCGCGTACCTCGTCGCCTGCATGCACTACACGCGCGAACTCGCGGCGGAGGCCCACACCATCGCCCGCGCCGGCACCCCCCAGAAGGGCCGCAAGCTCGACCGTGACGCCGGCCTCGCCATCGTCATGGCCCGCGAGCTCACCGACATCTGCGCCCGCCTCGCCGAGGCCGACATCCGCGTGCGCCAGCCGCTCGGCCAGGGCCGCCTCGCCTCCCTCGTGCACTCCATGTACGACCCGGACCACCCCATCGACCACATTCAGGCCATGACCAAGCGGAACGCCTGGCCCGCCGAACTCGACGCGATGGAACCCACCTTCCTCCAGGCCAAGACCCGCGAGTCCTCCACCCGCGCCCCCTGGTGCCACGCCACGGCCTGGGTGAAGGAGTGGCCCATGACGCCCGTCGGCGTCAACTTCCTCGCCCCGCTGCTCGTCCACACCCCGGACGTGATCCGGACGGTCGCCGTCACCATGGATCTGGAGCCCACAGAAGTGGCCATCGAGCGGATGCTTACGGAGAAGACCAACGACGAGGCCGACGCCAGCCGCGCCGCCAAGATGAACCGGACCGTCGACCCCCGCGACATCGCCGCCCACGGCAGGCTCGACCAAAGAGGTGAAGATCTCGCCAGCGGTGCGGCGGGAGTCAACCTCGTCGGGTACATCACGGTGTCCTCGCGTTCGCCGGAAGCGCTCGCCCGCGACAAGCGGACCATCCGCGCCTCGGCCGGCAAGTCCTACCTGAAGCTGGAGTGGTGCGACCGCGAACACCACCGCGCCTTCGTCAACACCCTGCCGTTCGCCACCGGCATCCGACGCTAGCTGGAGGGAAGTGCCGCCCATGCGAGATCCCATGTCCGCTCTGACGGACGCCTTCACCAGCTTCCTGTTCGGCAAGGTCGAAACCACGCGCCTGCCCGTACGCACCTCCACCGGACAGGCGCAGGCCGTCTACCTGCCCACCGCCGCCCCGGGACTCGGTGACTCCGGCGTCATCATCGGCCGTGAGGTCTACAGCGGCAAGGGCTACATCTACGACCCCTTCCAGCTCTACGGCCAGCAGCTCCCGGCACCCCACTGGCTGGTCCTGGGCGAGTCCGGCAACGGCAAGTCCGCCCTGGAGAAGACGTACGTCCTGCGCCAGCTCCGCTTCCGCGACCGTCAGGTCGTCGTCCTCGACGCCCAGGGCGAGGACGGTGTCGGCGAGTGGAACCTCATCGCCCAGCAGCTGGGGATAACCCCCATCCGCCTGGACCCGATCGCCGCCAACGACGACGGGATCCGCCTCAACCCCCTCGACCCGGCGATCACGACGACCGGGCAGCTCGCGCTGCTCCGGACCATCATCGAGGTCGCCCTCGGGCACGGCCTCGACGAGCGCTCCGGCTTCGCCCTCAAGGTCGCGCACGCCTACGTCGTCGACACGATCCGCGACCGCCAGCCGGTCCTCACCGACATCGTGGAACAGCTGCGCCACCCCGAAGCCGAATCGGCCCTGGCCATGAACGTCGACATAGACGACGTACGCGCCTGGGGCCTCGACGTGGCGCTCGTCCTCGACCGCCTCGTGGACGGCGACCTGCGCGGCATGTTCGACGGACCCACCACGGTCGGCATCGACCTCGACGCGCCACTCATCGTCTTCGACCTGTCCCACATCGACCGCAACTCGATCGCGATGCCGATCCTGATGGCGATCGTCGGCGTGTGGCTGGAGCACACCTGGATCCGCCCGGACCGCAAGAAGCGCATCTTCCTCGTGGAAGAGGCCTGGCACATCATCAACAGCCCCTTCGTGGCGCAGTTGTTCCAGCGGCTGCTGAAGTTCGGCCGACGCCTCGGCCTGTCCTTCGTCGCCGTCGTCCACCACCTCTCCGACGTCGTCGACGGCGCCGCCGCCCGCGAGGCCGCGGCCATCCTCAAGATGGCCTCGACCCGCACGATCTACGCCCAGAAGGCGGACGAGGCCCGCGCGACAGGCCGGGTCCTCGGCCTGCCCCGCTGGGCGGTCGAAATCATCCCGACCCTCACCCCCGGCATCGCGGTCTGGGACGTCAACGGCAACGTCCAGGTGGTCAAACACCTGATCACCGAAGCCGAACGGCCCCTCGTCTACACCGACCGCGCCATGACGGAGTCCTCGGCCCAGCACCAACTCCCCGACGACCTGCTCGCAGCCGAACTGGAGGCGGAGGAACGGGCCCTGCTGATGGAACGCCACCGCAACGGCGGCGGCCCGGGCTCGGCGACCACGGTGGCGTAACCGTGCACGAGAGCGACACGAGACGTACGGCGGCCCCGGCCCGCGGCGGCATCCCGGACGGCGTCCTGGTCGGCCTCCTGGCCTTCCTCCTCGGGCTGGCCGCCCTGGTCTGGTCGTCGACGGGCCTCGCCGCCCTGTTCTCGAAGGGGTCCTGGCCTGCCACCGTCACGTTCACCCGCACCCCGGGGGCGGTCCGCGCCCTGATAACCCAACCGCACGACGTGTCGGGAGCCTGGCCGGCCACCGACCCTGCGGCCCTCTCGGGCTGGGGCCTCTTCTGGGGCCTGTTCATCAGCCAGCTCATGGTGCTCTTCGTCCTGACGGTCTTCGTGATGGGCGTGATCGCCCGCACCAAGTCCCGCCAGGCCCGCGCCAAGCACCCCACCCCACACGAACCGCCCCACCCAGCCCCACCGACCATCCCGGCCCAGCCGCTCACCCAGGCCACGCCGACCATCCCGGCCCCGCCTGCGTTCGAGGCACGGGGACTCGAAGTCGACGCCCCGCGCACCGGCACCGGCACCGGCACCGGCACCACAGACGAGGCCTACGGCCACGGCTTCGGCTACGCGCCGACCCGGACCCCTGCCCCTGCCCCTGCCCCTGCCCCCGCTCCCGCCCCCGCCCGGCGAACCCGCCTGGTCTACGGCACCCCGGCCGAACGCCACCACCTCGCCACCCAAGCCGTCGCGGCAGCGGACGGCGCCGCCCTCGTCCTGACCTCCTCCCCCGCCCTCTGGTCGGAAACCAAGGACGCCCGCGCCAAGCTCGGCCCGGTCCTCCTCTACGACCCCTCGCACCTCTGCGACACCCCGGCCCGCATGCACTGGAACCCCGCCGACGCCTGCGCCGACCGCGACACCGCCGCCGCCCGCGCCCTCGCCCTCCTGGCTCCCGTACGCCCCCAGGCCCGGATGGACGCGGCCGTCGCCGATACGGCGGAGACGCTCCTGCGCAGCTGGCTGCAGGCCGCCGCACTCGACGACCGCCCGTTCAAGCAGCTGCACCGCTGGGCCCAGGGCAACGGCGCCCAGGAACCGGTCCGGGTCCTGCGCACCCACCCCCGCGCCGCCCCCGGCGCCGCCGGCGAGCTGGAAAGCGCCCTGACCGCCCACCCCGAACGCCGTGAGCAGGCCCAGCACCTGACGGCCCGTGCCCTCTCCTGCCTCACGTCCATCCACATCCGCGAGGCCTGCAACCCGAACCGAACAGATGCGCTCGCCCTGGCATCGTTCGTGTCCGAAGGGGGCACTCTCTACTTGGTGGGCGAACCCCTGGAAGACCCCCGCACCCACCCGGGTGCGATGCCGCTGCTCACCGCACTCGCCTCGAGCGTGGTCGAGCACGGCCGCCGCATGGCCGCACGGTCATCCCACGGTCGGCTCGACCCACCACTCACGCTGGTCCTCGATGACGTCGCGGCCGTGGCCCCGATCCCCCAACTCCCCGTCCTCCTGGCGGAGGAGGCCCTGCCGCTGCTTGCCCTGTGCCGCAGTCGCGAACAGGCTCGCGCCCACTGGCCCGACGCGCCCCTCGACCCCATGCACGGCTGAGCGCGCGCTTTACGGCCTGGTGAGGACGTATTCCAGCTCCTTGGCGGACGGATCGCCCGGTACGGGTACGACGTGCCCGCTCGCCCGGAACCCGTACCGCCGGTAGAAGCTCCCGGCCCGCGCGTTGTCCTCGTGCACGAAGAGGCGTACGCGTTCCACTGCCGGCTCCTCCAGCGACCAGGCCCAGTCCAGCGAGGCCGCGAAGAGTTCCTCGATCAACCCGGTGCCGCGCTGTTCGGCGCGTACGAACACGCCCACCAGGTGCCCCTGCGTCTGCGCGATGGCATGGTCGAAGTAGTCGGTGGTGCCGCCCTCCTCGATCAGGACCGTCACCGACCCGACCCATTGCCCGTCCGGGGCCTCGGCCACGAACTGCCGGGCGTGGCGCCCGTGCGAGGCCCCCGCAGCCCGGTCCTGCCAGAACGCGTCAGTCCTGGCCTCGGCTTGGTCCACCGTCTCCAGGAACGCCAGGGGCGCGATGGGATCGTGCAGTGCGGCGAGCCGCAGTTCCTTGACCTTCTGCCATTCCTCGGCCCGCACCGGACGTATCACGTAGTGGTTCATGGGTCCGAATCCAACCACGAGGCTGATGCACACTGCATCCATGAATTTCCTTGCACGGGCTCTCCGCCACGTCAGCAGCCTCTCGTCCGGCCCCCCGATGGACCCGACGCTGCCGGTGACGCTCAACTTCCACCCCGACCGCTTCTTCGGCGACCGTCCGATCCTCGCCGCCCTGGCCGAGGAGGGCGTCTACCGTTCTCAGTTCGTCACGGGGACCAGCAACGGCGGCCTCACCGCCCACCCCGGCGGAGCACGCTGGCACTGGGAGAGCCGCATCTTCGGAGGCGCGTACGACGACGCCCCGGCCGAAGCCCGCCCCGTCTACGGGGCCTTGAACTTCCGCCGTCGCGCGGTGGGCGCCGCTCCCCGCTTCGGCTCCGCCCATTTCCGGCTGACCGCCGAGGCCTTGCGCCGCACCACCTTCTGCTACCCGGACAGCTACCTGGAGCCCGAATCCTTCGGCGTCGCCGATCGCATGTCCCTGATCGCCCTGGCGGAGGCCGACGAGCAGGACCTCCTGGACGACTACATCGAAGCCCAGATACACGACCCGGTCCGGCTCGACCGCGATGTGGCCGCCCTCGTACTGGACCCCAGCCATCGGGACACGGAGGTCGGGGCGGCAGCCGAGAAGCTCCCGTGCCCGATCGAATGGCACCCCGGCTTCTCCCTGACCGTCGAGGAACTCCGCCGCCACCCCGCCTACCGCGGCCAGGAGTACGTGGACCTCGGCGCGGCCATCGCCGTATCGGGCCGGCTGACCCCCCGCATCCTCGGCGAGGCGGCCCGCACCGGCCGTTACGACGAGCAGGACCTCAAGCGGGTCTGGCACTACCTGGCCCGTTTCGGTCATTGCTCCTGAACGCAGAAAAGCCCCGCACCATAAGGTGCGGGGCTTTCCCACAATGATTGTTCGGCGGCGTCCTACTCTCCCACAGGGTCCCCCCTGCAGTACC